>NZ_JAAVVD010000033.1:0-78348 GCF_018449755.1 Variovorax sp. dw_954 | reverse complement strand
GGCGTGCTCGCCCCGCATGTCTCGCCCGACGATGCCCTGCTCTCGCGCCTGACGCGCGCCGGCATCCGCGCGACCTGGCAACAGTTGGAGGCGCGCCTCGTCGAAGGGCGCGACTGGCGTGCCAGCGGCGTGCTGGAGCGCCGGGCCGATGGCGACACCCGCGTGCCACCCGGCTGGAGCGCAGGGGGTCCAAACCTTTCATGGCCTGCCGATGCTGCGCGACTCGCCGCCGCGCAACTCCCCACCGATACCGCAGCGCTCTGGCACCGCCGCGCCGGCTGGGTGCGCCCGCGCGCGCTGGTGGAAGCCTGGCTGGCAACGCCGGGCGTACGCCTGGTGCCCGACTGCGATATCGAACGCATCGCGGCCATCGACGGCTGCTGGCAACTCCTTGCCGCGGGTGATCACCCGCTGAGGACCGCCCCGGACACGGCCGCGCCCGCCCCATCTCCCGCGAGCGCTCAAGTCACGAATGCAGCGCCGCATCGACTTGTGAGCGGATTCGATCGCGTGGTCATCGCTGCCGGCTTCGAGAGCGCCCGCTTCGCCCCTTCCCTGCCCTTGCAGCCGGTGCGTGGCCAGGTCCAATGGGGACGACTGCCTCCAGGAACGGACCTGCCGCAGATCCCCATCAACGGCGATGGCCACTTGATCGCGGGCGTGCCGGACGGCGATGGCGCCCTCTGGCTGACCGGCGCCACCTTCGACCGTGACAGCGTCGACCTGGCGCCGCGCCCCGCGGACACCGAAGCCAATCGCGAACGCCTCGCACGGCTGCACCCGCAAGCCGCAGCGGCCTTGGCGTCGGCGTTTGCCGGCGGCATCGAGGACGCGACGCCATGGACCGGCGTGCGCTGCGCCTCCGGAGATCGCCGACCGCTGGTCGGTCCCCTGCCTGGCCCCCTGCCCGACCCTCTGCCCGGCCAGCCCGCTTTGTGGGTCTGCACCTCGCTCGGGTCGCGCGGGCTGACCTTCGCGGCGCTGTGCGCGGAGCTGCTGGCCGCGCACTGGCACGCGGAGCCCCTGCCCCTCGCGGCGGCGATGGCGCAAGCCCTCGACACACGCCGCCTGCCTTGACCCCCGCGCGCCGAACGACGCGCGCACCACGAATATCCCTTTCGCTCCCCCGAAGATCGCAGTCCAATGGCCGCTTCATCCAGCCTTGGGAGAAGCCCATGTTCAAGCGAATTCTTGTGGCCACCGATGGTTCCCCCCTGTCGGAACAGGCCGTCGGCAAGGCCATCGAGCTTTCCCTGCTTTGCGGCGCCGACTTGTGCGCCGTCACCGTGGCTCACCTGGAGCCGCACAGCTACTTCGAAGGCTCTCCGGTCCTGAGCCAGATGCAGGTCGAGGAGATGCGCCACCGGTCGGTCTCGGCGGCGCACGGGCTGGTCGATGCCGTCAAGGCGAGTGCCCTGAACAAGGGGGTGCGCAATGTCGAATCGGCAGTGGTTCCATCGAACCAGGTAGCAGAGTCCATCATCGAGACCGCGACCACGCACAACTGCGACCTGATCGTGATGGCTTCGCACGGCCGCCGGACCCTCAAGCGATTGCTGATGGGCAGCGAGACCCTGCACGTGCTGACGCATTCGAATACGCCTGTGCTGGTGCTGCGCTAGAGGCTAAAAGCTACTTCTCCGAATCGTCATCATCCGGCGGCTTGACGAAGCGCGGCAGGTGCCAGTTGAAGCGCACGGCAAGGTACCGAAGCACGAAGCAGGTCGCCAGCGCAGCCGCCGCACGGCGGTCCGCCGGCCAGTGCGCGCGGTTCCCGAACACTTCGATCAAGGCCGCGGCCAGCGCCGCCAGCGCATAGATCTGGCCCTTGAGGATGGCCGGCACGCGATTGAGCAGGATGTCCCGCGCGATGCCGCCGCCCACGGCCGTCAGCACGCCCAGGATCACCGCGCCTTCGGAAGTCAGTCCATAGATCATGGCCTTCTGCGCGCCCGTGACGGCGAAGAGCCCGAGGCCGAGGCTGTCGAACAGCACGATGGGCTGCTCCAGCCGCTCCCGCACGATGCGCGAGTACATCGCCATCAAGGCCGCGACCGACGAGATCGCGATATAGCGCCAATCCGAAAGCCCCGCCGGCGGCACCGCGCCAATGCAGACATCGCGCACCACCCCGCCGCCGCACGCCACGATGAACGCGACCACGAAGATGCCGAAGACATCCAGCCCCCGGTTGCGCGCCGCCACGGCGCCGCTGAAGGCGAACGCGAAGGTGCCGGCGAGGTCGAGGATGTAGAACAGCAGAAGGCTTGTCATGCGGTGCGCGCATTCTGCCGTTGCCGGCATCGCGCTCCAAATGCCATGCAGCCCATGAACGCGAGTCTTTGCGACATACCCGAGAATCTCCCATGCACACCCGCTACGACATCCAGCACACCACCATCTACAGCTACAACCAGCCCGTCACCTTCGGGCTGCACCGCGTGATGTTCCGCCCGCGCGACAGCCACGACCTGCGCGTGCTCGCCACCGACCTGCAAGTGAGCCCGCGCGCCAATGTGCGGCTGATCCAGGACCCGCACTCCAACTCCGTCGCGCTGGTGCAGCCGCTCGGCGAAGCGACCGAGCTCAAGGTGGTCTGTTCCTTCACCATCGAGCAGGTGCCCGCCGCCGACGACCCGCTGAGCGAACTCGATCCGGCCGCCGAATTCCTGCCTTTCGCCTATTCGATCGAGGACCGCCTGGACCTCGAGCACTACCTGCGCCCGCACCATCCCGACCCCGACGGCACGCTCATCCGCTGGGCGCACCAGTTCCTCTACACCGACGAGCCCAACAGCACACGCGAGGTGCTGGCCCGCATGAACGCGCACATCGGCAAGACGCTCACCTACAAGGCGCGCGACGAGGAAGGCACGCAGAGCCCGCTCGAAACCCTCAACCTCGGCTCCGGCAGCTGCCGCGATTACGCGCTGCTGATGATGGAAGCCGCCAGGCGGCTCGGCGTGGCGACGCGCTTCGTCTCAGGCTACCTCTACGACGCGGCGCTGGACACGCCCTCCGCCGCGGAGGACACAGAGGACGCGCCGGAAGCACCGGAAACACAGGACGCAGAGGATGCGAAAGACGCCGCGAGCGGCGTTACCGTCGGCGCGGGCTCCACGCACGCTTGGCTGCATGCCTATCTGCCCGGTGCCGGCTGGGTCGCCTACGACCCGACCAACAACCTCATGGGCAGCAGCCAGCTGATCCGCGTCGGCGTGGCCCGCGACCCGGCCCTGGCAACGCCGATTTCGGGAAGCTGGTTCGGTGAAGCCGACGCGTACGAGGGCCTGACCGCCACGGTGCAGGTCCGCCGCGTCCGAACCTGACTCCTTGGCGTGCGAATTTCCGCACGCTTGACAAGAAGGCCGCATCGACTCAATACTTAACCTGATGGTTCAGTTATCAGACCCCGATCTCGACCTTGTCTTCGCCGCGCTGGCCGACCGCACGCGGCGTGATGTGCTGATCGCGCTGGGCCAGCGCGACCTGAGCATCTCGGAACTGGCGCAGCCGCACGCCATGTCGCTGACCGGCTTCATGAAGCACCTGCGCGTGCTTGAAGCCGCGGGGCTGATCGCCCGCTCGAAAGAAGGCCGCGTGGTGCGCTGCGAGCTGTCGGCCGCACCATTGCAGGAGGCCGCCGTGTGGTTGTCCCGATATGAGAAGTTCTGGAACGCGCGGCTCGACGCGCTCGGCCGCTATCTCCACAACCAGGAGGAAACCACGTCATGCCCGACTCCAATGGCTCCGACATCGCCGCCCCCACCCGCGAACGCCCCGAACTCCGCCTCGAACGCCACTACCCCGTCTCGCCCGAAAAAGTCTGGCGCGCGTGGACCGACCCGCAAGCGCTAGTCGAATGGTTCGGCCCCGGCGAGCCCGGCTCGGTGACGCATGCCGAGACCGACGTGCGCACGGGCGGCTACTTCCGCGTCGAGTTCCACACGCCCGACGGCGAACAGCACAGCGTCAGCGGCTACTACCTCGACGTGACGCCGCACCGCCGCCTGCAGTTCAGCTGGGCCTGGCGCAGCACGCCCGAGCGCGAATCGCTGGTCACCATCGATTTCGTGAAGACGCCGACCGGCACGCGCATGAACTTCGTGCACACGCAATTCTTCGACCAGGCCGCGCGCGACGGCCATGAAGGCGGATGGACCCAGACCTTCGAAAAGCTCGCGCAACACCTCCATCCATCCTGATCAGCGACGAAAGGAAAGCCCGATGCAAAAGATCACCCCCTGCCTCTGGTTCGACGGCCAGGCCGAAGAAGCACTCAACTTCTACGCAGCTATCTTCAAGAACTCGCGCGTCTACAACGTCAAGCGCTATGGCGATGCCGGTCCAGGCAAGAAGGGCTCGGTGCTGGCCGCCAACGTCGAGCTCGACGGGCAGGAATTCATGGCGCTCAACGGCGGGCCGATGTTCAAGTTCACGCCGGCCATCTCGCTCTTCGTCACCTGCGAAACGCAGGACGAAGTCGATCACTTCTGGCACCGGCTGCTCGAAGGCGGCCAGCCCTCGCAGTGCGGCTGGCTCACGGACAAGTTCGGCGTGTCATGGCAGATCGTGCCCAAGGCGCTCGGCCAGATGCTCGAAGACAAGGACGCGGCCAAGGCCAACGCCGTCATGTCGGCGATGCTGAAGATGGTCAAGCTGGATGTCGCGGCGCTGAAATCAGCCTACGCCGAAGCCTGAACCGCCGCCTCCGGCGTCAGCGGCCCAGGCCTGGCGAGTTGGGGCGCCGGAAGCCCTCAAGCAACAGGGTCGCCGCATGCCTCAGCGCCGCCTTCCAGTCCCCGGGCGCCGCGTTCGCCATCGAGTTCTTCAACTGCGCTAGTTGCCACTCCAGGTCAGCGGAATGCGCCCGCGCCCTGGCGAGTTCGCGCCGCAGTGCAATCCGATCCTGGGCCGCATAGTCCGGAAAGTTCGGACCGGACACCGGCGCACGCGGACCAGCCCCACCCGCATCGACGGCCAGGTCGCGCCCGACCCTGACCTTGCCCGGATCGGCCAGCTGTCGATGAACATCGAGCGCCCGTTGTCGCGATACCTTGTCGCCGAGCACCGGCAGCAACTTCGCGCAGAGGTATTCAGCGTCCTCGACAAAGCGGGGAAAGTCGAGCAGCACGATCGGAATGTCGCGCTTGACCAGCGCATGCACGACCTCGTGGAATCCCATGGCAAGCAAGCGCGCCTGGTCGAGCGGATTGAGCGAGTACACGACGCCGCCCGGCGAAGCGGCCCACGATTCCCAGAGCGTGCAATCGTCCGGCACCTTCTCGTTGGCGCAGCGGGTGCGCAGCTCGTTGACGGTCCTGCTGGTTGCGGCCTCGACGATGCCGCGCATCGGCAGGATGACGGCATCGACCACGATGTCATCGCGCGCCAGCAAGCGCTCGGCGAATTCGTAGAACCAGGGCGACTTCACCACATAGGGGTGGTCGACTCCCAGTTCCATGGGCATGTCTTCCAGCCCCGCGTTGGCGTCCTCGTCGTACCACGCGCTTCCGTACTTGCTGATGTGCGTTTCCAGGCCGCAACCATTCAGGTACTGGACCAGGAAGGTGGTCCCGGCGCGGCCGGTGCCGCCGATGATCAGGTGATGTTTCATGAGACGCTGGCGACCTGGGCCACGGCCCGCCGCAACTCTTCGCCGAGGGATGAGTAAAGCAATTCGACCGCAAGTGCGAGTTCGCAGGTCGAGGTGTCGATGCGCAAGTCCGGATGGGCTGGCGGCTCGTAGACGTCGGAGACGCCGGTGAACAGCGGGATCTCGCCACGGCGCGCACGCGCGTAGAGGCCCTTCACGTCGCGTTGCTCGCACACGGCCAATGGCGTGCAGACGTAGACCTCGAAGCAGGCCGGCCCGATGATTTCGCGCGCCAGGGTGCGCTGCCCGCGCAGCGGGGACACCGCGGCGACGATGCTGACGATGCCTTGGTCGCTCAACAAGCGCGCGACATGCGCCAGGCGACGGATGTTCTCCATGCGATCTTCGGCACTGAACCCGAGACCGTGGCTCAGGCCGTTGCGGACCGCATCCCCGTCCAGCACCGCAACGGCGGCGCCCTGGGCTACGAAGCGATCACGCAAAGCCGCGGCAAGGGTCGACTTGCCTGCGCCTGAGAGTCCGGTCAGCCATGCGACACGTGCCGCTGTCGAGGCATTTTTCACTGGGGGCGCTTTTTCTATTGAAATGGCAAAGACACAGAATTCGCAACATATTGTAAGGAATTGCGCTGGTCAAGCTGTAACCGTGCGGACGGCGCCGGCCGCATGTTGGACGACAGCGACACGTCCAATGGCCGCCATGCCGGCGAGGCTGAAGAGGTCAAGCGGGATGTTGCAGCGCTGAAATCAGCCTGCGAAAGCGCCTGAACCCTTCATTCGCCCACTGCAGAGCCCCTCGCATGGGTGCGGCCATCCAGCGCCGGAGGCCAGCATGCTTCAGCTGCTCGACCTGCCGCTCGAGTTCGCCGATACGCGCCCCGCGCCGGTCCAGCTCGCGCCGCAGTGCAATGCGATCGAGCGACCCCGGCTGGGGAAATGCGGGGCCGCGCACCAGCGCCGCGCCCTGCCCGCGCGAACCCGCGGCCACCGCGTCCACCGCGTCCACCGCCAGGTCGCGGCCAACCCTGACCTTGGCCGGGTCGGCCAGCCTGCGGTGCACGTCGAGCGCATGGGCGGGCGAGACCTTGCCTCCCAGCACCGGAAGCAACTTCGCGCACAGGTATGCAGGGTCCTCGATGAAGCGCGGGAAGTCGAGCATCACGACCGGGATGTCCTTCTGCACCAGCTTGTGCAGGAGCTCGTGGAAGCCCACTGCCAGCAAGCGCGCCTGGTCGATCGGGTTGAGCGAAAACACGGTGCCGCCCGGCGTGGTGCCCCAGGTTTCCCACAGCAGGCAATCCTGCGGCAGGCCGTCCAACGCGGCGCGGGCGCGCAACTCGTTGAGGGTCCTGCTGGTCGCGGCCTCGACGATGCCGCGCATCGGCAGGATCACCGCATCGACCGCGATGTCGTCGCGCGCCAGCAGTCGCTCGACGTACTCGTAGAGCCAGGGCGACTTGAGCACGTACGGTGTGTCGGCGTCGCCGAGCGGCACATCCTCCAGCCCCGCGTTGGCGTTCTCGTCGTAGTGCGCACGGTGGTCGGCGTGATGCGAGATGTGCGTGTCCAGGCCACAACCATCCAGGTATTGCACGAGAAAGGTGGTGCCGGCGCGGCCGGTGCCGCCAATGATCAGGTGATGCTTCATGCGTGACGGGAAGAGGCAGTGCCCGTCAGGCAACGGCCTGCCCTTCTGTGCGAATGGACAAAACCAGAAAATCTACCGCCTTGGCAAGCTCGCATTCTGAGGTGTCGATGAGCAAGTCGGGATTCTCGGGTGGCTCGTACGCATCCGACACGCCGGTGAAGCGCGCTATCTCGCCGCGGCGTGCGCGGGCATAGAGCCCCTTGACGTCGCGCTGCTCGCAGACAGCCATGGGTGTATCGACGTACACCTCGAACCAGGCCGCTCCGATGATGCTTCGCGCCAGCGCGCGCTGCGTGCGCAACGGCGAAACGGCCGCCACGATAACGAAGATGCCCTGGTCGCTCAGCAGCCGCGCGACATGGGCGATGCGGCGGATGTTCTCCATCCGGTCTTCCGGGGTGAAGCCCAGCCCCGCGCTCAATCCGCTTCGAACCTCGTCGCCATCGAGGATGGCCACCGCCGCCCCCTGCGCCACGAGCCGCTCGCGCAGCGCGGCGCCCAAGGTGGACTTTCCCGCACCGGACAAGCCGGTGAACCAGGCGACTCCTGGAGAAGTTGAAACCAGGCTCAACGGAGGACGGATTCGCGGGTCGGTATGCATGGATGCTGTGGCGGTGGCTGAGCAACACGAGAGACTACGAAGCGGGGATGAACGTTTCGTTCCTTGCTGGTAAAGATTTGTTTACATTGGCCCGCAGTCCTATGCTGCTTGGCTTTTCGCCAACGGAGCCTCTTCATGCGCAACCATCCACTGGGCCGCACCGGCCTCTACGTCTCGGAGCTGTGCCTCGGCACCATGACCTTTGGCGGCACCGGAGGCTTCTGGAACAAGATCGGCGAACTGCAGCAGTCGGATGCAGAGCGCCTGATCGGCGCGGCGCTCGACGGCGGCATCAACTTCATCGACACCGCGGATGTCTACTCCGAAGGCCAGTCGGAGCAGATCACCGGCCAGGCGCTGAAGAACCTCAAGGTGCCGCGCGAGAGCGTGGTGGTCGCGACCAAGGTCTTCGGAGAGACCGGCCCCGGGCCCAATGCCCGTGGCGCGTCGCGCGGCCACATCATGGACGGCGTGAAGGCGAGCCTGAAGCGCTTGCAGCTTGACCACATCGACCTCTACCAGGTCCACGGCTTCGACCCGGCCACGCCGATCGAGCAGACGGTGCGGGCGCTGGACCAACTCGTGCGCCAGGGCCACGTGCGCTACGTGGGCGTGTCGAACTGGGCCGCCTGGCAGATCGTCAAGGCGCTTGGCATCGCCGATCGGCTGGGACTCTCGCGTTTCGAATCGCTGCAGGCGTACTACACCGTGGCCGGCCGCTACCTCGAACGCGAGATCGTGCCGATGCTCGAAAGCGAAGGCCTCGGCCTGATGGTGTGGAGCCCACTGGCGGGCGGCCTGCTCAGCGGCAAGTACGGCCGCGACCAGCAGGGCGAGGAAGGCAGCCGGCGCACCAGCTTCGATTTCCCGCCGGTGAACCGCGAACGGGCCTGGGACTGCGTCGATGCGATGCGGCCGATCGCGCAGGCGCACGGCGTGTCCGTCGCCCAGATCGCGCTGGCCTGGCTGCTGCACCAGCCGCAGGTGACGAGCGTGATCGTCGGCGCCAAGCGGCCCGACCAGCTTGCCGACAACATGGCCGCGACGAAGGTCGTGCTGAGCGCCACCGAGCTTCAGCAGATCGGCGATGCCGGCCGGTTGCCTGCGGAGTACCCGGGATGGATGCTCGAACGCCAGGGCGGCAATCGCAGGAAGCAGATCGCCGATGCCACGGCGGCCCGCGACGTCCAGCCTAGTTCGAATTGATAAGCAAAAAATACTACTTGCGGCTTACGATCCTGATCGGGCCCAGTCGACACGCGTCGCTGGATTCGAGACGGGGATGGACCAACAACACTGTCGAAGCACCGGATGCGTGCCAACGGCAGGAGCAGTCACTTCAGCAACGGCCGCGATACGCAGCTTGATGGCTTCGACCTGAGCCATCGGCGTGCAGCGTGCCTGCACGTGAGCGCACACCTGATCCCTTCCTGTCTTGCGTGCCGGTCGCCGGGGTCGTCGAAGCTTTGGTTTCGATTGCCTCGCGCCGGAATCTTCTGTCTTGAAGCAAAGGATCAATCGCCATGGCCACTCCGTATTTCTCCGCACCCGTCGTATTCACCAAGCCTCCCGGACCGGGCAACGACAGCTACTACGACGTCCTGTTCAATGCGAGCACCCCGCTCGGTGCGTCGGGCACCGTACTGAACGGCTGGTGCATCCAGCCCTTCGTGCGGCTGATGTATGAGAACGGCTATCCCTACAGCGGCAACGGCTACGCGGGCTACGAGGTCGCAGCGGACAACGCCTACCAGTACGCCGGCAGCATCAACTGGCTGCTCAATTACTACCGCGAGGGCGACACCGGCTATACCGCCGACGATGTGCAGTTGGCCATCTGGCGACTGGTGGCGCAAGTCCCCGACAACACCAGCGCCTTGAGCCGCCTCGCGACCACGCATGCCGACTTCGTGCCCGATGTAGGCCAGGTGCTTGCCGTGGTGATCGACCCGGTCACCCGCGAGCAGATCCACGACCAGAACGTCATCGTCGAGACGCGCGCTGCCAAGCTCGGCGACCGGGTGTGGCACGACGCCGATGCGGACGGCATCCAGGACGCGGGCGAGACCGGCATCGCCGGCGTTGCCGTGCAACTGGTGCGCGATGCAAATGGCGACGGCATCATCGGCGCGAACGAGGTGGTCGCCAACACCGCAACGGATGCCAACGGCTACTACAGCTTCAAGGGCCTGACACCGGGCCTGGGATACCAGGTGCGCTTCAGCAGCCCTGCCGGCTTTGATGCGGCCAGCCCCCGGCAGGCCGATGGCAACGCCGCCTCGGGCGCCAACAGCGATGGCGCGCTCTCCAACGTCGTCTACCTCGGCGCCGGCGAATACAACGCCACCATCGATTCGGGCTTCTACAAATACGCGAAGCTCGGCGACAAGGTCTGGAACGACAGCAATGGCAACGGCATTCAGGACGCGGGCGAAAGCGGCAAGGCCGGGGTTGTCGTCAACCTGTATGTGTGCCAGGACGGCACGCCCGCGGGATTCGTGGCCAGCACCGTCACCGATGCGAACGGCAACTACAAGTTCGACAAGCTGGTGCCCGGCCAGTACATCGTGCAGTTCATGGCCTTCGACGGCTCGGTGGCCACCACCGGCAACATCGGCAATGACGCATTCGATTCCGATGTCACCGCAGGCGGCTTCACCGGCTGCTACATGCTGGCGTCCGGTGAAACCAACAACACCGTCGATGCCGGCTTCTACAAGCCCGCCACCCTCGGCGACAAGGTCTGGAACGACAGCAACGGCAACGGCGTGCAGGACGCTGGCGAAACCGGCAAGGCCGGCGTCAAGGTCGAGCTGTACACCTGCGGTGTGGGTGACCAGCCCGGCACGCTGGTGGGCACCAAGACCACCGACGCCAACGGCAACTACAGCTTCAGCGGCCTGAAGCCCGGCGACTACATGGTCAAGTTCATCTCCAACGATGGCACGATCCTGAGCACCGCCAACGTGGGCAGCGACGCGCTCGATTCGGACGCCGGCAGCAACGGCTTCACGGGCTGCTACACGCTCACCGAAGGCCAGATCAACAACACCGTCGACGCCGGCTTCACCAAGGGTGGCAGCATCGGCGACAAGGTGTGGCTGGACACCAACCGCAATGGCTACCAGGACGAGACCGGCACTGGCGTGGCCGGCGTCAAGGTAGAACTCAAGACCGCTGGCACCGACGGCGTGTTCGGCACCGCCGACGACGTGGTGGTGCAGACCAAGACCACGGACGCCAACGGCAACTACCTGTTCACCGGCCTCGCGGCGGGCGACTACCAGGTGAAGTTCAGCGGCATCCAGCCGGGTACCGAGTTCACCACCAAGGACAATGGCAACAACGGCGCCGACACGCTCGACAGCGATGCCGACCAGGTCACGGGCAGCACCGGCAAGATCACGCTGGGCGCAGGCCAGGATCGCACCGACGTGGATGCAGGCATTCGCGACAAACTCTCCAGCCTGGGCGACCGCGTCTGGTTCGACGCCAACCGCAACGGCGTGCAGGACGCGGGCGAGGCAGGCAAGGCCAATGTGCTGGTTCGCCTGTACAACCTCGGGGCAGACGGCGTGGCCGGGACCGCCGACGATGTGTATGTGGCCGACAAGTACACCGACGCCAACGGCAACTACAAGTTCACCGACCTGGCCGCCGGCAACTACGCCGTCAAGACCTACAACGGCTACGGCCTGAACTCCGCGACCGAGGAAGTCACCGTCGCCAACGCCGGCGGCAATGATGCCGCCGACTCGGACATGACCAAGCTGGATGCGGACCGCGTGGGCGGCTACACCGACGTGGTCAAGCTCGGCAAGGGCGAAGACAACCTGACGCTGGACATCGGCATCACCGCCCGCCTGGGCAGCATCGGCGACAAGGTATGGGCCGACACCAACAACAACGGCTACCAGGACGAAACTACCGGGGTGGCCGGCATCAAGGTGGAACTCAAGACCGCGGGATTCGACGGTGTGTTCGGCACCTTCGATGACCTGGTGGTGCAGACCAAGACCACCGATGCCAACGGCAACTACCTGTTCACCGGCCTCACGGCGGGCGACTACCAGGTACGGTTCAGCGGCTTGGAACCGGGCGCCGCGTTCACCACGGCCAACTATGGCAGCAACGCCTACGACACGATCGACAGCGATGCCAACCAGGTCACTGGCCTGACCGACAAGATCACCTTGGCAGCGGGCCAGGAGCGCACCGACGTCGATGCCGGTATCGTGAAGTCGGCTGCCCTCGGGGATCGTGTCTGGTACGACACCAACGCCAATGGCCAGCAGGATGCCGGCGAAGCTGGCGCAGCCGGCGTGCGGGTGATCTTGCATGGCGGCGGCGCCGACAAGGCGCTGGGCACGGCCGATGACACCACCGCCACGGTGCTGACGGACGCCAACGGTGGCTACCACTTCTACGGCCTCACGCCCGGCATGCCTTACCAGGTCGAATTCCAGCGCCCCGACGGCTACATGTTCACCAAGTCCAATATCGGCAACGATGCGTCCGATTCGGATGTTGCTTTCGGTGGTGCGACCCAGGTCGTCACCTTGGCGGCCGGCGAACAGAACTTCACGCTGGACGCCGGGTTGCTGGCCACGCTCGGCACCCAGCCTGATGCAGTCAAGGTGTGCGAGGACCGGTCGGTAACCTTCAACGTGCTGGCCAACGACAACCCCGGCTTGAAACTGGTCGGTGTGGCCCATGAGACCACCGCCCTCGACAGTACGTTCCAGAGCAAGGCAGGGGCGATCTCGTTCACCGCGGATGGCACGGTCACCTACAAGACCATGACCAACTACTACGGCAACGACAAGCTGGTCTACACCGTGGAAGACGCGGCGGGCAACCGGTCGATGCAGACGGTGGACGTGACGATCAATCCCATCTCCGACGCACTCGTCGCCAACGGCGGTGCCGGGTACCATCCCGGCGGCTGGGAAAACACCTATGTGGCAGGAGGCGTGACCCACTGGGTCCACGGCTATACGTTGGCGGATTTCGGAACTTACAGCGACACGGCCGACCAGTTGCAGCAGTTCGGGACGTACAACACCGGTGTTGCCAACGACGCAGACACGCTCGCGGCGGTGGTGGTCTCCGGGTTGAAGGGTGCGACGGCGGCCTATGCCGATATCGTTTACAACGGACAGGTGCTGGACTTCAGCCAGGGGCAGACCTACACGATCTCCGTGGCTGACATCAATGCCGGAAAGCTGGACCTCGATTTCCGAAGTGCCTACCAGGTCTACAACCTGACGTGGCAGATGCAGGACACCGGCACCGTCGCCAACCCGTACTGCTACGACGGCTCCATCCTGTCGAACACGGGCATGACCGTCATCAGCACGCCCATCGCGCTGGACCTCAACGGCGACGGCAAGATCGGCGTCACCGGCGCCACGTCTTCCTACGACAAGGACGCGCATGCCGCGCTGGGCCATACGGTGCAGTTCGACATGGACGGCAACGGCACCAAGGAAACCACCGAGTGGTTCGACGGTTCCGGCGACGGCATTCTGATCGACAACCGCGATGGCAACGCCGCGCACGACATGAGCGGTGCGCGCCTGTTCGGTGACCAGGGCGGTGCCTACGGCAACGGCTACTACAAGCTTGCAGCGTTGGACAGCAACCACGACGGCAAGCTCTCGGGTGGCGAACTCAAGGGCATCGAGCTGTGGGTCGACAACGGCGACGCGGTGGTGCAGTCGGGTGAAATCCAGACGCTGGCGCAGCATGGCATCGACGCCATCGGCACTGAAGCGTCGTTGACCTACGACGCTCAGGGCAAACTGCACATCGAGTCCACGGCAACGCGTACCGACGGCAGCACGCTGATGACCGAAGACGTGTTTTTCGCAGGCACGACCGAGGCGGCCCCGACGCTCTCCCAGTTGCTCGGCAGCGACTCGCTCGACGGCGTGCTGGGCACCGTGGCGCCGACTGCCGCGGTCGCCTCCAACGATGCGGACGCGACGATGGATGTCAGCGATGCGGCGGATGTGCTGCGCAAGCTGGTGGCAGCCCTGAACAGCGAGCAGGCCCACGCCACGGCCGGCTAAGCGCGTTCGGATCGAAAGGGCCGGTCTCGCAAGAGGCTGGCCCTTTTCCGTTCCCCAAACCTCAGGGAATGCACCAGAGTTGGTCGCCGGCAGCCAGCACCGCAGTTCGCAGCGCCGTGCATCGAGAAGCGCGAACGCCGACCACCAACTTTCCAGCCATTGGCGTTAACCTCTGCCGATGCCCGCCCTTCCCCAAACAGTCTTCCTGTTCGACGTCGACAACACGCTGCTCGACAACGACGCCATCCGGGCAGACCTGGCCAGCCATCTGGCCGCCGAATTCGGCCAGCTACCAGCCGATCGCTACTGGGCCATCCTGGAGGACCTGCGCATCGAACTCGGCTATGTCGACTACCTCGGCGCGCTGCAGCGCTACCGGCTCGATGCGCTGAATGACCCGCAGTTGCTGCTGATGTCTGCGTTCCTCATCGACTACCCCTTCGCCGACCGCATCTACCCCGGCGCGCTGGAGGCGCTGGCGCATGCACGCCAGTGGGGACCGACCGTGATCCTGTCCGACGGCGACGTGGTGTTCCAGCCGCGCAAGGTGCAGCGCTCGGGGCTGTGGAATGTGGTCGAGGGGCGCGTGCTCATCTACATCCACAAGGAGCTGATGCTGGATGACCTGCAGCGCTGTCATCCGGCAGCGCACTACGTCATGGTCGACGACAAGCTGCGCATCCTGACCGCGATGAAGAAGGTGCTCGGCGAGCGCCTGACGACCGTGTTCGTGCGACAGGGCCACTACGCATTCGAGGCGGACGTCGTCAACGCACTGCCTCCCGCCGACCTCACCATCGACGCCATCGCCGACATCACCCGCCTCGACCTGGGCGCGCTGCATGCCGCTGCATCGACCTGATTCCATACGACACGACGGAGAAAACCAACATGGCCGACAGTCCACTCGCGGGCAAGATCGCACCCGCCTCCATGCGCGCCAACCTGCCGCGCCTCGTCACCGCCTACTACGCGCTGGTGCCGGACCCGGAGGTTGCGGCGCAGCGCGTGGCCTTCGGCACCTCCGGGCACCGCGGTTCCTCGTACAACGCGGCCTTCAACGAATGGCATGTGCTGGCCATCTCGCAGGCCATCTGCGAATACCGCGCGCAGAAGGGCATCGACGGGCCGCTCTACCTCGGCATCGACACGCACCCGCTGTCGGAGCCCGCCGCCGCGAGCGCCATCGAAGTGCTGGCCGCCAACGGCGTCGAGCTGATGCTGGCCACCGACGACGACTACACGCCGACACCGGCCATCTCGCACGCCATCCTGGTCTACAACCGTGGGCGTACGGCGGGCCTGGCCGACGGCATCGTGATCACCCCCTCGCACAACCCGCCGGATGACGGCGGCTTCAAGTACAACCCGCCCAATGGCGGCCCGGCCGACACTGACGTCACCAAGTGGATCGAGAACCGCGCCAACGACATCATCAAGGCCGGGCTGCAAGGCGTGAAACGCATGGGCTATGCGAAGGCACTGCGCGCCGCGACCACGCACCGCCACGACTATGTCGCCAACTACGTCGCAGACCTCGGCAACGTCATCGACTTCGAAGCGATCCGCTCGGCCGGCGTGTGCATGGGCGTGGACCCGATGGGCGGCGCGGGGGTCCACTACTGGGGCCGCATCGCCGACCATTACAAGCTCGACCTCACCGTCGTCAACCCCGACGTCGACGCCACCTTCGCCTTCATGCCGCTCGACTGGGACGGCCGCGTGCGCATGGACCCATCGTCGCGCTACGCAATGGCCAACCTGATCGGCCTGAAGGACAAGTTCGACGTCGGCTTCGGCTGCGACACCGACCATGACCGCCACGGCGTCGTCACGCGCAGCGGTGGCCTGATGCGGCCCAACCACTACCTGGCCGTGATGATCGACTACCTGTTCCAGCACCGCCCGAACTGGGCTGCCAACGCCGCCGTCGGCAAGACGCTGGTCAGCAGCACCATGATCGACCGCGTCACCGCGCGGCTGGGCCGGCCGCTGCAGGAAGTGCCGGTCGGCTTCAAGTGGTTCGTGAATGGCCTCATGGACGGCAGCCTCGGCTTCGTCGGCGAGGAGAGCGCCGGCGCCTCGTTCCTGCGCCGCGACGGCACGGTCTGGACCACCGACAAGGACGGCCTCGCCCCCGCACTCCTGTCGGCCGAGATCACCGCGAAGACGGGCCGCGACCCCGGCGAGTTGTACCGCCAGCTGACGCAGGAATTCGGCGACCCGGCCTATGACCGCGTCGATGCGCCGGCCACGCCGGACCAGAAGGCCCGGCTGTCGAAGCTCACGCCGCAGCAGGTCACCAGCACTGAACTCGCGGGCGACAAGATCGAGAAAGTGCTGTCGAACGCGCCTTCCAACGGCGCGGCCATCGGCGGCATCAAGGTCATGTCGGCCGAGGGCTGGTTCGCCGCGCGGCCGTCGGGCACGGAGAACATCTACAAGATCTACGCCGAGAGCTTCAAGGGCGAGACGCACCTGCGCAGCATCATCAGCGAGGCGCAGGCGATCGTCGACAAGGCCTTGGCCTGAAGTTTGCGCGGGCCTGTACATGGCGGCCACGAGGATTCGAACGCAGCCATGAACACCAACCACTCGATCTCCTTCCACCACCCCGTCGCCTTCTGGATCGGCTGCATCGCCATCATCGGCGGCGTGCTGTCGCACATGCCGATGTTCATGATGGGCCGCCGCAACGGCTACCAGATGGTCGGCATGCCGATGGACACGCCCATGCTCATCGGCATGGCGATGATCCCGCTGGGCGTGCTGCTCGCGGCCTATGGCCTGATGCCGCGCATCGGCCGGATGGCAAAGAGCGGCCATGGCGACAGCCACCTGCAATTCCACGTGGCCGACGGCGTGCCGCTCAACGCGGAGCACTGGAAGCTCGTTCTCGTCCTGGTCATCGCCCTCGCGGTCGACGTGCTGAAGCCGGCCACGCTCGGGTTCGTGATGCCGGGCATGACGCGGGAATACGAGATCACGAAGGAAACGGCCGGCGTGCTGGCGCTGGTCGCGCTCACCGGCACGACCGTGGGCTCGGTGCTCTGGGGCCGGATCGCCGACGTGTTCGGACGCCGCGCGGCGATCCTGCTGTCGGCGCTGATGTTCATCGGCACGGCCATCTGCGGCGCGATGCCGGCCTTCGGCTGGAACCTGGCGATGTGCTTCCTCATGGGCGCCTCGGCCGGCGGCCTGCTGCCGATCACGTTCACGCTGATGGCCGAATCGGTGCCCGCGGCGCACCGGGGCTGGCTGCTGGTCGCGCTGGGCGGCGTCGGCACTTCGGCCGGCTACCTGCTGGCCGCTGGCTCCGCCGCCTGGCTGGTGCCGGAATTCAGCTGGCGTGCGCTATGGCTGCTGGGCCTGCCGACCGGGCTGATCATCGTCTTCCTCGGCCGATTCATTCCGGAGTCGCCACGCTTCCTGTCGAACGCAGGCTTGGCGGACGAGGCGCGGGAAGTGCTGGCGCGCTTCTCCGGCCCGCGCAGCGCCGCCACGGCCGCCGGGGCGGTGATCGTCGAGGTCGCGAAAGAGGAGTCGTCCGGCGGGCTGGCCCAACTGCTGCGCAGCAGCCATGCACGCATCACCTGGGGCCTGATCGTCTGCGGCGTTGCCTGGGGCCTGGTCAACTTCGGCTTCCTGCTGTGGCTGCCGACCAACCTGGGCAGCATGGGCATGGACGCTACCGCCGCCAGCGCCCTGCTCGCGCGCTCCGCGCTGCTGGCGCTGCCTGGCATCGGCATCGTGATCTGGCTCTACCACCGCTGGAGCAGCATCAAGGCGCTGGTGCTGTTCATCGTGCTCACGACCGCGACACTGCTGCTTTTCGTGGCGATGAGCGTGGTCAAGGTGCAATCGGGCGTGGCCATCGTCGCCGCAACCGCACTGCTGCTCGTCAGTTCCAGCGGCGTGATCGCGATGCTGATTCCCTATGCCGCCGAGATCTACCCGGTGCACCTGCGCGGCACGGGTTCAGGCGTGATCGCGGCCAGTTCCAAGTTCGGCGGCATCGTCGGCGCGGGCCTCGGCGTGATGGGGGTGTTCACCCATTTCGCGACCTCGGCCCTGCTGATCGCGGCGCCGATGGCGGTGGCTGCAGCACTGCTGGTCCGCAGCGGGATCGAGACGCGTGGGCGGCGGCTGGAAGAGATCCAGCAGGCGCTGCTCTTGCGCGCGCGGTGAGCGATGGGCCGGTCCACAAAAGCGGTGCATGGTTTTGCGCTTGCGACAGGCCGGCGCTTTGGCCATCATGAACAGGTAATGCAAATATCAATTACCATCGCATTGTGTTGAAACTCTGGAGGCGTTTCCATGACTTCATTGGTCGTCACCATGAAAGGCCAGGTCACGCTCAAACGCGACCTGTTGCAGCACCTGGGCATCAAGCCAGGCGAGCGCATCGAGTTCGACAAGCTGCCCGGCGGCGAGTTGCGGGTGAAAGCCTCGCGTCCCGCCGGCAATATCAGCTCATTCCTCGGTTGTCTCGCAGACAAGACCACGAGGAAGCTCACCATTGAAGAAATGAACGAGGCCATTGCGTCCGGGTGGGCGGGTGAACGTTGAAAGTCATCGTCGACACGAATGTGCTGGTTCGGGCGGCCGTG
Organism: Variovorax sp. dw_954; assembly: GCF_018449755.1. Taxonomy (NCBI): domain Bacteria; kingdom Pseudomonadati; phylum Pseudomonadota; class Betaproteobacteria; order Burkholderiales; family Comamonadaceae; genus Variovorax; species Variovorax sp. dw_954. The sequence goes on along the minus strand of NZ_JAAVVD010000033.1, from coordinate 59,799 downwards.
CGAGATGACGCAAGGCAGACGCGAGTGGCTGACAAACTTCTGCAATCTGCCGAGTTGGTGGCGGTGTCTTTGCCCAGCCTGTGTGAATTCGTTTCGGTGCTGAGTCGAGGCTACAAGCTCGATAGCACGAGCATCGGGCATGCCATCCGGCTACTGTTTGATGCCAGTAACGTGGTGATGAATCGTCCCGCCGTGGAATTCGGCTTGTCCTTTCTGGAAGGCGGTGGCGACTTCGCCGACGGCATCATGGCCTATGAAGGCTCATGGCTCGGTGGAGAGACATTCGTGTCATTCGACAGGCAAGCTGTGAAGCTCGCCAACGAGCGAGGCCAACTGGCTCAACTCCTCTCCTGATTCCCCTCGGTAACGTCCCCATCTTGGCGCAAGATGCCGCCGATGTGCCCGACTCTTGGCTCACGCCGCTTAGCGCCCGAACAGATCCTTGCAGGTCTCGCACACGAAGTAGTCAGTCTTCGACCCGCACCGGATACTGCCTGTCGCACCCGGTCGGATCTTCCATTCGCAAGCCTCGCCGTTGCGCTTCAACGTCCCCTCGATGTTGCAAGGCGCGATCTCGTAGTTGTCCTGCAAGGTCTTGTAGTCCACGCGTCCGGCGCGCAAGAAGAACGACCGCGCCTGAGCATGGGTCAGCGCCACGTCGGACGGCCGGCACGACGCCGGCGCCGCGGAGCGGAAGTCCGAGACATACACGTCGGTGATCGCGTCCCGCGCACTTTCAGGCGCAGCAGTGCAAGCGGCGAGGAGCACGGCGGCGGCAAGCGCGCCCGCCCGGGTCGCTACTGCCATCGCGCGGTGCTCGCCTCACCCGGGTTCTTGTAGGACACCTCAGGATGCCTGTAGACATCGCGCGCCTTCAGGCTGAAGTGCGTGTACAGCTCGCTCGCCAGCCATTGGAGCGACGTGTTCTGCGGCGCGGTCACGGCTTCGTAGTTGTCGTCGTCGATGTGCTGGCCGACGAGTTCGATGCCCACCGAGTCGCTGTTGACCGGATATCGGTCCGGATACGACTTCGCGCGCTCGAGCGCGTCGATCTCGGCGATCTGTTTCACCCACGTCATGGCCAGGACCTTCGCCATCGTTGCGCTGTCGCACTTGCTCTTGTCGATGGCCAGGCACTTCGACTTGATCAGACGGCCGACGTGATAGCAACGCTTCAGCAGGCTGGCCGTCTGGAAGATCTGGCCGTTCTTGTCGATAAGAAAGTGGGCGCCGTTGCCCCCGTTCTGATAGCCATTGAGCGTGGCCTGCGCGCTGGATGAATCGGTTTGATGAACGACGATGGCACGCACGCCGGACAGTTCGCCGTGTTCGATGGAAGCGGATCGCCTGAGCAAGACGCGGCTGTCGATCAGCATCCCGTCCTTGTCGATGGGGGACATGTTTCTCCCTGATGTTGTCTTTGCGGAATCCCCCGCGATCGTAGCGCCCCGCGTTGCAGCGAAAATGCACGGCAGCGCGCGCTGACGAGAGACGGAGCAAGCCAGGTCGGCTTATCCAGAATCCGCCAAAAACCCCGCGGCAAGCCGCATGGGCGTTGAGGAATAAGCTTATCCGCATAAAGCGCGTACCAAAAAATAGTTTGCTTCTATAAGCGGTTCTTCCAGAATCCCGCGTTCTTGGGCTGGCGTTGGCCGCACCAATCTTCAAGACTTTCACGATGTACCAATACACAGATTTCGACCGCCAATTCGTGCAGCAGCGCGCGGCGCAGTTCCGCGACCAGCTCGAACGCTGGCAAGCCGGCAAGCTGCATGAAGACGAGTTCCGTCCACTCCGCCTGCAGAACGGCTGGTACGTGCAGCGCTATGCGCCCATGCTGCGCGTGGCCGTTCCCTACGGCGAGCTCTCCAGCAAGCAACTGCGCGTACTCGCGACGATCGCCCGCGAATACGACGAGCCCGAGGCCGAGGTCTACAAGAACGCCCTCAAGACCCAGGGCAAGCTCGGCACCACCAAACTGCCGACGCACTACGCGCACTTCTCGACGCGCCAGAACGTCCAGTACAACTGGATCCCACTGAGCAAATCGGCCGACGTGATGGACCTGCTGGCCTCGGTCAACATGCACGGCATCCAGACCAGCGGCAACTGCATCCGCAACATCACCAGCGACGAGCGCGCCGGCATCGCCATCGACGAGGTGGCCGATCCGCGCCCCTTCGCCGAAATCATGCGCCAGTGGAGCACGCTGCACCCCGAGTTCGCCTTCCTGCCGCGCAAGTTCAAGATCGCCATCACCGGCGCCGCCGAAGACCGCGCCGCCACCGGCTGGCACGACGTGGGCCTGAACCTGCGCAAGAACGCGGACGGCGAGCTTGGCTTCCGTGTGCAGGTCGGCGGCGGCATGGGCCGCACGCCGGTCATCGGCACCGTGCTGCGCGAGTTCCTGCCGTGGAACCAGATCATGAATTACCTCGAAGCGGTGATTCGCGTCTACAACCGCTACGGTCGCCGCGACAACATCTACAAGGCCCGCATCAAGATCCTGGTGAAGGCCGAAGGCCAGCGCTACATCGACGACGTCGAGGCCGAGTACAAGCAGATCGTCGAGCACGACGGCGCACCCCACACCATCACCCAGGCCGAATACGACCGCGTGGCCGCCTGCTTCGTGCCGCCCACGCTCGCCATCCGCGTGCTGCAGAGCGCCGAGCAGACCGATGCCGAACTGCGCGCCCAGGCCACTGAAGACGTGCAGTTCGCGCGCTGGCTGGCCCGCAACGTCGCGCCGCACAAGAACCCCGCGCTGCGCGCCGTCACGCTGTCGTTCAAGCGCCTGCGCCAGGCCCCCGGCGATGCCGACGCCGACCAGCTCGACACCATCGCCACGCTGGCCGACCGCTTCTCCGCCGGCGAGGCCCGGGTCACGCACGACCAGAACGTCGTGCTGCCCTGGGTGCATGCCGAGGACCTGCATGCGCTGTGGCTCGCGGCCCGCGCGGCCGGCTTCGCCAGCGCCAACGTGCACCTGCTGACCGACATGATCGCCTGCCCTGGCGGCGACTTCTGCGCGCTGGCCAACGCCCGCTCGATCCCGATTGCGGAAGCCATCACCGAGCGTTACCAGGACCTCGACGAGCTCGACGACCTGGGCGAGATCGACCTGCACATCAGCGGCTGCATCAACTCCTGCGGCCATCACCACAGCGGCCACATCGGCATCCTCGGCGTCGACAAGGATGGCAAGGAGTGGTACCAGGTCACGCTCGGCGGTTCCGATGGTTCCGCCCTCAGCGGCGCGGCGCAAGCCGGCAAGGTCGTGGGCCCCTCCTTCTCCGCGGCCGAAGTGCCCGACGTCATCGAGGCCGTGCTCGGCACCTATCGCGACACGCGCAATGCCGGGGAGACCTTCATCGACACCCTGCGTCGCGTGGGCATCGACCCGTTCAAGGCTTCCGCCAACGGTGCGCGCTTCAAGGCGGAGGTGGCAGCATGAACCGCAAGTTGCAGATCCTCGCCGCGGAAGAGCACGTCGACGACGGCGACCCGAAGGTCTTGCAATTGGCCAACGATGCCGATCCGCAAGCCATCGAGGTCTGCCTGGCCGACATCGAGCGCATCGACCTGGTGTTCCCCAAGTTCACCGACGGCCGCGCCTACAGCCAGGCCTTCCTGCTGCGCCGCCGCCTCGGCTTCAAGGGCGACATCCGCGCCACCGGCGATGTCCTGATCGACCAATTGGTGCAGATGCAGCGCACGGGCTTCTCCAGCGCCGTGCTGAAGGAAGGCGTCGACGTCTCCGATGCGCAACGCCAGTTCGACCGCTTCGCCGCCTTCTACCAGGGCGACGCGGTGGAGACAGCGCCACACTTCGCGGCCACGGCCTGATACCGCCTTGCATTCCGACGCATCGCTGCGTTGGAGAGTGTTGCCCTGCGATGAGCGCTCGTCTGGAGGGCGGTTGCTAGGCTCGCGCCTGTGCCTTCTCCTGAAGCGCCTGCGTCACCTCCAGTTGCGTCTCCTGCGCGAACTTGTCCGCCAGCGCCAGCAGGGCGCGCGCACTGATCGGACCGCCGAAGACGTGACGCGTGTAGTGCCAGTTGTTGAGCACGATCTCCAGGAAGGTGCCCTCCTCGACCGACACCACATGCACAAAACCGTAGCGCGTGCGAATGGCGCCCAACAAAGCCTGGGAGTCGGTCGAATCCTCCAGCGGATGCAGCCCCCATGACACAGGCTTGGTCACGGCCTGGCGCGAAGTGCTTGATTCGAAGTTCATCGGTCCTCCGGTGTACATGGCCGACGCCTCGCATTAGGCATCGGATGCCTTTTCTCGATAGCGCATCGTGGCGGGCGATCCGATGCGACCACCCTCCGGGCGCCTGCGGATGGCGCCAACCACAAGGCCGGAATCCTTACCCCGGCTTCCGGCACGGCTCCGCATCATGAATGATCAATGGCCGTGCATTTTGCAAAATTGAAACCAAAAGCATTACCCATCAACTTCTGTTGCGAAGTGCCGCCCTTGACATGTCGCAGGTCACCGCCAGAAGCGCCATACGTGGCTCTTATCCGGAAAAGTGCCCTTGTCGCCTCGCAACCCGCATGAACACTGGTGCATTTGCTTATCCGCATAAAGCGCGAACAAAAAGATAGTTTGCTTTCATAAGCACCTTGCCTACAGTTCGATCCCGACCGAGCCAGCGCTGCCATGCACGGCGTGCCGGCCCTTGATCCCTCGATGCCCATGAACGCCATTTCCCTCTACGCCAAGCCTTCTGCCGACTTCGACGCCAAGGTCGCCGAAAGCGTCGCGCTGCTGCAGCGCGCCGCCCGCGACTACGCGCCCATCACCCAGGCCTCCAGCCTGGGCGCCGAGGACATGGTGGTCACCGACCTGCTGCAGCGCCATCACGTGCAGTCGTCCATCTTCGTGCTCGAAACAGGCAAGCTGCACGCCGAGACGCTGGCGCTGATCGAACGGCTCGAAGCGCACTACGCCCGCGACGTCGAGCGCTACCACCCCGACCCCGCTGCCGCGGCCGCCTTCGTCGCCGAGAACGGCGAAGAGGCGATGTACCGCAGCCTCGGCCTGCGCAAGAGCTGCTGCGACATCCGCAAGATGGAGCCGCTGGAGCGCGCCCTGACGGGCAAGCGCGCCTGGATCACCGGCCTGCGCCGCGAACAGTCGGGCGCGCGTTCGGAAGTCGAGTTCATCGAGCATTCGCAGGTCACCGACAAGAACGGTGTCGAAAGCACCCGTAGCAAGGTCAACCCGCTTGCCCGCTGGACCTGGGGCGACGTGTGGCACTACATCGCCACGAACAAGGTGCCCTACAACCCGCTGCATGACCAGTTCTTTCCCAGCATCGGCTGCGCGCCCTGCACGCGCGCCGTGACGCTGGGCGAGGACTTCCGCTCCGGCCGCTGGTGGTGGGAGCAGGAAAGCGCCAAGGAATGCGGCCTGCACGTCGCCGCCGACGGCACGCACGAGGGCGAGGAGCCCGCCGCGTTCGAACCGCTGTCAGCCGTGTCGGTCATCCCGATCCGAGCAATTGAATGAATACCGGATACGGACAGCCGAACGCAGAACGAAGACAAACACGCAAAGGTCGCAAAAAGAAATGAATCAATTTTTTGGTTTTCCCTTCCGCGACCTCTGCGAAACCTTTGCGACTTCTGCGTTCGGCTGCCCGAATTAAAGACCCCATGAACGCCCGTACCGATACCGAACTGCTGCTGCCCTCGATGCACTCCCCTGCGCGCCTGTCCAACACGCACCTCGACGCGCTCGAGGAAGAAACCATCTTCATCCTGCGCGAAGTCGCTGCCGCCTTCGAACGGCCGACGCTGCTGTTCTCAGGCGGCAAGGACTCGCTGGTGCTGCTGAAGTGCGCCGAGAAGGCCTTCGGCGCCGGACGCATTCCCTACCCGCTGCTGATGATCGACACCGGCCACAACTTCCCCGAAGTGACCGACTACCGCGACCAGCGCGCCAAGGAACTGGGCGCCGAACTGATCGTGCGCAGCGTCGAGGATTCGATGGCACGCGGCACCGTGCGCCTGGCGCACCCTGGCGAGTCACGCAATGCGCACCAGTCGGTGACGTTGCTCGAGGCGATCGAGGAATTCCGTTTCGACGCCCTCATCGGCGGCGCCCGTCGCGACGAGGAAAAGGCGCGCGCGAAGGAGCGCATCTTTTCGCATCGCGACTCCTTCGGCCAATGGCAGCCAAAGGACCAGCGCCCCGAACTCTGGACGTTGTTCAACACGCGCCTTGCTCCGGGCGAACACTTCCGCGTGTTCCCGATCTCGAACTGGACCGAACTCGACGTCTGGCAATACATCGAGCGCGAACATGTCGGCCTGCCGTCGATCTACTACACGCACAAGCGCGAGGTGGTCGAGCGCCGCGGCCTGCTGGTACCGGTGACCGGCCTCACGCCGGCGCGCGACGGCGAAACCATTCAAGTGCGCGACGTGCGTTTCCGCACCGTCGGCGACATCACCACCACCTGCCCGGTCGAAAGCCTGGCCTCCGATGCCGGCGACGTGGTGATCGAGACGCTGAGCGTGGATGTCAGCGAACGCGGCGCGACGCGGATGGACGACATGACCTCCGAGGCTTCGATGGAGAAGCGCAAGAAAGACGGATATTTCTGAGATGACTACGAATGTTTTGAACGTCCCGGCCGAAGTGCATGGTCACGGCGACACCGGCACCGCCCTGCGCTTCATCACCTGCGGCAGCGTCGACGACGGCAAGAGCACGCTCATCGGCCGCCTGCTGGTCGACAGCAAGACCGTCCTGCAGGACCAGCTTGCCGGCGTGCAGCGCGGCGGCGAAACCGACCTGGCCCTGCTCACCGACGGCCTCTCCGCCGAACGCGAGCAAGGCATCACCATCGACGTCGCCTACCGCTACTTCTCGACCGCCAAGCGCAAGTTCATCATCGGCGACGCGCCGGGCCATGAGCAGTACACGCGCAACATGGTCACCGCCGCCTCGGCCGCGGACGCCGCCGTGGTGCTGGTCGATGCCACCAAGTTGCCGTGGGCCGGCGAAGTGCCCGACGGCGAGATCGTCGTGCAGGACCTCCTGCCGCAAACCCGCCGCCACACCCTGCTGTGCAACCTGTTGCGCGTGCAGTCCATCGTGTTCGCCGTCAACAAGCTCGATGCGATGGACGATGCCGAAGTCGCCTTCGAGCGCATCTCGACCGCGCTCAACGCCTTCGCCGAAGCGGCCAATGTGCAGGTCGCAGCCATCGTGCCGATCTCCGCGCTCAAGGGCTGGAACGTGGCCTCGCGCCATGCGGACTGGTGCAACTACGAAGGCCCGAGCCTGCTCGAATTGCTCGAACAACTGCCGGTGACCGAGAAGGACGAGGCGGTGCCTTTCGCCTTCCCGGTGCAATGGGTCGAGAAGTTCTCCTCGTCTGCCGACACCTCGCAAGGGCGCCGCGTCTTCTGGGGCCGCGTCGCCAGCGGACATGTCGAGCCGGGCCAGCGCGTGACGGTCCTGCCGAGCAAGCAGACCGCCACCGTCGCGCAAGTGCTCAACCACGTGCGCCAGCCGCACGCCGTGCATGCGGGTCACAGCGCCGGCATCGTGTTGGACCGCGAACTCGACGTGTCGCGCGGCGACTGGCTGCTGGAGCCCGAGGCCTTCGAGCCGGTGCGCGAGATCACCGCGACCATCGCATGGCTCGACGACGAGCCGCTGGTGGCGGGCCGCGTGTACTGGGCGCTGCAGGGTCATCGCTGGGTCAAGGCCAAGGTTGCGCGCATCATCGACCGCGTGAACATCACGACACTTGGCTCCGAGCCCGCCACGCAACTGGAAGCCAATTCGATCGGTGACGTGGTGCTGTCACTGCAGCAGCCGCTGGCCGTCCTGCCCTTCGCGAAATCGCGCGCACTCGGCTCGCTGGTGCTGGTCGACACCGCGACCCATAAGACTTCCGCGGCCGTGCTCGTGCAGCCTTCTGTCACAAACAACTAAAATCGCGGGTTTCCCCGATCACCAGCTTCAGCAAAAGAACATGACCCACGTCGTCTCCGAATCCTGCATCCGTTGCAAATACACCGACTGTGTGGACGTGTGCCCCGTGGACTGCTTCCGCGAAGGCCCCAACATGCTGGTGATCGACCCCGACGAATGCATCGACTGCGCCGTCTGCATTCCGGAGTGCCCCGTCAACGCGATCTACGCCGAGGAAGACCTCCCCGCGAACCAGATCGCCTTCATCAAGCTCAACGCCGAACTCTCGCTGGCCGACGGCTGGAAGAGCATCACCAAGCGCAAGCCCGCGCTGCCCGATGCCGAGGAGTGGAAGGACGTGACGGACAAGGTGGGCGAGCTCGTTCGCTGAGGCCGTCGAATACGGACAGCCGAACGCAGAAGTCGCAAAGGTCTCGCAGAAGTCGCAAAAAATTCAGAAGAAAATTCTTGATGTCTTCTTTTGCGACCTTTGCGATCCTTTGCGACTTCTGCGTTCGGTAGTCCGTATTTCTCTTGATGCACGCCCCCATTGAAACCGACGCGCTGATCATCGGCGCAGGCCCGGTCGGGCTGTTCCAGGCGTTCCAGCTCGGGCTGCTCGAAATCTCCTGCCACATCATCGACGCGCTGCCCCGTGCGGGCGGCCAATGCGTCGAGCTGTACGGCGACAAGCCCATCTACGACATTCCCGGCACACCGCGCACCACCGGGCGCGGGCTGGTCGATTCGCTGCTCGAACAGATCGCGCCGTTCAAGCCGACGTTCCACTACGGCGAGCAGGTCGCGACGCTGGAGCGCCAACCGGATGGCCGCCTGCTGCTGGGCACTTCGGCTGGCACGTCATTCCTGGCCAGGACAGTCTTCATCGCGGCAGGCGTAGGTGCCTTCGTGCCGCGCCGCATGACCGTCGAAGGTATCTCGCGCTTCGAGGGCACCAGGCTTTTCTACCACCCCGACGCGCTCGAACGCTTCGCCGGCCAGGACGTCGTCGTGCACGGTGGCGACGATGCCGCGCTCGAAACCGCACTGGCGCTCGCCGGCCAGGCGAACGAGGTCACGCTGCTGTTCCGCCGCGACGCCTTCAATGCCGAAGACTCCCTGGTGGCGCGGTTCCGCGAGGCCGTGTCGGCAGGCGCGGTGAAGCTCCTTATCGGCCAGCCAACCGGATTCGACGGCGCACGGGTGCAGGTTGCGACGCCCGACGCGCAGACCGTCGATCTCCCCATCGACGCCTTGATCGCCTGCCTGGGCATCTCCCCCCGCCTCGGCCCCATCGCCGATTGGGGCCTCGCGCTGGAACGCAAACAGGTCCCCGTCGACACCGAGCGCTTCGAGACCCGCGAGCGCGGCGTGTTCGCCGTCGGGGACGTCAACACCTATCCCGGCAAGAAGAAGCTCATCGTCTGCGGCTTCCACGAGGCCACGCTCGCCGCCTGGGCCGCCACGGCCGTCGTCTTCCCGGGCAAGTCGATCCCGCTCCAATACACCACGACCAGCACGCGGTTGCACACGCTGCTCGGCGTCGGCTGAAATACTACAATCCGACGAGTTGCGCACATCGCTGCGCAGCCACGCTAGGGGTGCCGGCCGTTTCACCAGACGGTTGGCTGAGAGAGTCCCTTTGAACCTGATTGAGGTAATCCTCGCGCAGGGAAGCTGGTCCGGCGGCCTCCACGTTGTCTCGCGTGCACCCATGGCCATCGAACCGCAACCTGCCAATCACTTTGCAATGGAGCAAATGGATGGCACAGCCTTCTGACAATTCATCCGGCCGCAACGAGGCGCTCACGCCCCTGGCGGATTCCGCCCGCGTGTTCCGCTGGCACGACCACGCATCGCTCTGGTTCAGCCTCGGCGTCGGCTTGCTCGTGATGCAGGTCGGCGCGTACCTGGTGCCCGCCGTGGGCACGCAGGCGGCCGCCGTCGCGATCGTGCTCGGCTCCTGCGTCGGCGCCGGGCTGCTGGCCTGGACGGCGCGGCTCGGTTGCGAAAGCGGCCTGGCCAGTGCGGGCCTCATGCATGCGACCTATGGCAGCGCCTTTGCGCGGCTGCCGGTGCTGCTCAACATCGTGCAGCTCGTAGGCTGGACCACCTTCGAGATCGTCATCATGCGCGAGGGCACGCAGGCGATCGGCAAGCAGGCCTTCGGCCTTGCGCTCGACACCCCGCTGGGCACGCTGCTCACCACCCTGCTCTGGGGCGCGGTACTGCTGGCACTGCTGGCCGGCTCGATGGTCAAGCTGGTGCGGCGCTTCGTCAGCCGCTTCGGCCTGCCGCTGGTGGTGATTTCGCTGGTCTGGCTGACATGGCAGTTTGCCGGGCAGCTCAACGCCAAGGGCTTCGGCGCCTTCTGGTCCCGCGCGGGCGACGGCTCCATGGGCATGTTCAGTGCGCTTGACCTGGTGATCGCGATGCCGGTCTCGTGGCTGCCGCTGGTGGCCGACTATGCGCGGCATGGCAAACGCAGCACCGGCGGCCTGGGCAGCGCCTTCAGCGGCACCTGGATCGGCTACCTGGTGGCCAATGTCTGGTGCTATGCGCTCGGCGTCATGGTCGTGAGTTCAGCCGACACCGGCACCAGCCTGGTCACCGCACTTCTGCTTGCACAAGGCGGTCTTCTCGCGCTCGGGCTGATCCTCGTCGACGAGCTCGACAACGCCTACGGCGACGTCTACTCGGGCGCTGTTTCGACGCACAGCCTGCTGCCGCGCTGGAGCGTGAAGCAATGGGGCCTGCTGATCGGCGTGCTGTGCATCGGCCTCGCGCTGGTGCTGCCGATGCACGCGCTGGAACCCTTCCTGTTGCTGCTGAGTTCGGTGTTCGTGCCGCTCTATGGCGTGATCCTCGGGCGCCTGGGAACCGGGGCAGCGCCGTCCGGCGTCGGCACGCATCGCGTCGACTGGGGTGCCGCCGCCATCTGGATCCTCGGCATCGCCGTGTACCACTGCCTGGCCCAGTGGGCGCCGCAGTTCGGCTCGGCCCTGCCGACGCTGGTGCTGACCTTCGTGACCGCCTGGCTCAGCCGGGCATCGGCTACAGGCGGTGCATCGGCACTGGCGCAAAGCCGTGGTTGAGCGGACCGTGGCCTGCGCCGACCTTGATGTCGGCCCCGGCCGTCATCGCAGCGATCACGTAGGCACGTGCCTGCTGCACGGCCTCGGGCAACGCGTGGCCGAGCGCAAGGTGCGCCGCGATGGCCGACGACAGCGTGCAGCCGGTGCCATGCAGGTTCTGGCTCGCGATACGGGCCGACCCGAAGCGGCGCGGCGGGCTTCCGGCCTCCGCCAGCACGTCGACGATCTCCTCGCCCTTCAGGTGGCCTCCCTTCAGCAGCACCGCATGCGCGCCGAGCGCCAGCAGGTCGCTGGCCGCGCGATCGAGGCCATCGACGCCATCGATCTCGCGGCCGATCAACAGGGCGGCCTCGTCGAGGTTCGGCGTGATCACCATTGCGCGCGGGAACAGCTCGTTCACCAGCCGCTGCACCGTCTCGTTCTCGATCAGGCGGTCGCCGCTGGTCGCGACCATCACCGGGTCAAGCACCACGTTCGGCAGCTTGTAGTGGTCGATGGCCCATGCCACCACCTCGACCACCTCGGGCGCATGCAGCATGCCGAGCTTGACCGCGTCGACGCCGATGTCCTCCACCACGGACTGGATCTGCGCCTTCAGGAAGGCCGGCGGCACCGCGAAGATGCCGCTCACGCCCATCGTGTTCTGCGCCGTGAGCGCGGTGATCGCGGTCATGCCGTAGCACCCGAGTGCGCTGAAGGTCTTGAGGTCGGCCTGGATGCCGGCACCGCCGCCACTGTCGGAGCCGGCGATCGAAAGCACGCGCGCGTAGCGCAAGGAAGCGTTGGTCATTCGCAAAATTATCAACCACCCGCATGAACTCCCTTGAAGCGCTTCCGTTCGATGCAGCCACCGTGCTCGGCGCCGGCCTCATGGGCCGGCTGCTGGCCCTGTCGCTGGCGCGGCGTGGCTGCCAGGTCACGCTGCACGACGCGGGCGGGCCGCAGGCCGATGGCGCCGCCGCGCGCGTGGCCGCCGCCATGCTGGCCCCGCTGGCCGAATCGGCCGTGGCGCCGGCCTCCGTGGTCCGCATGGGCCAGTACGGGCTCGAACGCTGGCCGGAGCTCCTCGCATCGCTCGCTTCCGCCGTCTTCTTTCAGCGCGAAGGCACGCTGGTGCTGTGGCATCGGCAGGACGCACCTGAGGCCGTGCGCTTTGCCGGCGTGCTCGCGCGCACGGTGAACGAAGTGCCGGGCTTGCCGGCGATGCAGCGGCTCGATGCCGCCGGCGTCGACGCCATCGAACCCGGCATCGGCAAGCGATTTGCGCAGGGCCTGCTGCTGCCGGGCGAAGGCCAGCTCGACAACCGGCAGTTGCTGGCCGCGCTGCTGGCCTCGCTGCAGGCGCTGCCCAACGTGACGATGCATTGGCACAGCGCACGCGCACCCGATGAATTCGAACCAGGCGCGTCGGAGCGCATCATCGATTGCCGCGGCCTCGGCGCCAGGCCGCAATGGGCCGCCCTGCGCGGCGTGCGTGGCGAGGTGATCCGCGTGCATGCGCCCGAGGTCAACCTGCGACGGCCGACGCGCCTCGTGCACCCGCGCTACCCGCTCTACATCGCGCCCAAGCCCGACGGCGTGTTCGTCATCGGCGCCACCGAGATCGAATCCGACGACATGTCGCCCGCCAGCGTGCGGTCCACGCTCGAATTGCTGAGCGCCGCCTATTCGGTGCACAGCGGCTTTGCGGAGGCGCGCATCCTGGAGATCGCGACACAATGCCGCCCCTCGCTGCCCGACAACCTGCCCGCCATTCGCTGGCTGAAGCCGCGCGTGATGCAGGTCAACGGCCTGTACCGTCACGGCTTTCTCATCGCACCCGCGATGCTGGACACGGCCATCGAACGGCTGGCCACCCGCACGCCGACGCTGGCGTCGCGCTTTGCCCTCGAATCCGAATGAACATCCTGATCAACGACACACCACGCGAACTGCCCACCGGCGCCTCGCTGGCCGACGCCATCGCGCTGCTGGCGCCGGCGCCACCCTTCGCCGCCGCGGTCAACAAGCAATTCGTGCCGCGTTCCGGTTACGCCGCCCGCACATTGCAGGACGACGACCTGGTCGAAGTGATCCGTCCAGTGACCGGCGGCTGACAAAACCCAAAAGCAGCGCCATGAAGAGAGACTCCATGAATACCGACGACCCGCTGGTCCTCTACGGCCAGACCTTCCACAGCCGCCTGCTCCTGGGCACCGCGCGCTACCCCTCGCCCGACGTGCTCGAAGCGGCCGTCAGGCGGGCCCGCCCCGCGATGCTGACCGCCTCCCTCCGGCGCCAGACCGCAGCACCTTCGGACCGCCATGACAACGGCTTCTGGGACTTGCTGCGCCGGCTCGACGTGCCGGTGCTGCCCAACACCGCCGGCTGCCACAGCGTGCAGGAAGTGATCGCGACCGCGCAGATGGCACGCGAGCTGTTCGAGACGCCGTGGATCAAGCTCGAGCTGATCGGTGACGACTACACCCTGCAGCCCGACACGCTCAATCTCGTCGATGCCGCTTCGCAGCTCATCCGCGACGGCTTCCAGGTGCTGCCCTATTGCACCGAAGACCTGGTGCTGTGCCAACGCCTCGTCGATGTCGGCTGCCAGGCCGTCATGCCCTGGGCCGCGCCCATCGGCACCGGCCGTGGCCCGGTCAACCCCTATGCGCTGCAACTGCTGCGCGAGCGGCTCGACGTGCCGATGCTGGTCGACGCCGGCCTGGGCCTGCCTTCGCATGCCTGCCAGGTCATGGAATGGGGCTACGACGGCGTGCTGTTGAACACCGCCGTTGCATTGGCGCAAGACCCGGTCGCGATGGCCGGCGCCTTTGCGGATGCGGTGCAAGCCGGCCGCGCCGCGCATCGGGCCGGCGCGATGTCCGCACAAGAGTCCGCCCAGCCGAGCACGCCCGTGCTGGGCACACCCTTTTGGCACCAGTCATGACCGCTCCTTCCGCGCAAGCCATCTTCGACGCCCACACCGGGCGCTTCGGCGCCGCCATCGGCGACCTCACGCCATCCTTCACGCGCGACGAGCCCGTCTACCGCGCCGCCAAGGAAGCCTGCCTTCGCCTCGGCTTCATCGAAAGCGACGCCGAATGCCTCGGGCAGGCCTGGCAGGCCCGCAGCGCGCGACTGGGCTTCGATGCCACCGCCTGGCCCGAAGACCCGGTCGACTTCGGCTTCCACCCCTGGCCGCGCGACAACGCCTTCGCGCCCTGCCCCAAGGCCCTCGGCCTCTATGCCGTGCTGCCCGATGCCGCCTGGGTCGGTCGCATGGCGCGCGCCGGCGTGCCCACGGTGCAACTGCGCTTCAAGTCCGACGACCCCCAGGCGGTCCAGCGTGAAGTGCGCGCAGCCATCGACGCGGTCGCGGGCACGTCCTCGCTGCTGTTCATCAACGACCACTGGCAAGTCGCCGTCGACGCGGGCGCCTACGGCGTCCACCTCGGGCAGGAAGACATCGACGAGGCGAATCTCGACGCCATCCGCGCCGCCGGCCTGCGTCTGGGCCTCAGCACCCACGGCTATGCGGAGATGCTTCGCGTCGATGCCCTCAGCCCCAGCTACATCGCGATGGGCGCCGTGTTCCCGACCACGCTCAAGCGCATGCCCACCGCGCCGCAAGGACCGACGCGCCTGGCCGCCTATGCGCGCCTCCTGCGCGACTATCCGCTGGTTGCCATCGGTGGCATCGATCTCGGCAGGCTGCCCGAGGTGCTGCAAAGCGGCGTTGGCTCGGTGGCCGTGGTGCGTGCGCTGGTGGCGGCGGCATCGCCGGAGACGGAGGTCGAGCGCTTCCAGCGGGCGCTGGAAAACTGCTAGAGCAGTTGCCCTAACTATCGACAGGATCTAGCTTTTTCCGACTAGTCCTTTGGAGGGAACATACGTCCATTCCAAACAACTCCTCACAGGACAAGACCATGTCGAACCAATCCCTCGCTACCGTTGCCACCCACGTCGTCGACCAGTACAGCGCTGCTGGCAAGACCCTGAACCAAGCCTACCGCGCCACCGTCGAGCGCGTGCTCGGCAACGCCAAGAGCCGCTTCGTCACGGCGCTGGAAGCCCGTTCGCTGCCCTTGGTCAACGACCAGGTCAAGTCGGACCTCGTGAACGCGCAAGACGTGCTGGCCGGCTTCATGCTCAAGGGCGTGCAAACCGCCTACGACCGCGCTGACCAAGCCATCGACGCGATCGCCACGCGCGCCAACAGCGGCATCCAGTCGGTCGACAGCACCATTGCTCGCGTCGAATCCGCTTTCAAGATCGGCAACCTCGACGCAGTGCGCGCCCTGTGCGCACCGGCCGCCACGCTGGCTTCGCAAGTCGCCGACAAGATCGCCGAAGGCGCCAAGGCCCTCGAAGCCCGCATCGGCTCGGTCGTTGAGCAAGGCACGGAAGTCGCCGTCGTCGCCAAGCCGGCCCGCCGCGCCGTTCGCAAGGCCTGAGTCCTGATAGGCTGCATGCCTGCGCCCTGAATTCCTGGGGCCCACACGAAAGTTCGCATGCCCTCGCCCGCCAAGAAAACTGCTGCATCCAGGAGCCCCAGGCCGAAGACCACCGCCGCGGACGACGCGCGCAAGGTCAAGGCCAGCGAGCCGGCGGCAGATGCAGCGGGCGGATCAAGCGAGAACCTGCTGACCGTGGGCCTCAAGGTGCTTGGCGACGCGCGCAACCACCAGAACCGGGTCGTCGAGTCGCTGCTCGGCATTCCCAAGGGCACGCCCACCGGGACGCGCCCGGCCGGCAAGAAGACCCCGCTCGATACGCTGGGCGACACCCTCGGCTTTCGCAAGCTCGAGGACGTGTTCGACCAGCGCATCGCCGCCGCCCTGGTGCGGCTCGGCATTCCCTCCGCTGAAGAATTGGCCAGCTTGCGCAGGCAGGTGAACCAACTGATCGAAGAGCGCGACAAGGCGCTCGCGCAGGCGCAACCCCGCCGCAAACGCTGACCTCCTGCGACGCGCATCGCGCCGGTATCGCTGTGGCCAGTTCCAACACCCGTGAACGGATTCTCCAGACGAGTCTGGCGTTGTTCAACGCGCACGGCTTGCCCTCGGTGTCCACGCACCGCATTGCCGCTGAAATGGGCATCAGCACCGGCAACCTTCACTATCACTTCAAGACCAAGCGACTGATCGTCGAATGGTTGTTCCGGCGTTTCGACGACAGGCTCGCAACCATCGACGAAGCCGGCGTCGGCGTCCGCGCGATCGACGACCTGTGGCTGGCGCTGCACCTGCGCTTCGAGGCCATCAACGAATACCGCTTCGTCTATCGCGACATGGCCCACCTCGAGAGCGAGTATCCCGAGACTGCCGCCAAGTCCCGAGCCTTGATGGCGCGCAACCTGCTGAACTCCCGCGCGCTGTGCGAGAACCTCGCTGCCCTGGGCGTCATCAAAGCGACCGCCGACGAGGCCGAGATGCTGGCGCTGCAGATCGTCTTCACGACCACCTGCTGGCTGTCGTTCGAGCGGCTGGTCACGCAAAATGCGGCTTCGACCCAACCGTCCGACACCGGACTCGCCGCCTACTACACGCTGACCTTGCTCACGCCCTATGTCGACCCGCAGTCACGGGCGTACCTCGACTACCTGCGTTCCAAGTACGTGCAATAGCAACGCTGTTCCTGACCACAGGAGTTCCATGGCCCGCACCGTTTCCCCGTCCACCATCGCACCGCCTTCGCGTTTCCTGCAGATCGCCGAACTGCGCGCGGGCTGGGAGCTGGGCGCTACCTTGTCGCTCTGGCCGCTGCTCAAGCTCGCGCCCAAGGGCGACGGACATCCGGTGCTCGTCCTGCCCGGTCTGGGCGCCGGCGACCGGTCGACGCAGTTGCTGCGCCGGTACCTTCGCGGGCGCGGATACGACGTGCATGGCTGGGGCCTGGGGCGCAACCTCGGTCCGCGCGAAGGCGTCGAAGCCGGCATGTTCAAGCTGCTCGAATCCCTGCGCGAAAAAGCCGATCGCAAGGTCAGCCTCGTAGGATGGAGCCTCGGCGGCGCTTACGCGCGCCTGCTGGCCACCAAGCGGCCTGACCTGGTGCGCAGCGTCATCACGCTCGGCAGCCCTTTCGCCGGCGGCCCGCGTTCGACGAACGCATGGCATATCTACGAAGACGTCAGCGGGCAGAGTTCGGACGACCAGACCCGCATGAAGCATGTGCGCCCCACGCCGCCTGTCCCGACCACTTCGATCTTCAGCCGCAGCGATGGTGTCGTCGCCTGGCGAGGCAGTCTTGAAAAGACCGGCCCCGCCGCGGAAAACATCGAGGTCTTCGCAAGCCACGTCGGCCTGGGGGCCAATCCTTCGGTGCTGTATGCCGTTGCAGATCGGCTCGCACAACCAGAGGGCGCCTGGAAGCCCTTCACCCGAAAGGCGCTTGGCGCGCTGATCTATCCCAACCCGCAACGCCGGCTCTGACGCCCGCGCGACGGCTCACTTGATGCCGAGGTAGTCGCGGATGTCTTGCAGCGATTCGCCCGCGGCCGCCACTGCATAGCGCAGTTGCATCTCTGACACGCCGAATTCACGGGTCCAAAAGAGGATGTGCCGAGGCTCGGTGACGTCGATGAACGACGGGGTGGAATGCGTCGCGTTTTCCGTGGAAGGCGTCATGGTGATCTCCGTGGAGGATGAACGGAGGGTGCCCGCGGCGCTCATGCGGCGTGCCGGAAAAAGCCGCATCCGGATGCAGGAAGCCAGCGACAGCGGAATGAAAAAGCCTGCTGTCTGATGGAGCAGCAGGCTTGTCTTGTGGGCTTTTCGACCTGGGTGTCGCACCGGCGTCGACCTTGCGCCGGCCGGTGTTCAAGCCCTCACGCAGGGGCCGTTGCGGTTTCCTTTGAACTAGTCGCTGACGTAGTGATATGCCTCACGAAGGCCTCCACCTGATTCATTGAGGCCTGCGATTCATTAAGGAACTTGGCGACCTGGAACACGTGCGGCAGGTCGTGCCAGATGGAGATTTCGGCACTGCCGCCCGCCGCCCGGACCTTTTCCACGAAGCGGCGCGAATCGTCGAGCAGCAGTTCGCTATCGCTCACCTGCATGAGCAAGGGAGGCAGCCCATGCAATTCGCCGTAGAGGGGCGAGACCCACGGGTGGTTCACCTGCGAGGGGTCCGTCAAGTAGAACTCCTGGATGTAGGCAGCAGCCTTCGGCATGAACATCACGTCCTTCAACGCATTCATGCGCACCGAATCGCCCGTGAATGCCAGGTCGGTCGCGGCTGAAAACGTGAAGGCACAGGCCGGCATTGGCAGGCCCTCGTCGCGCGCGCGCAGCAAGGTTGCCAATGTCAGGTTTCCGCCCGCGGAATCCCCGGCAATCACGAACTGCAAGGGCGATATCCCTTGCGCGAGGACATGCTTGTACGCGGCCAGGCAATCGTCCGAACCCAAGGGAAAGCGGAATTCGGGCGCCAGCCGGTAGTCGGGCAAGAACACGCGTGCCTCGAGTTGTTGGGCCAGGCGACGCGCAAGCCCGCGATACAGGCGCGGCGCGCGCGTGATCCAGGCGCCGCCGTGCAAGTAAAGCAAGACCCGCTTGGGCGCGATGCCGACCGGCTCGAACCATTCGCCTTCGCAATGCTGGGGAATGAATTCGGGCCGGCCCGGCATGGCGTCCCGCGCGGGCAGCCGCTTGCTCAACTGGTCCACGAGATGCTGCATGTCCGCTGCCGTGAGATTGGGGCGCTCCCACAGGGGGCGGGCCCGCTTGCGCAGCATCCAGTTGAAAGCCTTGCGCTTCATCCAGCCCCAGACGCTGTTCCCCGTATCAGATTGCTGCATTTGCCTGCACTCTCCATGAATGATTTGTGACACGGAGGCGCACCGCCCCGTGACGCGCGGCTGCCCGGGGCGACGAACAAGCCTTGACCTCGCCCGCGCAACAAACCAGAGGTTCGTCAAGCATGAGCGTGAGTGAAGCGTTGTACCGATGGTTGACAGCGGAATTGAACACGGCTTTCCTCTCCTTGGACCATGAAATCAGGTTGTATTGCGCCGGCGGCGTCCGTGCGTTGGGACCCCTCCTGTCCGGCAGGCGTGACAGTGCCGAAAGTGTAGGGTTGTTTTGTGCCAATCCAAACCAGCAAGCGTGGGCTTAGGTATTAAATTGGGAGTGCTCGGCCTGCGCCGAGTGGAAGCGACCACAGGTACGGTGCTTTTCAGCGACCCCGCGAAGAGGCGCAAGGCGTATCACGAGATGAGCCATTCGCAATTGAAAATGCCCCGCTACCAATTAGATAGCGGGGCATTCAAGAACCACAGGGGTTTGTCTTGGCTCCTCGACCTGGGCTCGAACCAGGGACCTACGGATTAACAGTCCGGCGCTCTACCAACTGAGCTATCGAGGAATATTGTTGAGCCTCAAATTATAGCGTGCTTTTTCGGGCTCTCACAACAACTCACAAAATCGCGCGAACTTCTCGCGCCGCTTCAAACAAAAGTGGCAGCAGTTCGTGCTGCAGCCGGGACGCCGGACGCGGTCCGCCCGGAAGCACCACGTTGAGTGCTGCAACGGTATGGCCCTGCATGTTGCGCAGCGGAACCGCCATCGCCTGCACGCCAAGTTCGTGCTCCTCGGTGGCAATGCAATAGTCATCGGCGCGCACTTGTGCAATGCGCCGGCGCAGCGCCGCGATCCGTGTGAGCGTGTGCGGTGTCAGCCGGGGCAGCGAGCGCCCCTTGAGCCACGCACCGAGGCTCGCCGCGCTCATTGACGCAAGCAACACACAACCTGTCGATGTCGCGTGCACAGGCAGGCGCGCACCCAGGTGCAATCCGTAGGCCAACGCGCGTGTCGGCGCGCCGTAGCTGCCACTGCGCGCAACGATGACCACCTCCTCCCCGTCCAGCACCACGGCGGAAAACGACTCATGCGTCTGCGCGGCCAGGCGGTTGAGCGTGGGCTGCAATGCGCGCGGCAGCCGCGACGATGCCAGGTAGCTCCCCGAAAACCGCAGCACTTTCGGCGACATCCAGAAATAGCTGCCGTCGGTCTCCAGGTAGCCCAGGTGCGTCAATGTCAGCAGATGGCGCCGGGCCGCCGCGCGCGTCAGCCCGGCGCGCGCGGCCGCGAGCGTCGCATTGAGGCGCTGCCGTTCCGTGTCGAAGCTCTCCAGCACCGCCATGCCCTTGGCGATGCCTTCGATGAAATCGGGTTTGGCGATGGTCACTCGGTTGCCTTGATCGACTTGCTGCGCGATCATCGCGCAGGCTTGCCGATCATCGCACACAGCGCTTGCACCGGGCTTCTGTCTTGAAGCTCCGCACCCTACGCTTGAGGTCATTCAGGAGACCTCATGAAAACGCAAGTCGTCATCATCGGCGCCGGCCCCGCGGGCCTGTTGCTGGGCCAGCTTTTGTACCGCGCCGGCATAGAAAACATCATCCTCGAACGCCAGAGCGGCGACTACGTGCTGGGCCGCATTCGCGCCGGCGTGCTGGAGCAGGTGAGCATGGACCTGCTGCGCCAGGCCGGCGTGGAGGTGCGCGCACTTGAAGAGGGCCTGCCGCACGAAGGCATCGAGCTGCTGTTCAAGGGCGCCCGCCACCGCATCGACCTGCACGGCTTGACCGGCGGCAAGCAGGTCACCGTCTACGGCCAGACCGAAGTCACGCGCGACCTGATGGCGGCCCGGGCGGCGGAAGGCCTCACGACGATCTACAACGCAGCGCCCGTGAGCCTGCAAGACTTCGACACCGCCACGCCCACCGTGCGCTACCAGAAGGACGGCGCCACGCATGAAATCGCTTGCGACTTCATCGCCGGTTGCGATGGCTACCACGGCATCAGCCGCGCCAGCGTGCCTGCAGCCGCGCTGCACCTCTACGAAAAGGTCTACCCCTTCGGCTGGCTGGGCATCCTGGCCGACGTGCCCCCCGTCTCGCACGAACTGATCTATGCCAACACCGCGCGGGGCTTCGCGCTGTGCAGCATGCGCAGCGAAGCGCGCAGCCGCTACTACCTGCAGGTGGCGAGCGACCAGAAAGTCGAGAACTGGAGCGACGACGCCTTCTGGAACGAACTGCGCCATCGCCTCGACCCCGAAGCCTGCGAGCGCCTCGTCACCGGGCCATCGCTCGAGAAGAGCATCGCGCCGCTGCGCAGCTTCGTCGCCGAGCCGATGCGATTCGGTAGCCTTTTCCTTGCAGGCGACGCCGCCCACATCGTTCCACCCACAGGTGCCAAGGGCCTCAACCTTGCGACCGCCGACGTCGGCTTCCTGTCGCGCGCCCTCGAGATCCACTACCGCGAAGGCAGCCAGTCCGCACTCGATCGCTACTCGGAGTTGTGCCTGCGCCGCGTCTGGAAGGCGGAGCGCTTCTCGTGGTGGTTTACTTCGCTGATGCACAGGTTTCCGGAGAACGGCGAGTTCGGCCAGAAGATCCAGGAGGCCGAACTCGACTACCTGGTCCACTCGCGCGCAGCGTCCACCTCGCTCGCAGAAAACTACGTAGGCCTGCCATTGGAATCCTTTTGAACATGGAGGAAGACACGCAAACGCGTGTATACCTCCAGCATGCAAATCACGTGGATCGCGCCCGGCGAATCGTTGCCTGACCCGGCATTGGCCTGGGGCCCCGACGCACCCGTGCCGGGCCTGCTGGCCGCCGGCGGAGAACTGGGGGTGGAGCGCTTGCTGGAGGCCTATGGCAACGCGATCTTTCCTTGGTTCAGCGACAACCAGCCGATCCTCTGGTGGAGCCCCGACCCGCGCATGGTGCTGGAGGTGGCGCGCTTTCGCCTGCACCGCTCGTTGCGCAAGACCCTCGAGAAATTCCGTCGCCAGGATGGCTGCGAAGTGCGCATCAACCACGACTTCAGGGCGGTGATCCGCGCTTGCGCAGCCGCGCCGCGCGCCGGCCAGTCCGGCACGTGGATCGTGCCGGACATGGTGGAAGCCTATTGCGGCCTGCACCAGGCCGGCCATGCGCACAGCATCGAAACCTGGATCGACGGCCGTCTGGCCGGCGGGCTCTACTGCGTGGCGATCGGCCGCGCGGTGTTTGGCGAATCCATGTTCGCGCGCCAGGCCGATGCTTCCAAGATCGCCCTCGCGGCGCTGGTGAGCTTTTGCCGCCGGCACGGCATGCCCATGATCGACTGCCAGCAGAACACGTCGCACCTGGCCAGCCTTGGCGCCCTGGAAATGCCGCGCAGCGCATTCATTTCGCATGTGACGCGCGCGCGCAGGCAACAGGGGCCCGCATGGCATTTCGACCCTTTATACTGGGACGAACTCCTGTTTGCGCGACCTTTGCCACTGACGTGACGCACCTCAAGGATCTTCCGCTCCACACGCTGCAGTTCTATGCCACTGCGCCCTATCCGTGCAGCTACCTGCCGGACCGGCAGGCGCGCTCCCAAGTCGCCACGCCAAGCCACCTGATCCACAACGACGCTTATTCCGACCTCGTGTTGGCGGGCTTCCGGCGCAGCGGCATGTTCACGTATCGACCCTATTGCGACGGCTGCCGCGCCTGCGTCCCACTGCGTGTGAAGGTCGACGAGTTCAAGCCTACGCGCAGCCAGCGTCGCGCCATGTCGCGCCACGCTAACCTGCAGGCGCGGGTGCTCAAGCTCTGCTTCGTGCCCGAGCACTACCAGCTGTACCTGCGCTACCAGAACGGTCGTCATGCAGGCGGCGGCATGGACCACGACAGCATCGATCAGTACACGCAATTCCTGCTGCAAAGCCGGGTCAATTCGCGCCTTGTGGAATTTCGCGAAACCCTGCCCGACGGCAGCGCGGGCGCCCTCAAGATGGTGTCGATCCTGGACGTCCTGAACGATGGGCTCTCCGCGGTCTACACCTTCTATGAACCCGACGCGGGCGCGGGCTACGGCAACTACGGCGTGCTGTGGCAGATCTCGCAGGCGCGAACCCTGGGGCTGCCGCACGTCTACCTTGGCTACTGGATCTCGGGCAGCGCCAAGATGAACTACAAGGCCCTTTATTCGCCGCACGAATTGCTTGTGGATGGGCGCTGGCAAGCGCAAAGCGATTTCACAAAGTAAAATGGCAGGCGATACAACCCCGTACCGCCGCCCATGAGAAAACCCCAATCCGACGTCGCCGCGACACCCGTCATCCAGGTGATCGAACGCATGTTCGCCTTGATCGACGTGCTGGCCTCCCGCGAGGAAGCCATCTCGCTCAAGGAGATCAGCGAAAAAACCGGATTGCACCCTTCCACCACGCACCGCATCCTCAACGATCTGGCCGTGGGGCGCTTTGTCGATCGACCCGAAGCCGGCAGCTACCGACTTGGCATGCGCCTCCTGGAACTGGGCAATCTGGTCAAGGGCCGGCTCAACGTGCGCGATGCCGCATTGACGCCCATGCGCGAACTGCACAAGCTCACGCAGCAACCCGTCAACCTGAGCATGCGCCAGGGCGACGAGATCGTGTACATCGAGCGTGCCTACAGCGAGCGCTCCGGCATGCAAGTGGTCCGCGCCATTGGTGGCCGGGCCCCGCTGCACCTCACCTCCACCGGCAAGTTGTTCCTCGCGGCCGACGATCCGCAGCGTGTGCGCAGCTATGCCACCCGCACGGGGCTGGCCGGCCATACCCGCAACAGCATCACGCAGTTGCCGGCGTTGGAGCGCGAACTGTCGCGAGCGCGCCAATACGGAATCGCCCGCGACAACGAGGAACTCGAACTGGGCGTCCGCTGCATGGCCGCCGGGATTTACGACGACCAGGGCAAGCTCATTGCCGGCCTGTCGATCTCGGCGCCGGCAGACCGTCTCGACGACGGCTGGCTGCCGAAGCTGCAAGCCACTGCGAACGAAATCTCCGGAGCGCTCGGTCACAGCGCCGACGCGCCCGCGGCGTCTTCGGCCTGAAGCTGCCGATGAGCAGTCGCCTGCAGCGACCGCTCATCGGCAAGCTTCGCCAGATAGCCCGCTATCCGGCGACGCCAACCGTCACGGCTTGATGGCGAGCCGCAGGCGTCGACATCAATTGAGTGGCCTCCACCCAACGGCGAACGCGCTCGGCATCCCCGATGCGGCTCAGCTTGCCGGCTGAATCCAGGAACACCATGATCAGCTTGCGTCCGGCGATCTTCGTCTGCATCACCAGGCACTGGCCCGCTTCCGAGATGTAGCCGGTCTTTTGCACGCCAATGTCCCAATCCGGGTTCTTCACCAGTCGATTGGTCGTGTTGAACTGCATCATCCGATTGCCGACCTCGACCTGGTACTCCGGGGACGTGGACAGTTCGCGCACCGTGGCGTCAGCCGAGGCTGCGTTCACCAACAAGGCCAGGTCCTGTGCGCTCGACTGGTTGCCGCTCGACAGCCCCGTCGGCTCGACATAGCGGGTGTCCTTCATGCCGAGCGAACGCGCTTTCGCATTCATCATGCTCACGAAAGTCGCCAAGCCACCGGGGAAGGTGCGGCCCAGCGCATGGGCAGCGCGGTTCTCGCTGGACATCAGCGCCAGGTGAAGCAATTCGCCACGCGACAAGGTAGTGCCCACACGCAGGCGCGAGCGGCTGAACTTCTCGGTGTCGATGTCGTCCTCGGTGATCGTGACCGGTTCGTCCATCGGCAGGCGGGCTTCGCTTACGAGCAAGCCAGTCATCAGCTTGGTCAGGGATGCAATCGGCAAGACGGCATGGTCGTTCTTGCTGAACAGCACTTCGCGCGTGTCCTGGTCAATGACGAGTGCCACGCTCGACTTCAGATCGAGCTCGTCCTGGCTGTGCAGTCCTGCGAGTTGCCCGTACGAAAGCTTGGGCGGCGCGGCATCGGCCAGCCGGACCACGGAGCGGCGCTGGACGGCGACAACCGTCTTGCCATGGCGCGTGTGAGCGGTGGCCACCACGTTCCTGCCGGCGCGAACGGAGCGTTCGGCCTTGTCGGTGCGCTCGACTTTGGATGCGCGTGCGGCCTTGGCCGGTGCAGCGTTGGCGGCGACGACCGCCTTCTGCTTGGCGCCGGCACTGGCTTGCGCCTTCTTGGCGGAAGCCGCCTCCGGATGCTTGGCCGCCTGGGCTGCGGGCAACAAAAACGCCGTGGCACACAGAGCGACGGCGATCATGCGAAACGCGGGTTGGAACCGCTGGCTGGAAACTCGATGTAGGCGGGCTTCAGGCATTAATAAATCTCCAGCGGGCGAAAGTAAGCGCGCAGTTTAACGAGTTAGAAAAAGACACGCAATATCAGTTACTTGCATTCGCTTCCTCATTCGAAAACAAAAGAGCGCTCGAACACCTAACCTTGCGCGGCAATTCTCTCAGCTTGGCTCTGTAACTTGTTGAGCGCACTCAGATATGCCTTGGCCGAGGCCACCACGATGTCGGGATCGGCTCCGACACCATTGACCACCCGGCCGGCATTCTGCAAGCGCACAGTTACCTCTCCCTGACTTTCGGTCGACCCGCTGATTGCGTTCACCGAGTACAAGACCATTTCCGCCCCGCTCTTCACATGCGATTCGATCGCCTTCAGAGAGGCATCGACGGGGCCGTTGCCATCGGACTCGCCCGTCACTTCCTTGCCGTGGGCAGTGAACACCACGCGCGCCTGCGGCCGCTCCCCGGTTTCGCTGTGTTGTGACAAGGAAACAAATGCAAACTGCTCCCCAACGTGCGACCCGTCCTCGTCGCTGACCAAAGCGAGGATGTCTTCATCAAAAATTTCACTCTTGCGGTCAGCCAGTTCCTTGAAGCGGGCAAAGGCGGCGTTGATGTCGGCCTCGCTTTCCATGGTCACGCCGAGTTCCTGCAGCCGCTGCTTGAACGCATTTCGGCCGCTCAGCTTGCCCAGCACGATCTTGTTCGTGGTCCAGCCCACATCTTCGGCACGCATGATCTCGTAGGTATCACGGGCCTTCAGGACACCATCCTGGTGGATGCCCGAAGCATGCGCGAACGCGTTGGCGCCGACCACCGCCTTGTTCGGCTGCACCACGAACCCGGTTGTCTGGCTCACCATGCGGCTGGCCGCGAGGATGTGCTGGGTGTCGATATTCATGGTCAAGCCGAAGTAGTCCTTGCGGGTCTTCACAGCCATGACGATTTCTTCCAGCGAACAGTTGCCCGCCCGCTCGCCCAGGCCATTGATCGTGCATTCGACCTGCCGCGCGCCGCCGAGCTTCACGCCCGCCAGCGAGTTGGCTACCGCCATGCCAAGGTCGTTGTGGCAATGCACCGACCAGATGGCCTTGTCGCTGTTCGGAATGCGCTCGCGCAGCGTCTTGATGAAGTTGCCGTACAGCTCCGGGATCGCATAGCCCACGGTGTCCGGCACATTGATCGTCGTCGCGCCTTCGGAGATCACGGTCTCCAGCACGCGGCACAGGAAATCCACGTCGCTGCGGTAGCCGTCCTCCGGGCTGAATTCCACATCGCCGATCTGGTTGCGCGCAAAGCGCACCGCCAGCTTCGCCTGCTCGAACACCTCGTCGGGCGTCATTCGCAGCTTCTTTTCCATGTGCAACGCGGAGGTCGCGATGAAGGTATGGATTCGACCACGGGCGGCGCCCTTGAGCGCCTCGGCCGCGCGCGCGATGTCGCGGTCGTTGGCGCGCGACAGGCCGCACACGGTCGAGTCCTTGATCGCGTTGGCGATGGCTTTGACGGCCTCGAAGTCGCCATTGGAACTGGCCGGAAATCCGGCCTCGATCACGTCGACCTTCAGCCGCTCCAGTTGCCGGGCAATGCGCATCTTCTCGTCGCGCGTCATCGACGCACCGGGCGATTGCTCGCCATCGCGCAAAGTGGTGTCAAAAATGATCAGCTGGTCGGTCATCGTGTCTCTCCATACTTTGAATTGCCGCTCTGCGCCTCAGGCCGGCTCAGCCACCGATTGTGCGCTGCGCGCGCCCTGCCCTCGCGCACGCTCCAGGCCCGAAACAATGGCCTTCAGCGAGGCGGAAATCGTGTCTGCGTCGATGCCCACGCCGAAAAGGGTTTGCGACTCGTCCACGCGCAACTCAAGGTAGGCCACCGCCTTGGCGTCGGCACCGGCGCCGATGGCATGCTGGTGGTAGTCGATCACGCGGACGGCATGGCCGGTCGCGTCGACAAGTGCATGGATGAAGGCATCGATCGGGCCGTTGCCTCGGCCTTCGATGCGGCAAGTCTCCCCATCCCATTGCAGGTCGCCGCGCAGCACGATCGACGCATCTTCCCCCTCGCCCTGCTCTTCAAGCACGCGGTGTTGCAAGGCATGCACGGTGCTCAAGCCGTACTCGCGCTCGAACAGCGCGTAGAGGTCGGCCGCACTCAATTCCTTGCCACCCACGTCCATCACCCGCTGCACCGTCTGCATGAATTCCATCTGCAGGCGGCGCGGCATCTCGATGCCGTATTCGCTTTCGAGCAGGTAGGCCATGCCGCCCTTGCCCGATTGGCTGTTGACGCGGATCACGGCTTCATAGCTGCGACCCACGTCCTTCGGGTCGATCGGCAGGTAGGGCATGTCCCAGATGTCGCCTTCCTTGCGCGCCGAGAACGCCTTCTTGATCGCGTCCTGGTGCGAACCCGAAAACGAGGTGTAAACCAGGTCGCCGACGTACGGATGGCGCGGATGTACCGGGATCTGGTTGCAGTGCTCGACCGTTGCGCGGATATCGTCGATGTGGGAGAAGTCCAGTTCCGGCGACACGCCCTGGGTATAGAGGTTGAGGGCGACGTTCACCAGGTCGAGGTTGCCGGTGCGCTCGCCATTGCCGAACAGGCAGCCTTCGATGCGGTCGGCGCCGGCCATCAACGCAAACTCGCCGGCCGCCGTGCCCGTGCCACGGTCGTTGTGCGGGTGAACCGACAGCACGATGCCGTCGCGCCGCGCGAGATTGCGATGCATCCACTCGATCATGTCGGCGAAGATGTTGGGCGTGGAATGTTCCACCGTCGAGGGGAGGTTGACGATGCACTTGTTCTGCGCCGTCGCACCCCATACCTCGGTCACTGCATCGACCACCCGCTTGGAGAACGCGAGATCGGTGCCCGAGAACATTTCCGGCGAATACTGGAAGGTCCATCGCGTGTGCGGTTGCTTCGCTGCGCAGTCCTTGAACATTTCGGCGTGCGAGCTGGCGAGTTCGACGATCTCGTCCTCGTTCATGCCCAGCACCACCTTGCGCATCACCGGCGCCACGGCGTTGTAGAGGTGGACGATCGCACGCGGCGCGCCTTGCAGCGACTCGAATGTGCGCGCGACGAGATGGTCGCGCGCCTGGGTGAGCACCTGGATCGTCACGTCATCGGGAATGCGGTCTTCCTCGATGAGCTTGCGCACGAAGTCGAACTCAACCTGCGAGGCCGAGGGAAAGCCGACCTCGATCTCCTTGAAGCCGATCGCCACGAGTTGCTCGAACATGCGCATCTTGCGCGCGATGTCCATGGGCTCCACCAGCGCCTGGTTGCCGTCGCGCAGGTCCGTCGACAGCCAGATCGGGGCCTTGGTCAGCACGGCGTCCGGCCAGGTGCGGTCCTTGAGGCCGATCGGTGCGAACGCGCGGTACTTGCGGTCGGGTTGCTTCAACATTTGATTCTCTCCATTGAGGGTGATGAACCAGCAACCCCAAGCAAAACGGCCCGTTGCTGGTGCGAACGGGCCGTGTGAAAAGGTTTGCGCGTGCGCTACCGTCTCCGCCCGAAGGGGATCAGTAGTAGGGCCAGCGAAATCTTTTGCATGAGGGTGCGGAGTGTAGCAGAGCCGATTTGTGCGTGGCAATTAGTTGTGCAGGCCGCGTTCGTCGGGTTCGTCGGTCGACGTGCTGATCACGCTCACCGGATGCCCCTTCGCCTTGCGCCATGCATACACGACATAGCCGCTCAACCCATAGGCGACGAACACGCCGAACAGCACTGTCGGGGGATCGATATTGATGATGGCAATGCCCAGCGCAATGAGCACGATCACCGCGAACGGCACGCTCTTCTTCACCTGAATGTCCTTGAAGCTGTAGAAGGGCGCGTTGGTCACCATCGTCAGGCCCGCGTACAGCGTGAAGGCAAAGGTGAGCCAGCTGATCTGGTTCCATGTCAGGTACAGGGCTTCGCCGCCCCGCTTTCCGGACTCGGTCATGAGCCAGATGAATCCGGCCACCAGTGCAGCGGCCGCTGGCGAAGGCAGGCCCTGGAACCACCGCTTGTCGATCACGCCGGTATTGACGTTGAATCGTGCCAGGCGGAGGGCCGCACAGGCGCAGTAGACAAACGCCGCAATCCATCCCCAGCGCCCCAATCCCTTCAGCGACCATTCGTATGCAATCAACGCGGGCGCGGCGCCGAACGACACCATGTCTGACAGGGAATCCATTTGCTCGCCAAACGCACTCTGCGTGTTGGTCATCCGGGCCACACGCCCGTCGAGGCTGTCCAAGATCATCGCGGCGCCCACGCCCATCGCGGCCAGGTCGAAGCGCGAATTCATCGCCATGACGATCGAATAGAAGCCGCCGAACAATGCGGCCAGCGTAAAAAGGTTGGGAAGGATGTAGATGCCCTTGCGGCGCTTGCGCGGCAGAGCCTCTGTGTGCACGGTGTCGTCATGCATCGAATTGACCTCCAGCGCACACGCCTCGGGCGCATTCAGCTATCACATTCATAGCAGGACGGGGGTTGATTCGCATCGTGGGCAGTGTAGTTCAGACGCCCTCTCGGGCCTGTAATGAAAAAGGCCACCGCAAGGGTGGCCTGCTGTTGGTCGCAGAGGCGATCAGTTGCGGGTCTGGTCGACCAGCTTGTTCTTCTTGATCCAGGGCATCATGGCGCGCAACTTGTCGCCGACGACTTCGATCTGGTGCTCTGCATTCAGGCGGCGGCGGCTGATGAGCGTGGGCGCGCCGCCAGCGTTCTCGAGCACGAAGCTCTTGGCGTATTCGCCGGTCTGGATGTCCTTGAGCACCTGCTTCATGACCTTCTTGGTCTCTTCGGTCACGATGCGCGGGCCCGTGACGTACTCGCCGTATTCGGCATTGTTCGAGATCGAGTAGTTCATGTTGGCGATGCCGCCTTCATAGATCAGGTCAACGATCAGCTTGAGCTCGTGCAGGCATTCGAAGTACGCCATTTCGGGCGCGTAGCCGGCTTCCACCAGTGTTTCGAAACCAGCCTTGATCAGTTCGACCGTGCCGCCGCACAGAACCGCTTGTTCGCCGAACAGGTCGGTCTCGGTTTCTTCGCGGAAGTTGGTTTCGATGATGCCGGCCTTGCCTCCGCCGTTGGCCGTGGCGTAGCTCAGGGCCAGGTCGCGGGCCTTGCCGGACTTGTCTTGATGGACAGCCACGAGGTGGGGAACGCCGCCGCCTTGCGTGTAGGTGCTGCGAACCGTGTGGCCGGGGGCCTTCGGCGCCACCATCCACACGTCGAGGTCGGCGCGCGGCTGCACGAAGCCGTAGTGCACGTTGAAGCCGTGCGCGAAGACCAGCGAAGCGCCTTCCTTGATGTTGGGGGCGACGTCGTTCTTGTAGACGTTGGCGATCTGCTCGTCAGGCAGGAGGATCATGACCACGTCGGCCGACTTCACGGCGTCAGCGACTTCCGCAACCTTCAGGCCGGCCTTCTCGACCTTGGGCCACGAAGCGCCGC
The DNA here is from genome assembly GCF_018449755.1 of Variovorax sp. dw_954. Taxonomy (NCBI): domain Bacteria; kingdom Pseudomonadati; phylum Pseudomonadota; class Betaproteobacteria; order Burkholderiales; family Comamonadaceae; genus Variovorax; species Variovorax sp. dw_954. Next base: position 29,207 of record NZ_JAAVVD010000033.1, on the reverse strand, counting down.
CCTTGCGCAGGCCGACCACGACCTTGACGCCGCTGTCATTCAGGTTTTGCGCGTGCGCATGGCCTTGCGAACCGTAGCCGATGATTGCGACGGTCTTGCCCTTGATGAGGCTCAGGTCCGCGTCCTTGTCGTAATAAACCTTCATGAGATGCTCCTTCGTTGAATTCAGTGTGAGTGGTTGGATGGATGGGGCACTTGGTCAGCCCCGGATTTCTTCCAGAAACACCGCTGGGCAAGCTTTGCCGGACTGCGGGTGTTGCCCTGGCGAGGGGGTTGGCTGCCAAACGAAGTGGGCAAGCCTGGGGGAGTGCTCATACTCTCAAGATGCGTTCGCCGCGGCCGATGCCGCTGGCGCCGGTACGCACCGTCTCGAGGATCGCGCTGCGTTCGATCGCCTCGAGGAATGCGTCGTTCTTGCCATGGTCGCCAGTCAGCTCGATGGTGTAGCTCTTGTCGGTGACGTCGATGATGCGGCCGCGGAAGATCTCGGCCATGCGCATCATTTCTTCGCGCTCCTTGCCGACCGCGCGCACCTTCACCATCATGAGCTCGCGCTCGGTGTAGGAGCCTTCGGTCAGGTCGACAACCTTCACGACTTCGATCAGGCGATTCAGGTGCTTGGTGATCTGCTCGATGACTTCGTCGGACCCGCTCGTGACGATGGTCATGCGCGAGAGGCTCGCGTCTTCGGTCGGTGCGACCGTGAGCGATTCGATGTTGTAGCCACGGGCCGAGAACAGGCCCACCACGCGGGAGAGTGCGCCGGGCTCGTTTTCGAGCAGGACGGCAATGATGTGTTTCATAAGCGATGGACTCCTCTTTTCGCCGCCCTCCCCCGTGCACGGTAATGCGCGGGCTTGGCGGGCAATAGATTCGTCTTCAGGTTGAGTGGATCGGGATCGGCATCAGACAGCCGAACGCAAAGATCGCGAAGGTTTCGCAAGGTCGCAGACGGAACGCAGAAAAATCTTCACCGCCTTCTTTTGCGACTTCTGCGTAACTTTTGCCTTCCTTCTGCGTTCGAAGTCCGTATTAGAGGTCTTCGGAACCCAGCAACATTTCCGTGATGCCCATGCCGGCCTTCACCATGGGGAACACGTTCTCGGTGGGGTCGGTGCGGAAGTCCATGAACACTGTGCGGTCCTTGAGCTTGCGGGCTTCGCGCAACGCCGGCTCCACGTCCTGCGGACGCTCGATCAGCATGCCGACGTGGCCGTAGGCCTCCGCCAGCTTCACGAAGTTGGGCAGCGCGTCCATGTAACTGTGGCTGTAGCGGCCGGAATACTCGATTTCCTGCCACTGGCGCACCATACCGAGGTAGCGGTTGTTCAGCGAGCAGATCTTGATCGGCGTGTTGTACTGCAGGCAGGTGGAGAGTTCCTGGATGCACATCTGCACCGAGCCTTCGCCGGTGATGGTGAACACTTCAGCCTCCGGCTTGGCGAGCTTGATGCCCATGGCGTACGGAATGCCCACGCCCATGGTGCCCAGCCCGCCCGAATTGATCCAGCGGCGCGGTTCGTCGAAGCGGTAGTACTGGGCCGCCCACATCTGGTGCTGCCCGACGTCGGACGTGATGTACGCATCGGCATCCTTGGTCATGTTCCAGAGCGTCTCCACCACGTACTGCGGCTTGATGACGTCCGTATTGCCGCGGTCGTACTTCAGGCAATCCTTGCTGCGCCAGGCCTCGATGGTCTTCCACCATTCAGCCAGCGCACCCGCGTCCGGCCGCGTGGCGGTCTCGCGGATCATTGAGATCAGTTCGGTCAGCACATCCTTCACGTCGCCGACGATGGGAATGTCGACACGCACGCGCTTGGAGATGCTCGACGGGTCGATGTCGATATGGATGATCTTGCGTTCGTTCTGGGCGAAGTGCTTCGGGTTGCCGATCACGCGGTCATCGAAGCGCGCGCCAACGGCCAGCAGGACGTCGCACGTCTGCATCGCATTGTTGGCTTCGATGGTGCCGTGCATGCCCAGCATGCCGAGGAACTTGCGGTCGCTCGCCGGATAGGCGCCGAGGCCCATCAGGGTGTTGGTGACCGGATAGCCCAGCATGTCGACCAGCGTGCGCAGTTCGTTGGTGGCATTGCTCAACAGCACGCCGCCGCCGGTGTAGATGTACGGACGCTTGGCATTCAGCAGCAACTGCAATGCCTTGCGGATCTGGCCGCCGTGACCCTTGCGCACGGGGTTGTACGAGCGCATCTCCAGCTTTTCCGGGTAGCCGGAATAAGGCGTCTTCTTGAAGGACACGTCCTTCGGCACATCCACCACCACCGGGCCGGGACGGCCGCTGCGTGCGATGTGAAAGGCCTTTTTCATCGTCAGTGCCAGATCCTTCACGTCCTTGACGAGGAAGTTGTGCTTGACGATGGGGCGCGTGATGCCGACGGTGTCGCATTCCTGGAATGCGTCGAGACCGATGGCCGCAGTCGGCACTTGGCCCGAGATGATCACCATCGGGATCGAGTCCATGTAGGCCGTCGCGATGCCGGTGACCGCATTGGTCAGGCCGGGGCCGGAGGTGACCAGGGCCACGCCGACTTCACCGGTGGCACGCGCATAGCCGTCTGCCGCGTGCACGGCCGCCTGCTCGTGCCGCACCAGCACATGCTGCATGGTGTCCTGCTTGTAGAGCGCGTCGTAGATGTAGAGAACCGCGCCACCCGGGTAGCCCCAGATGTACTGGACGCCTTCGGCCTGCAGCGCCTTGACCAGCACTTCGGCGCCCATGAGTTCTTGCGATTGGTTGCCCATCCCGGAGGATGCAGCTGCTGCGGAAGCGAGTTCCGATTTGGATATTTCCATGATCAACCTTTTGTGATTTTCGGGAACGAAAAACCTTGGGTGCCCCTTGCCAACCCTTGTGAGGTCGCGTCGGGACTTGAGGCCAAAGCCATGAGCGGACTGGATGCTCCGCCGGACAGTGACCCGTTTGCGTTTTGACGTGCGACCGCGATTATGACACCTGAAAAGGTCGAATTTCGGGCCGCCAGCAGGCAAAACTTCGGATGCGATAATCCGCGCCGTCCAAAACATAACGCCTGGAAGAGACACCCCACGCTGCGCTTCACCGCGTTCATACCCGTTTGGCTACCGAAAAAGAACTCTCCGACTTTCTCAAAAGTGTCGAAAGGCGCGCGTTCAAGCGCTCGGTCTATCACGTCCGCGACGAGGAAGCAGCGCTCGACATCGTGCAGGACAGCATGATGAAACTGGCCGAACACTATGGCGACAAGCCGACCACGGAATTGCCGATGCTGTTCCAGCGCATCCTGTCGAACTGCACGCTCGACTGGTTTCGCCGCCAGAAGACCCGCCGGGCACTTTTCTCGAACCTGAGCGACTTCGAAGCCCCTGATGACGACGGCGAATTCGATCTGCTGGGAAACTTCAACTCGCCCACCGACTCGCGCGAGACCGAGAGCGCCGAAGACACCACCCGCCGTGCCCAGATCTTCCACGGAATCGAAGAAGAAATCGCTGCGCTGCCGGCGCGTCAACGCGAGGCGTTTCTGATGCGTTACTGGGAGGAAATGGACGTTGCCGAGACCGCCGCAGCGATGGGGTGTTCAGAAGGCAGCGTCAAAACCCATTGTTCGCGCGCCGTTCATGCCCTGAGCAAAGCGCTCAAGGCCAAAGGTATATCGCTATGAACGCAACACTTTCGAAGACTTCCAGCGCTCTCGAAGAGCAATTCGCCCGTCGCCTTACGGCCCGCCTGTCGGCCGGCAGCGCCGAACTTCCGCACGATATCGGAGAACGCCTGCGCGTCGCACGCCAGCAGGCCGTCGCCCGTCGCAAGATTGCCCCGGCCCTTCGCCCTGCGCAGGTGATCGTGCCGTCAGGCGGCGCTGTCGCACTGGGTGGCTGGTGGACACGCGTCGGCGCGGTGGTGCCGCTGGTCGCGCTGGTCGTCGGGTTGATCACGATCAGCATCGTGCAGGACGAAAATCGCGTGAACGACATGGCCGAAGTCGATGCCGCCCTGCTGACAGACGATCTTCCGCCTGCCGCGTTCACCGATCCGGGCTTTGCACAGTTCCTCAAGACAGACGCCAGCGACACCGCCTCACATTGAATCACCGCCACCCCGCCCGCATGGTCCCACGCCCGACCTCTTGCGCATCGGCGCGTTCATCGCTGCGCCCGCAAACGACGGGCGCTGCCGTTTGGGGCGGCCTGCTCCTGTCCGTCATGGTTACGGCACTGAGCCTGCTGCCAGCGGCGCGCGCCTCCGCGCAGCCCGGCACCGCCCCCACCGGATCATCCGAGGCGAATGGCAAGACCCCGGCCACGTCGAAGCCCTTCTGGACCAGCCTGACGCCCGGCCAACAGGCGGCCCTGCAGCCCTTGGCGCCGTACTGGAACTCCATCGGCGGCGTGCAGAAAAGCAAATGGCTGGCGCTCTCGCGCAACTTCGATTCCATGAAGCCCGAGGACCAGGCCACCCTGCACAGCCGGATGAGCGAGTGGGCCACGCTGAGCGCCCAGCAGCGCGCGCTGGCACGGCTGAACTTCGCCGAAGTCAATCGCCTGCCGGCTGACGAGCGCAAAGCCAAGTGGGAGGCCTACCAGGCGCTGAGCGAGGACGAAAAGCGCGACTTGGCGGAGCGTGCACAGGTGCGTCAGCCGAGCGCTGCCCTGCCGGTTCGCCCGGTACCGGAGAGAAAGCTCGCGCCGGTGCCGCAGTCGACTTCCCTGTTGGGCAAGGGCGAGCACAGTCCGCGCATCCAGCTTGCGCCGCCGGCCGGGCCTGCAACTCCGGCGGCATCGTCGGCTCCGGTCGCGGCTGCGCCGCCCCCCGCAGCACCTGCCAGCACGCCGGTGCCCCCTGCGGCAGAGGCTCAGATCCCCGCCCCGGCGGCCAGTGCGCCCGAGGCACCTGCTACGATTCCGCCGGTCCGCACAACCGAGCAACCCTCCTCCGCGCCCTGACCCGGCGCCGGGCCCATGAACGCTGGCGCCACCATTCACTCAGAACCCGCTCCCCCCGTCTCCCCGTCCACGCAAGCACTGCCCGATCTCTCCGCCCCGGGCCTCTGGCGCCGCATGGCTTGCTGGACCTACGAAGGCATGCTGCTGTTTGCCGTGGTCTTTGTTTCGGGTTGGTTGTTCAGCACGCTGGGGCAAATGCGTGACGCGATGGACGAGCGGCGGCATCTGCTGCAGGCATTCCTGTTCGTCGTGTTCGGCCTCTATTTCGTCTGGTTCTGGATCCACGGCCAGACGCTCGCGATGAAGACCTGGGGCCTGCGCGTGGTCGACCGCCATGGCCGGCCGCTGAAGCAGGGTCGCGCCCTGCTGCGCTACCTGCTGAGCTGGATCTGGTTCCTGCCGCCCTTGGCCGTCATGGCGCCGTTCAAGGTCTCGGGCGGCGAAGCGGTGCTGTTGCTCACCGGCTGGGTGGTGGTTTGGGCGTTGCTGGCGCGATTCCACCCGCAAGGGCAGTTCTGGCACGACGCCTGGGCTGGCACGCGGCTGATCCCCTCCAAGCCCATGAGCCGTCGATGAGCCAGCCCGATCCTGCCGTCAACCCCCAGAAGGGCCGCAGCGGGCTGACCCGCGTATTCCACGCGATGCTGATCTCGCTGAACGGCCTGCGAGCGGGCTGGGGCGAGACGGCGTTCCGGCAGGAGGTGCTGATTGCCATCGTGCTGGTGCCGCTGGCCTTCTGGCTTGGCCGTAGCTGGGTCGAAGTCGCGCTGCTCGCGGGCAGCGTTGTGCTGGTGATGATCGTGGAACTGCTCAATACCGCCGTGGAAGCGGCCATCGACCGCATCGGGCCGGAATGGCACGACCTGTCGAAGCGGGCGAAGGACATGGGCAGCGCCGCGGTGCTGCTGGCCCTTTTGCTGGCCGGCGGCATCTGGCTTGCTGCACTGTGCACCCGATTCCTGGTTTGAACGCGGCATGATCGTGGCATGAATCCTGATTTTTCGATTTGCATCTATTGCGGCTCGCGGCCCGGCGAGCGACCTGAACATACAGAAGCAGCGCAGTCCGTCGGCCGCTGGATCGGCGAGAACCGCGGCCAGCTCGTCTATGGCGGCGGCCGCACAGGCCTCATGGGCACGGTGGCCGAGGCCACGCGCGCCGCCGGAGGCCGGGTGGTGGGCATCATTCCCAAGGCACTGGTCGACAAGGAACTGGCCAATCCGCTCTGCGACGAGCTTCATGTCGTCGACACGATGCATGAACGCAAGGCCATGATGGGAGAACGCGCCGACGCCTTCGTGGCATTGGCGGGCGGCATCGGCACCTTCGAGGAGCTGTTCGAGATCTGGACCTGGCGCCAGTTGGGCTATCACGACAAGCCCGTCGGCATTCTCAACACGGCTGGCTACTACGACACCATGCTCGCCTTCCTCGCCCATTCAGTGGGCGAAGGCTTCATGGGGGAATGGCAGATGGGGCTGGTGCGCAGCGGCGCAGAGCCGGCTGCGCTGCTGGGAGAGTTGCTGGAAGAAGCGCGCCGCCACCCGCGTGGCGACAAGTTGGCCGAGGTGCTCTAGGAGTCTGGGCGGCAGAAGCAGCGTCGGCTGCAACGCGCGGAAAACGGTCCATCGCGGCGCTCCCGCCTGCGCCCATAGCTGGGCTATGGGCTTGTCGGTATCACCACGCTTTCCTCGTTTTTCGCGCATTTCGCTTCGACGGCTTCTGCCGCCCAGACTCCCAGGCTCGGGGGCTTCCGGCTCGCGGATCAGATCGCGGCTTCGTCCTGCTCGCCGGTTCGGATGCGGACGATGCGCTCGACGTTGGTAACGAAGATCTTGCCGTCACCGATCTTGCCGGTGCGCGCGGCGCCGACGATGGCTTCGATGCAGCGTTCGACGTCATCCGTGTTCACGACCACCTCGACCTTCATCTTGGGCAGGAAATCGACCACGTATTCCGCACCGCGATAAAGCTCGGTGTGGCCCTTCTGGCGGCCGAAGCCCTTGACTTCGGTAACCGTCAGTCCGGTCACGCCAACGGTTGCCAGCGCCTCGCGCACATCTTCGAGCTTGAAGGGTTTGACGATGGCGGTGATCTGTTTCATTGCGGAGGTTCTCCCGGTGATTTCGGAAAAGGGGGCGGCCGATTATGTCATTCACGCACTGTTAGGCTCCGGGGTCGATGAGTGCAAGTCCCCCTGTCACCCCCGCTGCATCCGGCTTGGCAACGCTGATCCGGCGGGTCAATGGCCAAGCCTGGCTGCTGCTCGTATTCACCACGCTGATCTGGGGCGCCAATGCGGTGGCGGCGCGCCTCGCGGTAGGCGAAGCATCGCCGATGCTGGTGACCTCCGCGCGATGGATCGTCTGCTGCGTGGCGCTCGGCCTGACCTCGCGCGGCGAGATCGCCACGCACTGGCGCGCGCTGGTGCCTCACTGGCGCTTCGTGGCGCTGATGGGCACTTTGGGCTTCACCGGATTCAACGCCCTCTTCTACACGGCCGCGCATCACACGACCGCGATCAACATTGCGATCATCCAGGGGACGATCCCGGTGTTCGTGCTGGTCGGGAGCCTCTACCTCTACCGCACCCGGATCACCGTGCTGCAGGCCGTCGGGGTCGCGCTGACGCTGGCGGGGATCGCGGTGGTTGCCTCGCAGGGGCACTTGGAACGGCTGGCCCAGTTCCAGTTCAACATCGGCGACGTGTGGATGCTGATCGCCTGCCTGCTCTATACCTTCTACGCCCTCGGCTTGCGTCGGCGGCCCGCAGTGCCGGCGATCGTTTTCTTTGCGGCGACGGCCGCGGTGGCGAGCGTCGTGTCGCTGCCGCTGCTGGTGGCCGAAATCGCGATGGGCAACTTCACGGCGCCCACCTTGAAGGGCCTGCTGCTGATCCTGTTCATCGGCACCTTTCCCTCGTACATCTCGCAGCTCACGTTCATTCGCGCCGTGACGCTGATCGGGCCGGCACGGGCCGGGGTGTTCCTGAACCTGGTGCCGATCTTCGGCCCGCTGCTCGCAGTGATGGTGCTGGGCGAGCCACTCTCGGGCTTCCACGCGGCGGCGCTCGCGCTGGTGCTGGGCGGGATCTGGATTGCCGAATACCTGGGCGTTCGGAAGACATGACGAAGCGACCGGAAATGCCCCCCACGGGAGATCAAGTCGGGATGGCAAAGCCACACAGACTCGAGAGCGACGAGCCGATCCTGCGCATCCACGGGGCGCCTTCCGAGATCGACGCGGCCGCATGGAACGAGTTGCTCGCGCTGCAAGGCGCGCCCAGCCCGTTCATGCGGCATGAATACCTGCATGCGATGCACGAGAGTGGCAGCGCCACGCCGGCCAGTGGATGGACCGCGGCCTTCGTGACGCTGTGGCAGGGCGAGCGGCTCGCTGGCGCGTGTCCGGTCTACATCAAGTCTCATTCGTACGGCGAATACGTGTTCGACTGGGCCTGGGCCAATGCCTATGAGCAGCATGGACTCGCCTACTACCCGAAGGCGGTCGCGGCGGTGCCGTTCACGCCGGTTCCGGGGGCGCGGTTGCTGGCGCGAGATGCGCAGAGCCGGGCATTGCTGGCGCAGGGGCTGGTGCAATGGTGCAAGCAGGCCGGGTTGTCGTCGCTGCACCTGCTGTTCGGGGCTGAGGAGGACATCGCTGCCTGCGTCGATGCGGGGTTGATGCTTCGGCACACGGTTCAGTTTCATTGGAAGAATATTGCCCCCGAGCTCGGCACTGGCGTGTCCTCGCTGCCCCCCGAGGGGGCGCGTTCCGCCTTGGGGCGGCCCGGCGGCGGAACTGTTGCCCCCACGCTCGGCACTGACGTGTCCTCGCTGCCCCCCGAGGGGGAACGTTCCGCCTTGGGGCGGCCCGGCGGCGGAACTGTCGCCCCCACGCTCGGCACTGGCGTGTCCTCGCTGCCCCCCGAGGGGGCGCTTTCCGCCTTGGGGCGGCCCGGCGGCGGAACGGGCTACGCGGACTTCGAGGCCTTCCTCGCCAGCCTCTCGCACGACAAGCGCAAGAAAATTCGCCAGGAGCGCCGCAAGGTGGCGGACGCGGGGGTTGTGTTTCGCTGGGCGCGCGGTGTGGACATCTCTCCGGACGACTGGGATTTCTTCTATCGCTGCTATGCCCGCACCTATCGCGAGCATGGCAATCCGCCCTACCTGAAGCGGGACTTCTTCCAGCGGATGGCCGACACCATGCCCGAGGCGTGGCTGCTGTTCGTTGCCGAGCGCGGCGGGCATCCGATCGCGACCAGTTTGATCGCGCTGTCGCAGGACGAACCGCGCAGCGATGGCTCCATCGGGCCCGAAGTGGCCTATGGCCGCTACTGGGGTGCGATGGAGCGCGTGGATTGCCTCCATTTCGAGGCTTGCTACTACCAGCCGCTCCAGTGGTGCATAGCGCACGGGGTGCAGCGCTTTGAAGGCGGCGCGCAGGGCGAGCACAAGATGGCCCGCGCGCTGATGCCGGTGAAGACGACCAGCGCCCACTGGCTGGCGCATCCGTCGTTCGCGGACGCGGTCGAGCGCTTCCTGGAACGCGAGGGCGAAGGGATCGCCAATTACATGGAACACCTCGACGAACGCAGCCCGTTCCGATCGAAATGACCAGCCCGGCAACACCAGCGCGGTGACCGGCTCCCCATGAAAAAAGCGCCGGCAACGGCGCTTTTTTGTCAGTGATCCGCGAGGGAACGGATCAGCCCTTGGCCTTGTATGCGGCGATGCCGTCCACGACTTCCTTCCGGGCTTCGTCAAGGCCCTTCCAGCCCAGGATCTTGACCCACTTGCCGGCTTCCAGGTCCTTGTAGTGCTCGAAGAAGTGGGCGATGGTCTTCAGGCGCATCGAGTTCACGTCGTCGATCGACTTCCAGTGGCTGTAGATCGGCAGCACCTTGTCGGTGGGCACGGCCAGAACCTTGCCGTCGACGCCGGCTTCGTCTTCCATCATCAGGATGCCCAGCGGACGGCACGGGCACACCACGCCGGGCATCAGGGCATAGGGTGCGATCACCAGCACGTCGACCGGGTCGCCGTCACCGCTCAAGGTTTGGGGGACATAGCCGTAATTGGCCGGATAGTGCATCGACGTGGTCATGAAGCGGTCCACGAAGAGCGCGCCCGACTCCTTGTCCACTTCGTACTTGACGGGATCGGCGTTCATCGGGATCTCGATGACCACGTTGAATGCGTCGGGGAGGTTCTTGCCTGGGGAAACTTTATCGAATGACATGTCTTTATACGTTGATTGAATGAAACAGCGGGTTACTCGGACAAACCCGAAGTTTAAGACGCGCGTCATGGGCAAGTCATACGGAATGTGACTTTTCACTGTTAAATTGGACTTGTTGGCCAATCGGTCTCCCTTTTTTGCGGGAGGCTTCGAGGAAGCAACGCGGCGGTAGCTCAGACCCGTACGCGTTGCGCGCAGGGTCTGTGCTTTCCGTCTCCACCAGTCGCAACGAACTCCTGGAGAAAGCAAAGCATGATCGGCAACACCCCCCTGATACTTGCCATCGTCTGCGGCCTTGTGGCCGTAGCCTATGGCTTCTGGGCCCGCAGTTGGATCCTCGCGAAAGATGCAGGCAACGCGCGAATGCAGGAAATCGCAGCGGCGATCCAGCAAGGCGCGTCGGCTTACCTCGCGAAGCAATACACAACCATCGCCGTCGTCGGCGTGGTCCTGGCGGTGCTCATCGCCGTCTTCCTCGACCTGACCACTGCGGTGGGTTTCATCATCGGCGCGGTGCTCTCGGGTGCTTGCGGGTTCATCGGCATGAACGTGTCGGTGCGCGCCAATGTGCGCACGGCCCAGGCGGCCACCAAGGGCATCGGGCCGGCACTTGACGTGGCGTTCAGGGGCGGCGCGATCACCGGCATGCTGGTGGTCGGGCTCGGCTTGCTGGGCGTCGCAGGCTTCTTCTGGTTCCTCGGCGGCGCCAGCCAGACCGATGGCAAGGCGCTGTCGCACGTGCTCAACCCGCTGATCGGTTTTGCATTCGGCTCCTCGCTGATCTCGATCTTCGCGCGGCTCGGCGGCGGCATCTTCACCAAGGGCGCCGACGTGGGCGCCGACCTGGTGGGCAAGGTCGAGGCCGGCATTCCGGAAGACGATCCGCGCAACCCCGCGGTAATTGCGGACAACGTGGGCGACAACGTCGGCGACTGCGCCGGCATGGCGGCCGACCTGTTCGAGACCTATGCGGTGACGCTGATCGCGACCATGGTGCTCGGCGCGTTGATGGTGACCGCCGCACCGGTGAATGCGGTGATGTACCCGCTGGCACTGGGTGGCGTGTCGATCATCGCGTCGATCATCGGCTGCTTCTTCGTGAAGGCATCCCCGGGCATGGTCAACGTGATGCCGGCGCTCTACAAGGGCCTGGCGGTGGCCGGCGTGCTGTCGCTGATCGCGTTCTGGTTCGTCACGAGCTGGCTCATTCCGGACAACGCGATTGCCGCGAGCGGGAGCCAGCTGAAATTGTTCGGCGCTTGCTTCGTAGGTCTGGCGCTGACGGCCGCGCTCGTGTGGATCACCGAGTACTACACGGGCACGCAATACAAGCCGGTGCAGCACATCGCGCAAGCCTCCACCACGGGCCACGGCACCAACATCATCGCGGGCCTGGGCGTGTCGATGCGTTCCACCGCCTGGCCGGTGATCTTCGTCTGCATCGCGATCCTGGCTTCGTATTCGCTGGCCGGCTTGTTCGGCATCGCGGTGGCCGCCACGTCGATGCTGAGCATGGCCGGCATCGTCGTTGCGCTGGACGCCTACGGCCCCATCACCGACAACGCCGGCGGCATCGCCGAGATGAGCGATCTGCCCGCCAGCGTGCGCGCCGTGACCGATCCCCTCGACGCGGTGGGCAACACCACCAAGGCAGTGACCAAGGGCTACGCGATCGGTTCGGCGGGCCTCGCATCGCTGGTGCTGTTCGCCGACTACACCCACAAGCTCGAGGGCCTCGGCCAGTCGATCGACTTCAACCTGAGCGACCCGATGGTGATCGTCGGGCTGTTCATCGGCGGGTTGATCCCCTACCTGTTCGGCGCCATGGCGATGGAGGCTGTGGGCCGCGCGGCCGGTGCGGTGGTGGAGGAAGTGCGTCGCCAGTTCCGCGACATCCCCGGCATCATGGAAGGCACCGGCAAGCCCGAGTACGGCAAGGCCGTGAGCATGCTGACCGGCGCGGCGATCAAGGAAATGATGATCCCGTCGCTGCTGCCCGTGGTAGTGCCGATCCTGGTCGGACTCGTGCTCGGACCGAAGGCGCTCGGCGGCCTGCTGATGGGCACCATCGTGACCGGCTTGTTCGTGGCGATCAGCATGTGCACCGGTGGCGGCGCATGGGACAACGCCAAGAAGTACATCGAGGACGGCCATCACGGCGGCAAGGGCAGCGAGGCGCACAAGGCGGCCGTCACCGGCGACACCGTAGGCGATCCGTACAAGGACACCGCCGGCCCGGCCGTCAACCCGCTCATCAAGATCATCAACATCGTGGCGCTGCTGATCGTGCCGCTGGTGGTGCAGTTCCATGGCGTGAAGGCCACCGCCGCACCGATGGCGCCGGTGTCTGCGCCTGCGCCAGCGCCCGGTCCGGCCGCGGCGGCGAGTGGCGAGAGCGCGATGGTGAAGATCGAGAACGGCATCGTGAAGTTCTACTTCGCGACCGGCAGCAACGACATTGCGCCGAACTCCAGGGAGTCGCTGGCCGACGTGGTGAAGGCGGTGCAGGCCGGCAACACTGCGCTGGTGAGTGGCTATCACGACGCCAGCGGCGACCCGGCCAAGAATGCCGAATTGGCCAAGCAACGCGCCGAGGCCGTGGCCGAGGCACTGAAGGCTGCCGGCGCACCGGCCGACAAGATCGAGCTGGCCAAGCCCGAGCAGACGCAAGCCGATGGGCCCGCGGCCGAGGCACGGCGCGTCGAGGTCAAGATCAAGTCCTGAACGACGTGCCGAGCGCGGAAAGACTCGAAGCCTTCATCGCCGCCGTCGAATGCGGCGACCATGTGAAGGCGATCGAGGACTACTACACCGAAAACGCCAGCATGCGCGAGAACCAGGCCGAGCCGCGGCGCGGCCGCCCTGTGCTGGTGGCCAACGAGGCCGCGGTGCTTGCGCGCATGGCTTCGGTGATCTCGAAGTGCGTGCGACCGGTGCTGGTGAACGGCGACCACGTGGTCATTCGCTGGATCTTCGACTTCACCAACAAGGATGGGCGCGGCATGCACATCGAGGAACTCGCATGGCAGCGCTGGGAAGGGGACCGGATTGCCGAGGAAGAGTTCTTCTATGACCCGGCGCAGATGAGAGCGCGCTGAAGACGCTGCGCCATGCGCAGTGTCAGTGTTGCGCCTCCTCCAGGGGTTGGACCCCCAGCGCGCCGCCCATCCCCTGGGAATCGGGAATGCGCGCCAGCACGCGGTCTTCGGCAAACGCAAAGTTCGCGTCGATCGTCCGGTCCAGCAGTTCAAGTTGCTTGTGCAGCTCGGCATGGCGATGCAAAGGCAATGTCTGCATAAGGTTGACCAGCATCGAGCGCAGTCGCCGCACGATCTGGATGCTGCCCGCACCACAGTGCCGTATTTCGGTGCAACTGAGGTGAACGAAATCCTCCCAGTTCGGCGTGCGCAGCACCAATCGCAAGTCACCGGCCTCGTCGCGGACCTCCTCCCCGCGCAGGTCGCGCTGCCCGACCAGGCGCAGCAGATGGTGCAGTTGGTCGATGGCCATCACGGCCGTGGTCGGATCGTTGATGGCGGCCGACAGCGCCTTGATCGCGATATCGACCAGGATCCGGAAAGCAAAGGCCGGATCCTGCTCGAGCGTGCGTTCGGTCCCCAGCACGACGGCCGCCCGCAGCCAGCGCGCGTCGATGGCAGTGGCATTGCCGTACAACTTGAACAGGGGTTCGTCGACGGCCAGGAAGTCGCCGACCAGCGGCACGAACTCGACGACGCCATTGGCACGTCGTGCCGCTGCCACCAAGCCTTTGACATTCAGCGCGAGCACCACGCCCGAGGCATCCGCATGAAGGACTGTCCGGTCGGGCGCGCCGAGCCGCCGGGTGACGGGCGGCCTTGGGCGAACGGTCGGGTCAGGATAGATCGCGTGGACGACTTTCGTGCCGAACTGCCCCACGCGCGCCACGATGCTGATGGGACGCAGCAAGCGGGCCGCGTAGTCGATCAGGAAGAGAAAGGTCATCAGCGAGATGACCCCCAGCAACGCGGCGATGAAGATGTCAAGCTGGTGCACCGACTCGCCGCTGCGTGACAACACCTGCACCGAGAAGACCAGGCTGAAGACGAAGCAACCCACCGTGCCCCGGATCACGTTGTCCCGCAACAGCGTCGTCGCGATGATGCGTGGCGTGTACTGGCCTCCCGCAACCTGGATGGCGACCAGCAGGGAGCCGAAGGTGAACACGAGGAAGGAGAGGTTAAGCGTCAGCACCGTCTCCAGCAGGGATCGCGCGCCGGTGACGGACAAGGCCAGCAACGAGGTCGCGTCGTCCAGCATCCCGGCCTGCAGCAGCCACTCGTCGATCCACTGCACGATGACGCGGAACGCCTGGTTGGCCACCAGCGCGAGGATCGGCACCAGCCACAGCGAGCCGCCGAGATAGCTCTTGACGGCGTACCTCCAGTTCCAGCGAATGCGTCTCAGGCCACGTTGTATTTGCATCTTGCGGCACTCAGGGGGGCGGCAGCAGAAAGCTTCCGGGGTGCCGCCGCAGGCGCGCGCCGATGGCTGCGCGAAGGCGTGCCCGGTCCACCCGGCTGACATTGTGGGCGCGGATGGCCAAGCGGACGGCGCAGTAGAAGCTGACGCCGAGGTTGAGCAGGCCCAGCACCGGAATCGCGGCAACGCTCCACCACAGCAGGGGCGATGCCAGCACGGATGGCCCGATGCTCGCCGCGGCCACCACGATCAGGCCGGTGCTGAGCGTGACGTGCGGCACTTCGAGCGGCAGGCCGAAGAAGTCGGCCACCACCGGCACCAGCCCGAGCATGAAGCCCAGCGAGATGTTCGCGGCGAAGCCCGAGATGTGGGTGCGCATGAAGACCGCCCAGCGCTGCGCCCGCTCCACGCCGAGCGTGGCCCGGATGCGGGGGTTGTAGCGCATGGCCGAATCGATGTGATTCAGCACGAAGGCGTTCTCCGCCCACCCCGCGATGAGGCTGCTGGCAAACAGCACCATGCCGGTGAAGGCGGCCATCCACGGCAAGACCGCGTAGATGTGCAGCGACTCGAGCGTCTCGCGCGCATGCGCCTCGTCGAGCGGCTGCACGCCCAGCACGCGGGTCAACAGGAAGAAGAGCAGCAGCGCCGTCGGCGCCACCAGCAATACGTTGCCCAGCACGGCCGCAACCTGCGAGCGCACCAGGTGCGTGACCTCGTCGACGAATTCCTCGATGGCGCCCTCGGTGTGCAGGTCCTTGAGCTTGGCGGCGATCGCCGGCGCCGTCATCGCCGGCTGCTTGGTGGCCAGCGTGGCGTGCGTGAGCTGGATCACGATGAAGCTCACCGAATAGAGGATACCGACCGCGAAGCCGCTCCAGAACGCCGACAGCGCGATCGCCAGCACGCCGAACTTGAGCAGCACCGTGAAGCCGGTGATGAAACCGCCGCCTGCCGACGACAGGAGCATGCCGCGATATTCCGCGCGGTCGCGCGTGATGTAGTGCTCGCCGACTTCCGCGCTGCGCTCCGCGACCTTGGCTGCCAGCAGCGAGGCATTGTTGGCGATCAGCGCACGGATGCTGTAGCGCTCGCCGCTGGCCAGCACCAGCCGGGCCAGCAACTGTGCGATGGCGCGATGCGGCTGCTCGGACAACAGGCAGTCGAGCAGGTCGCGGATTCGCACCATGCGCGCCCGCAGCTGGCGCAGCCGGAACACCAGCCCGACCGAGATGCCGTTCTCCTCGAGGTGCGCGTAGACCGAAGCGGCCGCCTCGCGGCAGCCATCCAGCCGCTCCCGGAATGCCTTGAACGCGGCCTTCAGGGCCTCCGGATCGCGCGGGCGGCGCAGCGCCTCGTCGCGCAGGCGATCGAGGTCGACCATCAATTCGTGGAAAGGCTGCCCTGCGCGCACAGGATCGCTCATGCGCAGGCGCAACTCCGACGAGAAGCCGGCGGCCACGACCTGGCTGGTGCAGAAGGTCACCGCGTCCATGATGAGCGGTTGCCAGTGCGGCACACCGTCGACGAGATCTGGCGGCGCCAGCCGCGCGATGCGGCGCAACTGGTCTGCATCGAGTTGCTGGAGCCATGTGGCGTCGAAGTCCACCGGCAGCGCCAGTCGCAGCAGGCTGGAGGCATCGATGGTCTCCGGCGTGGCCGGCAGCAGCTTGCGCCGCAGGCGCTCGCCAAATGCGCTCACGAAGGCGCTGCGTGGCGAGAAGCCGTGGTCGGCCAGCATCGCGGTCAATTCGACCGTGCGGACGAACACGGCCCACCATTCCCGCACGCGCGACTCGACCACGGGCCGGGCCTCGATGGCATCCAGGAACTGCGTCACCCTGCCCAAGGCGGCGCATGCCGACTTGCCGTCGCCTCGCACCCACGCCAGCAGCTTGATCAGCCAGATGTGACGCAACGGCATGCTCGCGTGCGGATCGAGCATGTGGAGCAGGAACTCCAGTCGCGGATCGGCAACCGCCGTGCTCAGGATTTCCGGGGCCTGCACGCCACCCGGCCCGTCGTACCCGGCGCGCAGCCCGTCGCGCCACGCACGCGGTTCATCCATCGCCTTATCCCTGCACCGTCAGGCTCTCGCGGCGGGCCTTGGCGACCATTGCCGCGACCGCGCACGAGGCGAGCCGTGTCATCAGGGAGTCGGCCCTGCTGGTCAGGCTCTCGATCCGCGCGCGAGGCCCGACCAGGATCGATGCGATCACCCCAAGGCGCGTCGCCTCCCGCATGCCCTCCAGCGAACTCTGGTCGCAGGGGTGCACGACCGCTGTCGGCATGGGGAGAAGCGACTTGCATGCGTCGATCAGCCGCTGGTATTTCTCATGCTTTGCGGTCATTTCGATGCCTTTGAAGGTCGAGCGTGCCGACACCGCCCATGACTGCCTCGGCGCGCGGGCTGCCCATCGCGCCGTCTGGCGCGCAAACGCCTCATTTCTTGGAAGCAGGCTCGACCGACAGCGCCACCGCCTCGGTGTAGACCGCATGGACCTGGTCGCCCACCTTGATCAGCTTCAGCTGCTCGGGATCGCGGACCTTCAGGTCGATCTCATGCTCCGGGCCGCGCAGCGTGACCATATGAGTCTTGCTGTTGACGGCCGTCACGTCGGCCGTGACCTCGACCTTCTGGCCGATCACACCGGCCGGGCGCTCGCCTTCCGCAGACCGGGCGCCGCTCGGGGTCTCGCTCTTGCTGCGCAGTTCCTTGCCGTCCTTCATCAAGGTCAGGCTCAACGCCTGCGCGTAGCTCACCCGGACGTGGTCGCCGACCTTGACCTGTTCCAGGTTGCGTGCCTCGGGGCCGATCGCCATCGCAATCAGCTTGCCGTGGGAATTCTTGAGCACCACATGACGTGTCGGCAGGTCGATCGCCTCGACCACACCCGAGACCCGGACGACTTCCGTGATGGTGCCCGAGCCGGGCGCCGTCGAGGCGGCCATGGCGTGGGCGGGTTTGTCTTTCGCGATCGCGGGTTGCAGCAGCGTGCCCAGCAGCGCCACTGCTGCAAGCGAAGTCATGATCCTCATGGGATCCTCCTTGGATGGTTGAGACTGGCGACTAGCATGTCCCCAAGCCCGTCGATTCGACTTGACGGAAGTCAATTGCCCTGGAAATTTGGCCGGCGCGTCAGCGTCCCATGCGGCTGTCGTAGCTGCGCGAGACGCGATCGATCAGCGCCGGATCGCGCGGACCAGTGGCATCGAATTGCACGCGCACGCTGCCATCGGCCTGCTGGAGCACGCGCGCGGTCACCGTGCCGCCCCCGATGCCGCCGACGACGGTGCCGCTGGCGCGGTCCTCGACGCTGATGGCCAGGCCCTGGTCGCGCATGGCGCCGCCCGCCGCGCTGAAGGACCGGTCGAAGCTGGCGGGGGCGGACGTCGCAACCGGATAGGGGTAGTACGCGCAGCCAGACACGGCCACCACCGCGGCGCAACTCGCGGCTCGCAGCAGGTGCATGAGGAAGACCGCCCTGCCCCGCTGCGGGCGAGGCAGGCGCGTCTTGTGTCGTGCGTCGGGCGCGTCGAAATGATGTTCGCTGTCCGTATCGAAGTCACTCATGTCTGTCACCTCCGTCAAGTGGTAAGCCGGCGCCGCTGCCTGCGAGGCGGCTGGGCACCTTGCGTCTCCCGTTCGACCTTGCCCCGGATCGGGCGGCCCGCCAGTGTTCCAGCACCCACACCGTCGCCCACGCATACAGCGCCACGACGACGAACAATGCGGCCCGCACGGCCGATGCCTTGAGGACATCCTTGCCGCCGGCACTGTCCTCGATGGCCGGCCCCAGCAGCAGCAGCATCGTCACCAGGGACTGCACCCAGAAGGAAGGCGGCCAGGCGCCGGGCCGCACGCGGAACAGACGCGTCCCGGCCCACAGCGCGGCCGCGGCCATCCAGAGCATCAGCATCCACAGGTTGGGCCGCAGCGAAAGGCCGAACCAGAGACAGCCGGCGATCGCTGCGCCCATGAGCGTGCAGCCCACGAGTTCCAGTCCGGCCGAACGGGTGCTCGTGGCGCCGGCCTGCTGGCCGAGCGCGACCGACTTCATGATGGCCGCGACGTAGAAGGACGGATTGGTCAGTGCCAGCACGAAGACGGGCAGCACGACCACGACCGCGCGCAAGGCGATCCAGCGCGCAGACTCCGCCGAGGGAACCTCCCGTGCAGCCCTTGCCATGCCAGGCACCGGCGGATCGGGAAAGAGCGCGTGCGATATGCCACCGACCAGCACGCCGATGCAGAGGCCCACCGCGAGGGTCACGCCGATCTGCAACGCCAGCGCCTGCGCCGCCACGCCGATCACCGGGATCAGGGTGATCGCCATCACCAGGATCGTCGCCAGCGGGTTGGCATTGCGCACACCCGAATAGAACACCGCGTAGAGCAAGGCCATGGTCAGCAGCACGCCGGCCAGCGCGTAGTTCTCCAGCAGCGGGACCAGCAGCACGCCCGACATCATCAGCACGGCAACGACGAGCGCCAGGACGATGCCCTTGAACAGCGGGATCGGCGCACCCGGCTTGCACAGGATCAGCACGGCCACCACGCAGACGGCATAGGGCGCCTTCAACGCCATGCCGTAGGCCACCAGTACCGCAAGACCCAGGCCGATGGCGAGCCGCAGCACGGCCTTGTCGGCCCGGCCCATGCGGCCCCGCGCAGTGGACTCAGTAGACATAGGACAGCAGGCTCATCATGTGGACGAAGACCCCTCCCAGCCAGTTCATCAGCCCGTGGTCGCCGGTGTAGACCAGCACCTCCGCCTGTCCCCCGACGCGCACGGCGCGCAGCTGATCGCGCTCGGACGGATCGAACTCGATGGCCACCGGAAAGCGCTGGGCCTGGCGCAGCCAGTCGCGGTTGTTCTCGATGGTCGGCAGCGTGCCGGGTTGCGCCGGCTGCCCGCTGGCGACCCCGGTGCCGATGCTGCGCACCCGGCCCTTGAACACCTTGCCCGGCATCACGTCGAGCACGATTGCCACCGCGTTGCCGGGCTCGATGTTGCCCAGGTTGTTTTCGGTCATGTCCGCGCTGATCCAGAGGTCGTGGACGGTGACCAGCGTCATGAACGGTGCGCCGGCCTGCACGAACTGCCCGGCGTCGGTGCGCAGGTCCGTCACCAGGCCGCTGGCGGGTGCGGTCACGGACGTGCGTTGCACGTCCAGTTCGGCCTTCTCGACGGCCGAGCGGGCGCTGGCCAGCTGCGCGTTCTTGTCGCCGCTCTCGCCCGCGGCTTCCTGGGCACGGATCAGGTCCACCCGGGCGGCCTGCTCCTGGCTCTGCGCCTTGACCCGGCTGGCCTGCGCGCTCTGCACGCGGCGGATGGAGATCGCGCCAGGGTCTTCCGCAAAGATCTGCTCCAGCCGCGTGGCGTCCTGCCGGGCATAGACATGGTTGGCCACGGCCGCCCGCAGCCCAGCCTGGGCCGCGTCCACCGAAGCCACCGATGCATTGACCGAGCGCCGCACCGACTCGTAGTCCGCGCGGCTGCGTTGCAGCGCGATGCGGTATTGCGTCGGGTCGATCTCGAAGAGCGCCTGCCCCTGCTGGACGCTGTCGTTGTTCCGCACGTGCACCTTCAGCACCCGCCCCGCCACCTCCGCCGCCACCGGCACCACGAAAGCCTGCACCCGGGCCTGCGAGGTGAAGGGCGTCAGGCGATCCGACGCGAAGTACCAGACCAGGCTGGCAACAATGAGCACCAGCACGACGATCCCGCCGATGCGGGCGCCCTTGCCGTTCTCGGGCGGCGGCGGCTCTGGGGACAGTGGCTCTGCCGGCTTCGCGACTTGTTCTTCGCTCATGGTCTTGTCCCCTCCGGAATGGGCGGCGCATCGGTGCCGGGCGGCGGCAGGGGGGCTGCCAGCAGTCTCTTCCAGTCGCTGCGCCGGCCCATGGTCTCCTGCGACGCATCGTCGAGCACCGGCCGATTGCGCGCTGCCTCCCAGCCACCGCCCAGGGCCTTGTAGATGGCGATCAGGCTCTGCGACTGGCTGCCGCGGCTGGCGACCAGCACGTCCTGCTGGGTGAAGAGCACCCGTTGCGAGTCGAGCACGCGCTGGAAATCGACCAGGCCTTCGTTGTATTGCCGGTCGGCGATTTCCAGCGAACGCTGCGCCGCCTTCACCGCGTCGGCCAGCAGCACGATCTGCTCGCCGGTCCTGGCAAAGGCGACCGACGCGTCATCGACCTCGCGGGCCGCCCGCAGCACGGTGTCCTGGTACTGCTGGTAGAGCTGCTGGAACCGCGCGTCCTGCACCAGCACGGCGTTGGTCAACCGTCCGTGATCGAACACGTTCCAGACCAGGCTGGGCCCGATGGCCCCGCTCAGGATGCGCGAGGACCCCTCGACCGAGGTGGCCGACAGGCCCACCGACCCCAGCAGCGTGATGGACGGATAGAAGTCCGCCTCGCTCACGCCGATCTGCGCCGATTGCGCCGCCAGCTGCATCTCCGCCGCACGCACGTCCGGACGGCGCCGCAGCAGCTCGGCCGGCATGTCGACGATGACGTCCAGGCCGGCCTGCGGAATCCGCTCCTCGCCCTCTTGCATCTCGGGCAACGGACCCGGCGCACGCGCCAGCAGGATGCTCAGGGCATTCTGCGATTGGCGCAGGGCAATCTCCAGCGGAGGCACGGTCGAGAGGGTGCCGAGGTACTGGGCCTTGGCCTGCTGCACGTCCAGCTCGGACTCGTTGCCGCTCCTGAAATGCAGCTCCGTGATCTGCAGGCTGCGCTTCTGCAATGCCGCGTTCTCGCGCGAGATCCGCAGGCGCAGCTCCACGGTGCGGATCGTGCAGTACAGGCCGGCCACCTGCGCGGCCATCAGCACCTGCATGTCGTCGTACTGGGCGATGCTGGCGAGGTAGGCGGCATCCGCCGATTCGATGCTGCGCCTGAACTTGCCCCAGAAGTCGAGCTCCCAGCCCACGGAGAACGCGGCACTGGCAGACAGCGCGCTGTTGTCGCGCCCGTTGGAGCGCTGTTCGCCCACGCCGAGCAGTTCGCCGCTCGCCTGCTGCACCTGCGGATAGCGCGTGCTGTCGGCGATCCCCAGCTGCGCCCGCGCCTCCATGATGCGCATGCCGGCAATGCGCACGCCGGGGTTGACGCGCTGCGCCTCGGCGACGAGCCGGTCGAGCACGGGGTCGTTGAAGTTGCCCCACCACGCCTGCATGGCGCCATTGCCGGGCCGCCGCGCGCGCCCCGGGTCGGCGGCAAGGGTGCCGAGCGAGCCGCCGCTCCAGGCCGACAGCCAGGGCACGACGGGCCGCTCGAAGTCGGGGCCTACCGTGGTGCACCCGCCCAGCATCGCGGCGGCGCCGGCAAGGGCCATCGCCCGCACCCTCGATGGCTTCGAAGGCATCGCGCGCATCAAGTGGCGGGCGGCAGGTCGCTTTCCGTGACGACGTCCGGATGGGTCGCCACCCAGGCCATGAGGATCTGGTAGCCCAGGCTCAGCGCGGTGGCGCCGATGAACATTCCCAGGATGCCGGCGCCCGCCAGGCCGCCCAGTGCGCCCATCAGTACTACCGGCATGGGCGCATCCACGCCGCGGCCCAGCAGCAGCGGCTTCAGCACGTTGTCGAGCATGCCGCCGATCCCCAGCAGCACCGTGTAGATGACTGCCGGCACGGTGCCGTAGTTGCCGCTCATCCAGATGTACGCGATGGCCGGCACCGTGACCAGCAGCGCAGGCACCTGTGCGATGCCGAGCACCAGCACGATCATGGCGAGGACGCCGGCGAAGGGAATGGCGGCCACGATCATCACGATGCCCACGGCCATGGCCTGGATGAAGGCGACGCCGACCACGCCCAGCGACACCGCCCGGATGGTCGCGGTGGACAGCGCCGCGAACTCCACGCCGCGCTCGATGCCGACGATGCGCCCGAGAATTTCCCGCGCGGCTTGGGCGCCCGACTCCCCGAAGGCCATGATGATGCCGGCGATGACGAAGGAAGCCATGAAGAGCAGAACCGTCCCGGCGATGCTGGCAACCATCGCCAGCGCCTTGGCGGCCAGTTCGCCAAGCTGCGGCTGCATCCTCTGGATGACCGAAGGCATGTCCGTGTGCGCCAGCGACCAGGCACCGTGCACCTTCGAGCCGACCACGGGCCACTCGGCCACGCTGGCCGGCGGCTCCGGGATCTCGACCTTGTTCTCGCGCACCCGTTCGACGGTCTCGTGGACCGAATCCCCCATCGAACCCAGCACCACGGCCATGGGCACGACGATCAGCGCGATGCCGACCAGCACCAGCAAGGTTGCGGCCAGGCCCTGCTTGCCGCCGAGCTTGCGGGCCAGCGCCTGGTGGCCCGGATAGGCCGTGACCGCAAGGATCAGCGCCCAGGCCATCATGGTGATGAAGGGCGCGAAGATCCGGAAGCACAGCAGTGTCAGGGCCAGCACCAGTCCGGCCCGGATGAACACGTCCATCAGCTTCCTGGACAGGCGTGTCTCGAGCACGAGGTCAGGCTTCGATGTGATCATGGGATGCCCTCCGGAGGTAGCGAGCTGCGATTGTTCACGCGACACTGCCGCCTCGACTTGACAACGCTCAAGACGGCAGCAATCAGCAACGGGTAGATTGCTTCGCACAAGTGGAGTTGTCACAGGATCAGGGACGCATTCGCGGACCGGGTCCGAACGTTGCCGGAAAACTCGACACGGTATGCAACTGGGTGATTTGCCTGCGGGACCGCGACAGGAGAACGCGCGCTGGACCTTGGTCGCGGTCGCAAGCGTGGTCGTTGCCGTCGTGGGCGCCTGGTTTCTGCAAAGCACCATTCCACGCCACATCGTTCTCGCGTCCGGCCTGCCGGACGGCATGTATCACCAGTACGCGAATCGCTACAAGGAAATCCTGGCGCGCGACGGCGTCACGGTCGAGGAGCGCATGACCGGTGGCGCAGACGAGAACGAGCGCTTGTTGCGGGATCCGAACTCCGGCGTGGACGTGGCGTTCGTGCAGGGCGGCGTGGTGCGCCCCGACGAGCGCGGCTCGTTGGTCATGCTTGCCGCCCTGTACTACGAACCGCTGTGGATCTTCTATCGCGACAGCGTCGTGCACGAGCACTTCGACGAATTTCGCTACAAGCGAATCGCCGTGGGCTCATCGGGCAGCGGCGTGCGCGCGTTCATGGAGCCCCTGCTCGCAGCGAACGGCATCACACGCTTCAACACCGAACTGGTGCCGCTGGTCAATCTGGAGGCACTGCGCGCGTTGCAGGCAGGACAGGTCGACGCCGCGTTCCTGGTCGGGCCGGTCCAGTTCCCGGCGGTCTGGCAGGCCTTGCACGACACGGACCTGAAGCTGATCAGCCTGGCACGCGCGGAGGCCTATCAACGCAGGTTCCCCTACATCACGAAGCTGACCTTGCCGGCGGGAACGATCGAGCTGGAGCAGCACATCCCGCAGGAAGACGTGAAGCTGATCGGTACCAAGGCGATGCTGGTCTCGCGCGAGGGCTTGTCGCCGGCGATCATCAACCTGCTCCTCGAGGCCGCGCGCGAACTGCACAGGAAGCAGGGCTACTTCGAAGCGGACGATGAATTTCCGAGTACCGCGGCGGTGGACCTGCCGGTGTCGGCCGATGCGGATCGTCACCACCGCTTCGGGCCCAGCGTGCTTCACCGCTACCTGCCGTTCACCATCGCGGCCTATCTCGAACGCCTCATCGTGCTCCTGCTGCCCGTGGTGTTCGTGGTCGTTCCCTTGACCAACATCCTGCCGCGCCTGTTCCGCTGGCGCATGCGATCGCGCATCTATCGCTGGTATGGAGAGCTGGCACTGCTCGAACGCGATGTCATGACGCGCGCCACCGCCCTGCCCATCGAGAAATGGCTGAGCGACCTGGTCCGCATCGAGCAGGCCGCCGCGCGGATCCGGGCGCCTTTGAGCTATGCCAGCGAGGCCTACACGCTGCGCGAGCACATCGGGCTGGTTCGCCAGAGCGTGATGGCCAAGGCGCAAGGCGTCGGCGCGGATACGGATGCCGAAGAGGCGGATGCCGCAACGGGGCCTGGACGCAACGGGCGCCAGACGCGCGCTGCGCCCGCCCCGCAAGGCCCATCGGGCCTGAAGACACCCTCCTGAACACGTCCTTGCGGGGAGCACATGGCTACATCCTCTTTCACGATCCATGGCCGTCTGCCGCGTGGGAGAAGTGGACTGTCTCTCACCGTCACGCTGCTCGCAGCCTCCGTTGCGCCTGCGCATGCCCAAACCGAATGGACCGGAAGATTCGGCAGTGACTGGTTCCTCAGCGGGAACTGGAGCGCCGGCTATCCCAGGCAAACGACCGACGGGATCATCAACACGGTGACGCCGAATTCGACTGAGATATCGAGCTTGGGTGCGCAGGCCAGAAATCTCGACATCGGTCCACTCGCAACAGGGAGACTCCTCATCCAGACCGGCGGGACATTGGCCGATTCCTTCGGCGCAATCGGCAATTTGACGGGTGGCGCGGGCACTGTGACGGTGACCGGCGTCGGCTCCAGTTGGTCGAATGCCGGAGGCGTCGTGCTGGGCGGCCAGGGCACGGCCACCCTCTTGATTCAAGACGGCGGCGCGATGCAAAGTGCCAACGCCTCCATCGGATTGGGGTCCGGTTCAGCGGGCATGGTGACGGTGACCGGCGCGGGCTCCAACTGGACGAACGGAATCAGCGGCGGGCTCAATATCGGCAGTTCCGGCACAGGCTCGCTGACGATCGCGAACGGCGGGGTCGTTACCAATATTTCTGCCAACTTCGCTGCCAACGTCGGCGCCAATGCAGGCTCGCGGGGTACGGTGACGGTGACCGGCGCGGGCTCCACCTGGACCAACGTTCCCGGAGTCAACGTTGGCAATCGGGGCACAGGCACGCTCACGATTGCGGATGGCGGCGTCGTCAACGGGCCTGTTGTGATCGCGAGCAATCCCGGCGGGACCGGGACACTCAATATCGGCGCGGGCGCGGGCGAGCCGGCCGCTGCACCCGGCACGTTGACGGCGCGGAGCATCGAATTTGGCGCCGGCACCGGCACGATCAACTTCAATCACACGTCCGCCGCTTACGTTTTCGCACCCGAGATCATCGGCAACGGCACCGTCAACGTGCTCGCCGGCACGACCATCTTCACTTTCAACAGCACCAACTACACCGGGCGGACCACCATCAGTCCCGCCGGTACGCTCCAACTCGGCGATGGCGGGACGAGCGGCTCGATCACCGGCGATGTCACCGACAACGGCACCTTCTCCGTCAACCGCTCGGGCCCCTTCACCTTTGGCGGGGTGATCTCCGGCTCCGGCCCCTTCCACCAGCTCGGCACCGGCACCACTATCCTGACAGGCGCCAACACCTACACCGGGGTCACGACCATCAGCAGCGGCACCCTGCAACTGGGGGTCGGCGGCACGACCGGCAGCATCATGGGCGATGTGGCCAACAACGCATCGCTGGTCTTCAATCGCAGCGACGCATTGACCTTCAGCGGCGCCATCAGCGGGAGCGGCACCGTCACCAAGCTCAACGGCGCCACGCTGACCCTGACGGGCGCCAACTCCTACGGCGGCGGCACGCTTCTCAAGGGCGGCCAGATCACCGTGGGCCACGACACCGCGCTGGGCAGTGGCGCGCTGGCCATGGACGAAGGCACCACACTGGCCTTTGGCCGCGACGGCCTGAAGCTGGCCAATGCCGTGGTGCTCACCGGCACCAGCGACCCCGTCATCGACACCGGCGCTTTCACCGGTACGCTGTCGGGCGTCGTCTCCGGCGGCGGCGCCCTCACCAAGAACGGCAGCGGCACGCTGGTGCTCGCGGGCGTCAATACCTACGCCGGCGCCACCACCGTGGCCGCGGGTACGTTGCGCGCGGCCGCTGCGAACGCGTTGAGCGCCGCGTCCAGCCACGCGGTAGCCCCGGGCGCCACGCTCGACACTGGCGGCTTCAACCAGCAGGTGGCGGCCCTGGCAAATAGCGGCACGGTCAGTCTGGTCAGCGCCAATGCAGGCAGCACGCTCACGGTCACCGGCCCCTATGCCGGGAACGCGGGCATCCTCAAGATAGGCACCGGCCTGCCTGGAAGCGACAGGCTGGTGATCGACGGAGCAACATCCACGGCGAGCGGCACCACCAGTGTCCAGGTCACCACCCTGGGCGGGCTGGGCGCGCTGACCACGGCCGATGGCATTGAAGTCATCAGCGCGCGCAACGGCGCCACCACCACCGCGCAGACCACCAGGAGCGCCTTCAGCCTGGCGGGCGGGCATGTGGACGCGGGTGCCTTTGAGTACCGGCTCCAGCCGGGGAACGCGCAAGGCGGCGGGGAGAACTGGTACCTGCGTTCGACGACAACACTGCCGCCAGTGATCCCGCCTGTAATCCCGCCTGTCGTGCCCCCGGGCGAGGAAACGCCGCCGGGTGAATCCGGCCCGCCTCCGGTCGTGCCTGTACAGCCGCCGACGAGCCCCCCTGTGCAAGTCCCGATCTACCGGGCCGAGGTGCCTCTCCTGGCGGCCTTGCCTGGGCAGCTGCGCCAAGCCGACTTGGCCATGCTCGGCAACATGCATCGACGCCTGGGCGATGAAGTGCCCGGGACCTCGGGCGCCGACCCGACGACACAGACCACATCGAGCCTTGCCGATGCAGGCACGCGCCGGGCCTGGGCGCGCGTCGTGTATGCGGACTTGAGCGTGGCGGAGCCAGGCGTCGCACAGGCCCGGACCGACCTGCGCGTGAGCGGCCTGCAGGCGGGCACCGACCTCCTGGTGACCGACGCCTGGCGGGCGGGCGTCTACGTCGGCTATCTGGACGGCAACGCCGACGTCAGCGGCAATGCGCGCGGCGTCACGGGGCGTGTCGGCAGCAACGACCTGCGCTCGCGCTTCCTGGGCACCTATGCGACGTGGTTGGATGCCAGCGGCTGGTACGTCGACAGCGTGCTGCAGGGCGCCAGCCATCGCTACGACGTGCGACCGGATATCAACCCCAGCGTGTCGGGCAAGGCCAGCGGCTTCATCGCCTCCGTGGAAGCCGGCAAGGCATTCGCGCTGAGCGAGCACTGGAACATCGAACCACAGGCGCAAATCGCCTGGCAGCACAACAGTTACGACGACCTCCTTCTTTCCGGCGCACGCGTGCAGCAGGACTCGGGCAGCGGCTGGATCGCCCGGCTGGGCTTGCGCATCAAGGGCGATCTCCCCAGCGCCGCCGGCCGGCTACAACCCTACGCGCGAGTGAACTTCTACCGCGCGAACTTCAGCGACGATGCCGCCCTCTTCATCGGGCCGGCGGCATCGACCGTGATCTCGAGCGGCGGCAGCTACAGCGCCGGCGAAGTCGCCGCGGGCGCAACCCTGGCGCTGACACCGGCCACAAGCCTTTACGGCGAAATCGGCCATCAGTGGAACATCGGCGGCGAGGCCAGCGTGAAGTCTTCCGTACTGGGCTCGCTCGGCATCAAGGTGCGCTGGTAGGTGCTTACTGTGCCGGGCCATGTCGTGGCCCGTGATTGACACGCGTCAATGCGCGGCACGAGCCGAGCGCGCATGCTGAGGTTCTTCAGGGTGGCTTTCCGTGCCGCAGCCCCAAGGAGAAAGCTTATGAAACTCGCAGGACTCGCATCGGCCGTGCTGGCCTTGTCGTTGGCCGCGCCAACCGTTGTCGCGCAGACGCCCGCGGCAGGCGCGCCCCCGGCGCCAGCCGCCAGCCCCCCCGCCGCCAATCCCGTCGACCCGGCGTCGATCCAGGCGCTCAAGGACATGGGAACCTACTTGCAGACCCTGACTCGCTTCCGGACCTCGACCTCGCTGATGGGCGAGCGCGTGCTGGCCGACGGGCAGAAGCTGCTGCACAGCGCATCGGCGACCGTCGACGTGCAGCGTCCGGACAAGCTGCGCGCCCACATGTGGAGTGCTCGTTCCGAGCGTGAAATCATCTACGGCGGCGGGACGGCCACCCTCTACTACCCGGCGCAGAAGTACTACTCGTCGGTCGAGTTCTCGGGCTCGAACGCCGAGCTGGTGAGCGAACTCGAAAAGCGGTACGGCGTCGAGATCCCGCTGGCCGACCTGTTCCTGTGGGGCACCCCGGCTGCGCCGGTCGACAAAGTCGAGTCGGCGATGAATGCCGGCCAGGATCTCATCGGGAACGACCTCTGCGACCACTACGCCTTTCGCCAGGGGGATTTCGACTGGCAGATATGGATCGCAAGCGGCGCCAGGCCGCTGCCGCGCAAGCTCGTGGTGACCAACCGTGCCGACGATGCCCGACCCCAGTCGATCACCTCCATGGACTGGAATCTGAAGCCTGCCTTCAACGACGCGACCTTCAGGTTCACGCCGCCCAAGGGGGCGACAAAAATCCAGATCGTTCCCACGAAAACCAACTAGAGGAGCATGACCATGAAAGGATCATTCCGCGGATTGCCCGCAGCCACGCTGGCCGCTCTTGTCCTGGTGGGTTTCGCATCCATCCCCGCTGCCGAGGCGGCGGGTGATCGCGGCGGCGGTGGCGCACGGGCTGGAGGCGGGGGTGGTGGCGGCGGCGCA
>NZ_JAAVVD010000032.1:0-81178 GCF_018449755.1 Variovorax sp. dw_954 | reverse complement strand
CTAACCTGTCGGTGCACCGTCAGCGCCCTTGAACGAGAACGGCTTTGCATCCTCCCGATAGCCCAGCTTGAGGGTCTGGGACTGGCCGATACGGGCAAGTGAGTCTTGAGGTCCAGCGCCCGGCCCACTGGCGCAGGCCGCCAGCAAAGCAGACATCAGGAGTGGCGCCAGCTGCGTCAAAAGTCGTGAATTCGTGCGTCGTCCTCAGGCAATCAACAGATGCGTGCCGACGAGCCCAGGCGGACACATTCGCTGGACTCAACAACCCGCGTTGCAGAGCGGGCGGATTGTGAGGCCCGCTACCGGCATTGGCAACCGGATCCTTGAGCACGACAAAAATGCCATTGAGATCATCGGTCCAGGTCTGCAAGACTGACCGAGCCATGGACCAACTTGCGTACGTCGTCCGCCGCGATGTCGCCGTGCATTTGGAGTGCCAGCAACCATGCGCAGAACGCGCGTGAGCGCCTCTGCATGATTTGATCCTTCTGATGCGAGGTTCCCGGCTCAAAGCTTCGAGCCGCCATCGACGCGCAGGGTGTCGCCGGTGATCCAGCGCGACGCGTCGGAGGCCAGGAAGGCGACGACATCGCCGATGTCGTCGGGCTGCGCGATGCGCTTCAGCGCCTGCATTCCCAACGTGAAATCGCGGCCCGCGTCGGTGCGCGCGAACTTCGACATGTCGGTGTCGACCACTCCCGGGGCGACCGCGTTGACGCGGATGCCGCGCTCGCCGAGTGCCGACGCGAAGTGCTTGACCAGCGTGTCGATCGCGCCCTTGGTCGCGGCATAGGCCGACAACGCGCCGACAGACGCATGCGCGGCCAACGATGACAGCAGCACCACGCTGCTGCCCTTGCCGAGAATGGGCAGCAACTGCTGGACAAGGAAGTAAGGCGCGCGCACGTTGACCGCGAACATGCGGTCGAAGTCCTCGACGGTCGTGTCCTCGATCGCCGCCCCGACGGAGATGCCGGCGTTCGCGACCAGTATGTCGAGCCGGCCACCGATCACTTCGCGTACGTGGCGCGCGAGCTGGTGCGCACCGTCAGCCGCGCTCATGTCGGCGGCAACCGCGTCGGCCTTGCCGCCAGCCTTGCGGATTTCAGCGACGACTGCGTTTGCTTCTTCGGCGCCGCGGCCGTAGTGGACAAGCACCTGGGCGCCGGCTTTGGCGAGCGCCAGCGCGGCGGACTTGCCCATGCCGCGGGAGGCACCGGTGACGAGAGCGGTCTTGCCTGTGAGGTAGGTCATGATTCATTCCTGGTTGTTGCAGCATCGCTGCGGATGAGAGGAATTTATGGCCACCTTGCGGGTTGCACAAAGACTTTGTAAGCTGGCTGCCATACCTTGAAAGCATGGGAGCGCCATTGGAACTTCGCCACCTTCGCTACTTCGTCGCCGTTGCCGAAGCGGGCAGCATGACTGTCGCAGCAACGCAAAGGCTGCATACCGCGCAGCCCTCGTTGAGCCGGCAGTTGCGCGACCTGGAATATGAGGTCGGCACGCCGTTGATGACGCGCGGTGCGCGAGGCATCGAGCTCACCGCGGCCGGCCGTGCCTTTCTCGACCACGCGCGGCTGGCGTTGTCTCAGGTCGAAGCGGCAGGCCTCGCGGCACGCCGCGCCGCGCAGCCCCCGAAGGCCACCTTCGCGCTGGGTTTCCTCACCGGCCAGGAGATGGACTGGCTGCCCGAGGCGATGCATGTGCTGCGCGACGAGTTGCCAAGACTCGACGTCACCGTGTCGAGCCAGTTCTCGCCCGATCTGGCGAAAGGACTGCTGAATGGAACGCTCGATGCCGCGTTCATGCGGCCCGAGCAAGGCGCCGGCGATCTTGTGTTCCGCGTCGTGGTCGACGAACCGCTGGTCGTCGTGCTGCCGAGCGATCACCCTCTGGCTTCGCGCAAGGCGATCGACCCGGCAGCGCTTGCCGGCGAGCCGTTCATCAACGTCTCCGGTACCGCGCCGGCCCTGCGAATCGTCATTGACGACTACGTTGATCGCGCGGGGCTGGACGTCAAGCTTCACCATGAAGCCGACAACCTGGCGATGGCGATTTCGCTGGTCGCATCGACGCGTGGGTTCGCCCTGCTACCCATCTATGCCGAGAACTTTCTGCCCTGGTCGGTTGTCGCGCGCCCGATCAAGGGCGGCGACGCTCCAAAGATCCCTTTGATGGTGGCGCACCACAAGGCAAATGCATCCCCGACCTTGAAGCTCTTCTTGTCCAGGCTCGATGAATTGATCGCCCGCGTTTCAAGAAAGCATCGTTGAATCGCGGTGAAGCGGACGTTTACGACGTTCCGCTCATGGCCGATCCTGTGGCTTCGAAACACTTCCGCGGGATAGTCCCGGCCAGGGCCCGGCATTCGTCACTGGCTCACAACAAAGCCGTCGTGAGCGCGTGCGCATTGACCCGGCGGCGTCAACAATCGGTCGGAATGATGAGCCGACATTAGACTGCACCATAGATCAACCCCGTGAGATGACGCCCTCTTCCCTGCCCGATTTCGCCGAGCGAGCCAGCCTCGAAGAAGCGCTGTGCAAAGCGGGCGTGCTTGACGGAAGGAGCGTCACCGGGGTGTCGACCGAAGCATCGTATGCGACGGTGTTGTCACACATTTTCAGGTTGCGCCTCGCATACACGGGCGCTGTGTCCAAAGCGCCCGCCACCTTGATATTGAAAGCTGGCCTTGCGGATCGACCTGGCGGCCCGTGGGCCGGCGGCAAGCACGAGGTAGCCTTCTACCGAGATGTTGCTCCCTTGATGCCTCCCGGCATCGTGCCTCGTTGCTTCGCCGCCCATTGGAATGGCGACACCGGGACGTGGCACTTGCTGCTGGAAGACTTGACGGATTCGCACTTCATCGCGACACGCTGGCCTCTGCCGCCTGACTTCGCGCAAAGCGAGTCGGTCATTCGAATGCGCGCCCGTTGTCAAGCCGCATTCTGGGACGATCCTCGTCTCGGCGTGGCCATAGGTACGTGGCAGGATGCTCGTGCCCATGAAGAGGCAACGAAGGCGATGGTCGCTCACTTCTCCCGATTCGCGGATGAGATGGGCGATCGGTTGTCTCTCGAGCGGCGGTCCCTTTGCGAAAGATTGTTCGATTCTGCGCCGCACCTGGCGCAAAGATACCTGTCGCGGCGCAACATGACGATCATTCAAGGCGACGCGCATGTCTGGAACTGCTTCTTGCCGAAGGATGGCGCGAAAGACGGTGGCAGGTTGTTCGATTGGGATGCCTGGCAAGTGAATACCGGTTCGGACGACCTCGCTTGCATGATGGCCCAGCAGTGGTATCCCGAGTTGCGTCAGCGTTTCGAGCTGCGCCTCCTCGACTGCTTTCATGAAGAGCTTGTGGCTCGGGGCGTGCAAGGCTATGACAGGCGCGCATTGCAGGATGACTACAGGCTGTCGGCACTCTGGCTGATCGCGACACCGATCTGGCAGCACGCAAACGGCATTCCTCCAGTCATTTGGTGGAACAATTTTGAGCGCGTCTGCATGGCCGTCGACGACTTGGACTGCCGCGAACTGTTGTCATAGCGACGCGTGGCAAGAGCGGCCAGCAACAGACTTTGGACCAACCGGCCACCGCCAAGGCCCGCACCAACCCGAACATCGCAAGCCACAGGCAAAGTCGGCAAGATTCTCGTCGCAAGCACTTGCACCAGAGAGCCCGCACTCGCGCGCGAAGCCGCGGTCGGGCAAGCATATCGTCCTTGTAGTGCAGGCGCGCCAGCAACATAATCGGCGCCGGCAACTGTACGAAAAGAAAGCAGGAATGCCCCGTCGCCTGCCGTGCCGGGCGCGAGGCAGTCCTCGAACGTGGCGTCGCTGCAAATCTTCGAAGACGCACCTGCGAACGGTTCGCGAGCCACGCGGTTTTCAAGAGTGAGGTGATGATGCACTTTGTCTTCAGTGCCCTGGATGGCGTGGACGCGCGCTCACCAGGGATCAACACGTCGTGCACGTTCGCGCAGTACAACCGCAAGATCGCGACGATCGCTGGCGCGGCCGACCCGCCGGACCGCGCAGGGATGACGCATACGATGAAGCGCCTTGGGCCGATGCCGTCGGTCCCTGCGCAGGCCTGATGTCCTCGCACCAACACTTGATTCAAGCCGCCCTTGCGGACCTGCATCCGACGCAGATTACCGTGGGCCGAGCGGAAGTGGTCGCCAAGCGCGCGCAATGGGCGCAACTCAAGCGCAAGGAGCGCGATCGAACGCTGGCCGCCCATTGGTTCCCGGCCGTCAAGGGACCGAACGGGCGCTTCTACATCGTCGACCATCATCATCTGGGCGTGGCGCTGCACGAAGAGCGCGTCGAATCGGTCTGGGTCATGCCGCTGGACGATCTCTCCGAAGTCGCCGGAGAGAACTTCTGGCGCTTGATGGAGTTTCATCGGTGGGCGCATCCGTACGACGAGACAGGCAAGCGCCGCGGATATGACGCAATTCCTTCGAAGATCGCCAAGCTGCGCAACGACCCCTATCGCAGCTTGGCCGGCTTCGTCCGAAACGCGGGTGGCTATGCCAAGGACGCGGCACCGTTCGCCGAGTTTCTCTGGGCCGATTTCTTCCGGCCCCAGATTCCCGTCAAGACTCTCGAAAGGGGCAGCGACGGCACGTTGCTGCCCGAGGCGGTACAACAAGCGGTCGCACTGGCGCGCGGGCCGGCCGCACGCTGCCTGCCCGGGTGGACCGGCGTGACGACTGCGGCAAACTTGTCTGCCAGCATCGGCAACGCCACTTGAGCGCACTCGCCAACGCTGGGAAACCCGGGGCCGCCGACCTGATCGCAGGCCTGTCGATCGCAGGCCTGCTGTTGCCGGAGGCGGTGGCCTACTCAAGCATTGCGGGACTGCCGCCACAAGCGGG
Organism: Variovorax sp. dw_954; assembly: GCF_018449755.1. Taxonomy (NCBI): domain Bacteria; kingdom Pseudomonadati; phylum Pseudomonadota; class Betaproteobacteria; order Burkholderiales; family Comamonadaceae; genus Variovorax; species Variovorax sp. dw_954. The sequence continues at coordinate 76,289 of NZ_JAAVVD010000032.1, read as the reverse complement.
CGTGATGGCGCTTTTCGCGGGCCTGCTCGTGTACGGACTGCTGGGCAGCAGCCGCTTCGCCATCGTTTCCGCCACATCATCGTCGGCTGCCGTGCTCGCCGCCGCGACGACCTCGCTCACCGGGGCAGATCCGGCGACGCGGCTGGCGCTTGGTGCGGGCATCGTGCTGCTGGCGGGCGTGTTCTTCATCGCAGCCGGGCTGCTGCGACTGGGCGCCGTTTCGAGCCTGATCGCCAAGCCGGTGCTGCGCGGTTTCGCACTGGGGTTGGCGATGACCATCGTGCTCAAGCAGTTGCCCAAGGTGCTCGCCGTTCCAACTGCCCACGGCGACTTCTTTCGGCTGGCCAGGGACCTGGCTGCGAGCTGGCGGCAGTGGAACTGGGCGGGGGCGATCATGGCGCTGCTGGCCTTGACGCTGCTTCGCGCACTCGGGCGATGGCGGGCCGTGCCGGCCGCGCTCCTGGTGATCGCGGCGGGCATCGCCTTCGATGTCAGCGGCCAGAGCCACACCTGGGGCATCGCCGCTGTCGGCCCCTTCAGCATCGACTTCAGCCACCCGGGCCTGCCGTCGCTCGCTGCAGAGCAATGGGTCAAGCTTGGTGAACTTGCATTTGCCGTGGCGCTCATCCTCTATGCGGAGTCCTATGGATCGATTCGCACCTTTGCGCTGCGCCACGGGGATGAAGTTTCCGCCAACCGCGACCTGTTGGCCCTTGGCGCGGCGAACCTTGCCTCGGGCCTGTTCCGGGGAATGCCTGTGGGTGCTGGCTACTCGGCCACATCTGCCAACGAAGCCGCGGGCGCGCAGAGTCGCGCCGCCGGGCTGGCGGCTGGCGCAACGGTATTGGTGGCGGTACTGACCTTGTTGCCCTGGATTGCACATACGCCGGAGCCGATCCTGGCGGCCATCGTCATCCATGCTGTCGCTCACACCCTGAGTCCTGCCGCGCTGCGTCCCTACTTCCACTGGAAGCGTGACCGCCTCACTGCCCTCGTGGCGGTTGCGGCGGTGCTGCTGTTCGGCGTGCTGGACGGGCTGCTGGTGGCGATTGGCGTCAGCCTGGCAATGTTGCTGCACGGCTTTGCGCGGACCAGCGTGAGCTGGCTCGGGCGCCTTGGCGACGGTCACGACTATGTTGACATGGCACGCCACCCTGACGCCATCGCGCCGACCGATGGCTTGATCGCACGCCCCGAGGTGCCGCTGTTCTTCGGCAACGCCGACGCGGTGTTTGCCGCCATCCGCCAACGTGCCGCCGGGCAAGTCGGTACAAGGCGGATCGTGCTGAGCCTGGAAGAGTCACCCGACCTCGACGGCACGAGCATCGAGGCGCTTTGCGAATTCGCGATCTGGGTGCGCGCGCGCGGCATGCAACTCAAGCTCGCGCGCGTCAAGGACGCCGTGCGCGATGTTCTCGACCGCGTGCACTCACCGGACCTCGCAGCGGATACGTATGCGGCGTGGAGCGTGGATGACGCGATGCAGTCGTAGAGCCTGACTCGGTGCATCGATCGCCGATCAGTGCTGCGCTGGGAAGATGTGCTGACGGATCGTTGGAGTGCGACCATGTTCTGCAGCGTGTGCCCAAGCTAGCGCAGCCCGGGTGCTCTGTCCATCGTCCGCGGTCGTCTTGGCGCATGGCGGGTCATTTCTCGAAGCTGGCCAAGTGCAGCGCGCCCGAAATGCAACGTTTTGCGGGCAGCTGTCGCGCTCAGCGAGACAGCGCCGGCAACGCCTCTTCCAGCGTTGCCACGAAGTCGGCCATGGCGTCGCTGTCGCGCGCACCGCGCTTGCTGATGCGAAAGAAATCCATGCTGACCTTCGGCTTCAACAGCACATCGGTCTGCACGCGGTGGCGCCGGCATGCGGCGGTCGCGAAGGTCGGCATGATCGCCGTGCCGAAGCCGGCCTCGACCATCGAGATCAGCGTGCCGAGGAAGTTGAAGGACTGGCGCTGCGCGTCCGCGCGGCCAATCGTGCCGAGGTGCACGTCGATCACCTTCTGGATCGGATTGCCCGGCGGCAAGCCCAGGAGTTCGACCGACCGCAGCGCGGTCCATGGCGCCGTGCCCGTCGCCGCCTGCACCTCTTGCGAAGCCGAAGGCGCAACCCGCATCAGGTGAAAGCGCCCTATCGGCCTGCGCTCCAGGCCCGAAGCGGCCTTGAAGAAGAAGCCGAGCCCGAGATCGGCCTCGCCGCTCGCAACCATCGCCTCGACATCGCGCAGGTCGGCATCGAAGAGCCGCAGGCTCACGGTCGGATGGCTCAGCCGGAAATCGCGGAACACCTGGGGCAGCAGATGGGACGACACCAGCGGTGTCGCGGCGATGCGCAGGGTCTGGCGTGCCTCCTTGCCCTCGACGCCGAGCCGGGAGGTGACATCGTCCAGATCGGTCAGTACGCGCTCGACCACAGGCAGCAGGCGCTGGCCCGCGGCGGTGAGGCCGACCATGCGGGTGGTCCTGTCGAACAGGCGGCAGCCCAGCATGCGTTCCATTTCACGGACCAGCGTGCTCAGGCCGGCCTGGGTCATGTGGGCCTGCTCGGCGGCGCGTGTGAAGTTTCCGATGCGCGCGACATGCAGGAAGGCACGCATCTGGCGGACGGACAGATTCATACCCTTTCATTATGAATTCATCAGACATCTAAATTTCTCAAATGGTTACGAATTCACTCTAATGCCGGATCCCCCGCAGACAAGCTGAAGACACACCGCAGACATGAGCCCCTCCACTGACGTCATCGTGCTGGGCGCCGGCATCGGCGGCCTGACCCTTGCGCTGAGCCTGCACCAGGCCGGTATCGGCTGCCGCGTCTACGAGGCGGTGCCAGAGCTCAAGCCGCTCGGCGTCGGCATCAACCTGCTTCCCCACGCCGCGCGGGAATTGTGGGAACTGGGGCTGCAGGCCGAACTCGACGCGGTCGGCGTGCGCACCCGCGAATCCGTGTTTTTCAATGCCCACGGACAACTGGTGTTCCGTGAAGCGGCCGGCATCGACGCTGGCTACGACTGGCCCCAGTACTCGATCCATCGGGGCGACCTGCATGCCCTGCTGCTGGCGGCCACGCTCGAACGCCTGGGTCCTCGCAGCGTCGCCTGCGGCCATCGCTGCATCGGCGTCGACCAGGATGCCGACGGCATCACAGCGCATTTCAGCGCGCCGGACGGTTCCCGAATTTCCACCGTGCGCGGCGCCGTCGCAGTGGGTTGCGACGGCATCCATTCGGCGCTGCGCCGGCAACTCTATCCGGCTGAAGGCGCGCCGCGATATTCCGGCGTCAACATGTGGCGCGGCACGGCCAGGCACAAGCCTTTCCTGTCGGGGGCGAGCATGGTGCGCGCGGGCTGGCTCGACCTCGGCAAGATGGTCATCTACCCGATCCGCAACGATATCGATGACGCGGGAAATCAACTCGTCAATTGGGTCGCCGAAATCCGCGCGCCGCGGCCGGCGCAGCAGGACTGGAGTCGTCCTGGTCGTCTCGAGGACTTCCTGCCCGCCTTCGAGGACTGGCATTTCGACTGGCTCGACGTGCCCGCGCTGATCCGCTCGTCCGATGCCATTCTCGAATACCCGATGGTGGACCAGGATCCATTGCCCCGGTGGACGCACGGGCGGCTCACCTTGCTCGGCGACGCGGCGCACCCCATGGTGCCGCGCGGCTCCAATGGCGCCGGGCAGGCCATCATCGATGCGCGCGTGCTGGCCGGCGCGTTGCGCACGGAAGGCGTGGGCGCGAACGCGCTGGAGGCCTATGACGCAGCCCGCGTCAAGGCGACCACCGCGGTCGTGCTGACCAATCGCAGCAATCCGCCGGACGCCATCCTGCGCGAGGTCTACGAACGCTCCGGCGGCAAGCGCTTCGAGCGGCTCGAGGAGATCGTCAGCCAGGCGGAACTTCAGGCCATCTCGGACAACTACAAGCGCGTCGCCGGCTACGACCCGACCCGTTTGAAAGCCCGCCCGTCCTTCATCTGAAGCACCGGAAGGAACCGACATGCAACGACATCTCTTCCGATTCCTCGCGGCCCTGTTCCTGTGGGCTGGCGCAGCGACTGCACAAGCCTGGCCCGAGCAATCGATCACTTTGGTCGTCCCCTACACCCCCGGCACCGGCATCGACCTCGTCGCGCGCGAGTTGTCGGCGCGCCTGCCGGCCGCGCTCGGGCAGCCGGTGATCGTCGAGAACGTTGCCGGCGCCAGCGGCAACATCGGCAGCGAAAAGGTCGCGCGTGCCAAGCCCGATGGCTACACACTGCTGGTGCAGGTCAATACGCTTGTCATGAACCGCAGCCTCTACAAGTCGCTGGCCTACGATCCGGTGACGGACTTTGCTCCGGTGTCGCAGACCTCCTGGGGCACGCTGCTGCTGGTTACCAACCCGAACGTGCAGAAGACGACCACGGTGGGCCAGATGGTCGCGGCCGCCAAGGCTGCGCCGGGCAAGCTCAGCTATGCCACGCCGGGGGTCGGCACGCCGCACCACCTGTCGATGGCGCTGTTGCTGCAGAGCACCGGCGCCGACATGCTGCATGTTCCGTACAAGGGCACGGCGGGCGCGGTAACGGATCTGCTGGGCGGGCGCATCGACTACATGTTCCTGCCGGTTCACGTCGCGCTTCAGCAGATCCAGGCCGGCAGGCTGGTGGCGATCGCGACGGGCAGCGACAAGCGCGTGCCGCAGTTGCCCAACGTGCCGACGCTGGCCGAGGCCGGCGTGAAGATCGGCAACCTCGACATGTGGTACGGCGTGCTGGCGCCCAAGGGAACGGCGCCGGCTGTCATCGAGCGGCTCAACGCGGAGATCGGCAAAGTGCTCGCACTACCGCAGGTGGCGACCGCTTTCGAGGCGCAGGGCATGGTGCCGGCCACCTCGACGCCCGCGGCATTCGGTGAGCTGATCGACAAGGATGCCAGGCGCTGGGCCGACGTGGTGAAGCGCGGTGGCATCTCTGCGGAATGATGAATCGCACCCCGACAACGCGGTGGGGCACTGCCGCTACACTGCCGCCGCTGGCGAGCGGCAGCCCCCGGGCAACTCGCCAGATCACCTCGGGACCGCCGACGGGCGGTCCCATCACAACAAGACCAGCAAGAGACAAGCAATGAAGATCCAAGGCGTCAACTCAATCTCGATCCGTCCCCTCGTCGTGGGGTTCGCCGCGTGCGCGGCGCTGGCCGGTGCGGCGCGGGCCGACGTGCTCGACGAGGTCAAGGCTCATGGCGTGGTCAAGTGCGGCGTGACGCTGGCCGCGCCCGGCTTTTCGGCCGAGGACAACGCGGGCAAGCGCCAGGGTTTCGACATCGACACCTGCAAGGCAATCGCCGCCGCAGCGCTCGGCGACGCGAGCAAGATCCAGCTCGTGCCGATGGACCTGAAGACCGCTTTTGCCGGCTTGCCCACCGGCGCCGTCGACGTGCTGACGCACCGCTTCACCTGGACCCAGAGCCGCGACGTGAGCGGCATGAAGTTCGCCAAGGTGATGTTCTTCGACGGCCAGGGCTTCGCCGTCACCGTCAAGTCGAAGGCCAGCAAGCTCGCCGACCTGAACAACGCCACCATCTGCACCGCCCAGGGCAGCACCTCGGAACTGATCGTGGCGGACTACTTCCGGTCGCACAACCTCAAGTACAAGATCGTGACCTTCGCCTCGCAGGAACAGGCTTGGGATGCCTTCGTGGGCAAGCGCTGCGACGCCGCCATCAACGACCGTTCCGGGCTGGCGGCGCGGCTGGCGGCCCTGCCCAACCGGGATGAATTCAAGGTGCTGGCCGAGACCGTTTCCAACGAGCCGATCGGCCCCATCGTCGCGCAGGGCCAGCCGCGCTGGGAGGCGGTCGTGCGCTTCACGCTCAACGCGCTGGTGGCCGCCGAGGAGCAAGGCATCACGCAGGCCAACGTCGATGCGCAGCGCAGCTCGCAGAGTCCCGATGCGCAGCGACTGCTGGGCGTGACGGGCGACTTCGGCGCGAAGATGGGCCTGTCCGCCGACTGGGCCTACCAGGCTATCAAGGCCGTAGGCAACTATGGCGAGATCTGGGACCGCAACGTCGGACCGAAGACGCCGCTGCGGCTTGATCGGGGACGCAATGCGCTGGTCGCGAACGGCGGTCTCATGATGGCGATCCCGGTCCGCTGACCCCCTGGAGCCAGAGCGCTTGACCGCATGACGGTACGCCCGCGCGCGAGCCTGGCTCGCGCCTTCTCGACCGATCGCCTGCCGGGCTACGTTGGCCAATTGCTGCTGCTGGCCGTGGTGGCCTGGCTTCTGCGGCACGGCATCTCGAACTTCATCGGCAACGCGCGTTCGCTCGGCGTGTCGATGGGCTTCGGCTTCCTCAGGAGCGAGGCCGGCTTCGAGATTGCGCAGGCGATGATTCCCTTCGGTCCTGCTTCCAGCTACCGGGATGCGATCGTCGTTGCCACGCTCAACTCGCTGCTGGTGATCGCGGTGGGCAGCCTGCTCGCCACCCTGATCGCACTGTGTGTTGCCTTCGGGCGGCTGAGTGCGCATCCATTGATCCGCGGCGCCTCGACGCTCTATGTCGAGGTGTTTCGCAACATCCCGATGCTGCTGCAAATCTTCTTCTGGTACTTCTCCGCGTTGGCGCTGTTGCCGGGCGTGGCGGAGAGCCTGGCGTTCGGCGCGATCCTGCTGAACAACCGGGGCCTCTTCCTGCCTCGGCTGCTGATGACGCCAACCGCCGCATGGGCCTCGGGCGCGGCGTTGCTCGTATTCATTGCGTTGTTCCACGCAGTGCGCGCCGGGCTTCGCGAGCGCGCCGGGCCGCGTGTCCTCGCCGGCTGTGCCGTCGCGCTGGTGGCGCTGTGCCTCGCGCCGCTGGCACTCATGCACGGGCAATTCGGGCTCGACCGTCCGGCTGCGGAAGGCTTCAACGTGGGCGGCGGTTTCGTGCTGCTGCCGGAGCTGATCGCGCTGACCCTGGGCCTGTCGATCTACAACGGTGCCTTCCTGGCCGAGATCTTTCGCGCGGGCATCCTGTCGGTGCCGCGCGGCCAAGCCGAGGCGGCCGCCACCGTCGGCCTGACCGGCGCGCGCGCCGCCCTGCTGGTGACGTTGCCGCAGGCCATGCGCCTGGCGCTGCCGCCGGCGGCGGGGCAGTACCAGACACTGGCCAAGGCCTCTTCGCTGGCCGCCGCGATCGGCTACCCGGACATCATGCAGATCGTGGGCGGCACGGTGCTGAGCCAGACCGGCCAGGCGCTGGAGGCGATGGCGCTCGTCGTCGTCCTGTATGCGGCCATCAATCTCGTGATCGCGCTCCTGGTGAACTTCGCCAGCCGGCGACTGCTGAAAGCCGAGAGCCGTTGAGATGGAGCCGACCGCCGCGCCAACGACAGATGCTGCGCTGACGCGCACAGGCTTGCCCGTCGATCGTTTCGCGCGTTCATCCCTGGTCGATGCGCGCCCGGCGCCGGTCGTGACCGTCCCCGCGGTCACGCGCTGGCGCCGCGCATGGTTCTCCAGCCCGCAGATGACGCTGTTGCTCCTGCTGCTGGCTGTGCTCTTCATCCCGCTCGCATGGCGCTTCATCGAATGGGCCGTGCTCAACGCCCACTGGCTCGGCAGTTCGAGCCAGGCCTGCCCCGACAACCAGGGCGCCTGCTGGGCCTTCGTCATTGCGCGCTGGAAGCCCTGGCTGGTGGGCGACTATCCTTCTGGCCAGCTCTGGCGTCCGTGGGCCTGCTTCGCCGCCTTCGCGGTGTTCTGGACCTGGGTGATGCGGCGCCCGCACAGCGCCGACCTGCGCGGCGTGCTGTTCGGCTTCCTGCTTCTGCCGGCAGCCTTCTTCCTGCTGCTGCTCGGCGGTGGCCCGCTGCCTTTCGTGCCGCCGACGCGCTGGGGCGGGCTGCTGCTGACGCTCGTGGCCACGCTCGCCACCTTCGCGACGGCGCTGCCGCTCGGCCTCGCGCTTGCGCTGGGCCGCCGCTCATCGCTGCCGGTGGTGCGCTGGCTGTGCACGGCCTTCGTCGAGGGCATGCGCTCGGTGCCGCTGCTGGTCGTGCTGTTCATCGCGGCCACGCTGCTGCCGATGTTCCTGCCCACGGGATGGAAGCCGGACCTGTTCCTGCGCGCACTGGCGGCCTTCACCCTCTTCAATGCCGCCATGGCCGCCGAAGTGTTTCGCGGTGGACTGCAACTCGTCGGCCGCGGCCAGATCGAGGCCGCCACCACCATCGGGCTGGGCCGCGCCGCGACACTGGCCCTGGTCGTGCTACCGCAGGCCGTGCGGGCCGTGGTGCCGGCGCTGGTGAACATCATGATCGCGGTGATCAAGGAGACCACGCTGCTGTCGGTGATCGGTGTCAACGATTTCCTCGGCGCGGTGGAGAACGGCGCCAAGTCGCCCGACTGGACCGGCGACTCCAACATCCTCACATCGGGCCACGTCTTCCTGGCCCTGGCCTACTTCCTGGTCTGTTATGGACTCTCGCATTACAGCCGCCGCCTCGAGGGCAAGGGCTGATCGCATGACACCCGCAATGACGACGACGATTTCCGGTGCGACGAGTCCGCCCATGGTGCGCATGGACGGCATCAACAAGTGGTACGGCGACTATCACGCGTTGCGCGACATCAACCTGCTGGTGGCTCCGGGCGAGCGCATCGTGGTCTGCGGCCCTTCCGGCTCAGGCAAGTCGACGCTGGTGCGCACCGTGAACCTGCTCGAGCCTTTCCAGCAAGGAAGGCTGCATGTCTGCGGCGTTGACGTTGGAGCCGATGCGATCACGCGCGCGGCCCGGCTGGCGCTGAACCGGCGCGTCGGCATGGTGTTCCAGCAGTTCAACCTGTTTCCCCACATGACCGCGTTGCAGAACCTGACCGTCGGGCCAGTGTGGGGCCACGGCGTGAGCCGCCGCGAAGCCCACGAGCGCGCGATGCACTACCTGGAGCGGGTCGGCCTGCTGGCCCACGCGCACAAGCATCCCGCGCAACTCTCGGGCGGCCAGCAGCAGCGCGTCGCGATCGCACGCACCCTCTGCACGCAGCCGCAGGTCGTGCTGTTCGACGAGCCCACCGCATCGCTCGACCCCGAGATGGTCAACGAGGTGCTGCAGACCATGGAAGGCCTGGCCGGCGAAGGCATGACCATGATGATCGTCACGCACGAGATGGGCTTCGCGCGGCGCGTGGCGGACCGCGTGATCTTCATGGACCAGGGACAGATCATCGAGACCGCGGCGCCGGACGACTTCTTCGACAGGCCGCAGAGCCCACGGCTCAAGGCTTTCCTCGGCCAGGTCCTGCCGCACTGAACAGCGCTTTCTCTTTTTCAATTCCAACAACACACAGGAGACCCGGCTCATGCCCGTGATCGACGTCCACACCCACATGTTCACCACCCGATGGCTTGAACTTCTCAAGAGCGAAGGCGGCATCTACAACATCCAGACCCGCCCCGATGGCCAGAAGGAGATCTTCCGCGGCAACACGCCGGTGGTGCTGCCGCAACCGGGACACTTCGACTACGACCTGCGCATCAAGCACATGGATGCCGCGGGCATCGACATCTCGATCGTCTCGCTGACCTGCCCCAACGTGTACTGGGGCAACGAGGACGTCAGTTGCCGCGCCGCCCGCGAGTCGAACGACAACATGGCCCAGGCGCAGGCCACCTACCCGGATCGCATCCGCTGGTTCACCTCCCTGCCCTGGGAGTACCCGCAGCGCGCGATCGAGGAACTCGACCGCACCTGCCGAAACGGTGCCTCGGGCGTCATGGTGCTTGCCAACATCGCCGGGCGCAGCCTGACCGATCCGATGTTCGCGCCGATCTGGGCCGAGATCGACAAGCGCGGCCTGCCGGTGCTGGTGCATCCGACCGATCCGCCCGGCGTCGACATGATGGACATGACCAAGTTCGACCTGAGCTGGTCGGTCGGTTTCATGTTCGACACCACGCTGGCGTTCACGCGGATGATCTTCGAAGGCTTCTTCGACCAGTACCCCAACCTCAAGATGATCGCCTCGCACGGCGGCGGCACCCTGCCCTACCTGGTCGGCCGCTTCGAGAAGGGCGATGAGGTCGAACTCGCGGTTCGTCGCCAGATGAAGCGCAAGCCGACCGACTACCTGCGCCACATCTACTACGACTGCATCACCTACGACCCGGGCGCGCTGCGATACCTGATCTCGGTGGTCGGTGCCGACCACGTCATGTTCGGCACGGATTGGCCGCACTGGGTGCACGACACCAAGGGCTCCTTCGCCAACACCGGAGCCTTGCCGCAGGCGCAGTGCGAAGCGGTGCGCTCGGGCAACGCGCAGCGGGTGTTCGGACTGTAGGCACGCGGCTGAAGTGAGGCCGCGGTGGCGGTTCTCGATGAACCATCGGCCCTGCCGGCATCTGGCTGTTCTCCATCCCCGACCCCGGCGCCCGCGCCAGGCAGGACCACGGCGGCTTCCCGAGCAGCAGGTGCACTCCGAAACAGGCATCGGCGCGGAAGGCGCTTCCGGCCACTGACAAGCAGGTCGAACGGCGCGATCATCGGCGCCATGCCCAATGCGTTCGACTTCACGGCCTCGCCCTTCGACTGCCTGGATGCCACCGAACAACGCCTGGTTCGCGACAGCGTCGACATCGCCTACTTCCGCGAAGGCGAGACGCTGCTGGCGCCCGGCATCGAGCCGCTGCATCTGTTCGTCGTCATCAAGGGGCACGTGTCGCAGTTCGATGGCCATGAATTCATCGCCAGCTTCGGCCCCAGGGACTGCTTCGACGGCCGTGCGCTGGTCGCCGGCCGCGCCAGCAGCCGCTTCGTCGCCGCCGAGGAGGTGCTGGCCTACCAGTTGGCCAAGGCCACCGTCAACGACCTGATCGCGCGCAACGCGGGATTCGGCGCGCTGCTGTTCTCCGAACTGTCGAGCAAGCTCGGCGCCCTGTCGCAACGCCACAGCCAGCGCGAAATGCAGGCGCTGGCGATGTCGCGCGTCGAGGAAGCGTTCCTGCGCCCCGCGCACATCGTCGAGGGCGGCACCAGCATCGTCGAGGTCGCCCGCGTGATGCAGGCGAGGCATTCGAGCAGCGTGCTGGTTCGCGATGGCGAGCGGCTCGGCATCTTCACCAACACCGGGCTCCAGCGCGCGGTGGTCGACGGCCGGCCGCTCGCCGACTGGCCGGTGCGCGAGACGGCGACGTTCTCGCTGGTGTGCATCGCGCCCGATGCGCCGCTGTTCGATGCCCTGGCACTCATGATCCAGCACCAGGTGCACCGCCTCGTCGTGGCCGAGGGCAGCAGGATCGTCGGGCTGCTGGAACAGCTCGACCTGTTGAGCTTCCTGTCGAACCACTCCTACCTGATCACCGTGCAGATCGCGCGGGCGCAAGACCTGGATGCCCTGCGCATCGAGGCCGGGAAGATCACGCGCTTCATCGCGCTGCTATACCGCGGCGGCACGCGCGTCGGCCAGATCGGCAGGCTGGTGCAGGCGCTCAACGCCAAGCTGTTCGAGCGCGCCTGGCAGTTGATCGCGCCGCCGGAACTGCTGGCTGACAGCTGCCTGTTCGTCATGGGCAGCGAAGGCCGCGGCGAGCAACTGCTCAAGACCGACCAGGACAACGGACTGATCCTGCGCGATGGCTGCGGCGTGGATGCAGCCGTCGTCGAGGAGGCCTGCAGCCGCTTCTCCGCGGCGCTGCGCGACTTCGGCTACCCCGACTGCCCGGGCGGCATCATGGTCAGCCGTCCGGCCTGGCGGCACAGCGCGAGCGATTTCGCGGCTGTCGTGCGCCACTGGCTGCAGCAGCCCGACGCCGACGGCCTGATGGCGCTCGCGATCTTCATCGACGCGCATGCCGTGGCCGGTGACGCGGCGCTGCTGGCCGGCGTGCACAACCAGGTCGACCGCCTGGTCGCGTCCGACGACGCCTGGCTCGCGCGCTTTGCCGCCGCGATCGATGCCTTCCCCGACGCGGGTGGCAGCTGGTGGAATCGCCTGCTGCTCGGCGAACACGACACGCACGCACTCGACCTGAAGAAGGCGGGCATCTTCCCGATCGTGCACGGCGTGCGCAGCCTGGCCCTGCGCGAGCATGTCCAGCCCACCGGCACCACGGCCCGACTCGACGCCCTGGTCGCGCTCGGCCGCCTGTCGCAGGCGTTCGCGAACGACCTGGCCGACAGCCTGCATTTCCTGATGGGGCTCAAGCTGGCGGCCGGCCTGGCCGAACTGGATGCCGGCCATGCGGTCAGCGGCTCCATCTCGACCGGCCAGATGAGCAGCCTCGAGCGCGACCTGCTGAAGGATGCGCTGGCCGTCGTCAAGCGCTTCAAGGTGCTGCTGCGGCACCAGTTCCACCTGGAAATGGCATGACGCCGCGCTGGCTCGGCGGACTGCGCCGCCGCTGGATGCTGCAGCACCTGGCGGATGCGCGCTTCTCCTTCATGTACGACGCGCCCCCGGAGAACGAGTGGGTCACGCTGGACTGCGAGACCACCGGCCTCGACCCGCGGCGCGATAGGATCATTTCGATCGGCGCGGTACGCATCGTCGGAAACCGCCTGCTGACCAGCCAGCGCCTCGAACTGCTGGTGCGGCCCGAGCGGGCATTGAAGAGCGAGAGCGTGCTGGTGCACCGGTTGCGCGAGCAGGACGTCGCCATGGGCATGGACCCGGCGGCTGCGATGCGCCGCGTGCTGGAGTTCATCGGCAGCCGGCCGCTGGTGGGCTACTACCTCGCGTTCGATGTCGCCATGCTCAATCGCGAGATCTGGCCCATGCTCGGCGTGCGTTTGCCACAGCCGAAGATCGAGGTCTCGGCGATGTACTACGACTACAAGAGCCGGCAGTTGCCCGCGCACGAGCGCGGCGGCACGATCGACCTGCGCTTCTCGACCATCATGAACGAGCTCGGGTTGCCACTGCGCGATGCGCACGATGCGCTGAACGACGCCGTGATGGCGGGGCTGGCTTTCGTGAAATTGCGCAACATGAGGTAGTCACGGCCCTGGTCACAGCAATTCATCGAAGACCCGCCGGTCTGCGAAGGCCCGGTCTCCGGGGCATATCGCGGCTTGATGCGGTGTGCCTGCACCCAATGGAAGGCGGCGAGCACTCAAGCCAATCGTCCGGAAATGCGAAGTTCACGCCAACAGAATGCAGTGCGCGCCTCTCTGTCGATCCGTACTATTGCGCGATGCATTGTTCTGCCGCGTCCGCGGCCATCGAGATCGCATGTCCACCCCCACTTTTCGCCAGGCTGTTTCACTGGACGGCGCACGCTGCTACGAGATCGAAAGCACGGCGTACGAGGGCGGCGAAGCCGCCACGCTGGCCAGGATCGGCCTGCGGATCGCCGAGTACCCGGAAGGCTTCCTGATCATGGAACTGGACGGACGAGTTATCGGCTTCATCAATAGCGGCTGCGCCGATAGCGTCGTGATGTCCGACGAGTCGTTCAAGGAACTCGTGGGACACGACGCCGCTGCTCCGAACGTCGTGGTCATGTCGGTTGTCATCGATTCGGCCTATCAAAGCCGCGGTTTCGCGACCATCATGATGCGGACCTTCGTCGAGCAGATGCGCCAGGCGGGGAAGAAGACCATCCACCTCATGTGCAAGCAACGACACGTCGATCTGTATACCCACCTGGGCTATCGTTACATGAAGCCCTCCCCCTCGGATCACGGCGGAATGTCGTGGCACGAGATGATCATGGACCTTTGAGGACAGGTGAGGCTCCAGCCATGCTCGCGAAATCCCGAGCGCAGGCGGCTTTTCGTACATCGTGGACTACGCGGCCACCCGGTGCCGAAGAGGCTTCGAACGTTAGCGCGGTCGCTCTCACGCATCTTCTACAGTGCAGCAGCCGGACCTACAGGCAGCGAACCCGGCTCGGTCCTTCGCAGCCGCCGCGCTCCAAAGCCGGCCCTCAGCAGACCGACGAGCCCACTCCTTCCGCGGGGTCTTCCAGGTGTTAACGGGCTGGGCGCTGGCAGACCATGCGGCCGGTCTTCTTGTCCCAGTGACACTTCTTGGCAGCGGCGCAGGCGCTCGCAGGCGCCAACACGGCCAGCCCGAAGGCTGCGACGAGGCCCACGAGAACTAATTGCTTGAGGTGTTTCACGTCGGCCACTGTACCGCATGCCATGGGTGTCGACGGCCGGTGAGAACGTCCGCGGGCAAGACCCGCTCTGGCCAAACCCACCCCCGCACACGAATTGCATCCATCTCCGAAAAGGAGCCCAATCCGCACTCGCCTCGCCGACGCCTGCGCGGGTGGGCGACCTCTTGGGAAACTGCAACCTGCACGAGCGGATGTGATGAACCTCGACCCTGCCCCTCCCGTCGCCCTCGTGGTGGACGATGAGCCGGTGACTCGCCTCATGGTCAGGCGGGCACTGGAAAACCTTGGCTGCTCCCCCGTGCTGGAGGCCGCCGACGGCATCGCGGCGCAGCAAGTCCTGCGCGCGCACCCGGAGGTCGCCCTGGTGCTGACCGACATCATGATGCCGCGCATGGACGGCCTGGAACTGCTGCGCTGGGGACGACAGGCCGTGCCGGATGCCACGTGGATCGTCCTGTCGGGGCTGGAGACCTTCGACTCGGCGCTGGCCGCGATCCGGCTCGGCGCATTCGACTTCCTGCCGAAGTCGCCGCAGACCGAGGAGATGGGGGTCGCGGTGCGCAACGCGCTCGAGCGACGCCAACTGCTGGCCGAGCGCGAGCGCCTGCACCTCGCGTTGCAGCGCAAGGTGCGCGAACTCGAGGAGACTTCCGAAGTGCTGCGCCGCGACCTCGAGCGGGCCGAGGTGATCCAGCGCGCCCTGCTGCCGCGCAGCCCGCCGCCCATGGAAGGCTATTGCATCCACGCGGTGTACCGCCCGGGGCAGCATGTGGGCGGCGACCTCTACGACGTGGTCCGGCTGGGCGAGCGGCACCTCGCCTTCTACCTGGCCGACGCCACCGGCCACGGCGTGACCTCGGCGATGCTCTCGGTGCTGTTCAAGCAACGGCTGGTGCTGGCGGACCCGGCGACGGGCCTGGCGCTGCCGCCGGCTGAAGTGCTGGCCGCGGTGAACCGCTCGATCTGCGAGGCGCACGCCGCGCCGGGGCTGTTCCTGACGGCCGTCTTCGGCCTGCTGGACACCTCGGATTCCAGCCTCACGCTGGCATCGGCGGGCCATCCGCCCGTGCTGCACGCGCGCGAGGGCCAGGAAACGCGCATGGTCCGCCGCACCGGTCCCGCTCTCGGCCTGGCGCCGGACTCGCAGTTCGGGCAGGAGCGCCTGCAGCTGCTGGCGGGCGACCGGATCCTCCTCTACACCGACGGGCTGCTGCCGTCCGGGTCGCAGCGCGAGCTGGAGCTGCTGCAGGAGGTGCTCGTCAACCCGCTGTCGAGCGCGCAGGAAATGATGGCGCAGCTGCACGCCAGCGCGCCGGCGGGCGCGGACCGCGACGACGTGACCATCCTGCTCATCGACGCGCACGCCGGCGCGTCCTGGTTCGACAACGGCGCGGAACTTCCCGCGGCGGCGGCTGCAACAACCTGCACGCCGCGGCCCGAGGGCGACGAGGTGGTGTTCTATGGCGAAACGGACCATGCCGCCTGGCTCGCGCTGCGCGGGCGCGCCACCTGGATGCACTGCGACGCCTTCCATGAAACCGCCCTGACCGTGCTGGACGGAGGACGGCCGCTGGTGCTGGACCTGTCCGGCTGCGAATACATGGACAGCACCTGGCTCGGCACCGTGCACGAGCTGGTCGCCCGGGGCGGCGTGGTGCTCGCGGGCGTGACGCCGATCGTGCACGGCCTGTTCGAGGAGTTGAGCATGCAGCAGGTGCAGGCCGCGATCCGCGACGACATCCCCGCCGGCCCCACGCTCTACGCGCTGGGCGCGGGCGGCGACCTGGCGTCTGTGCAGAAGCGCATCCTGCAGGCGCACGAAGCCCTCTCCGCGCTGAGCGAACGCAACCGCGAGGAGTTCAGGGAGGTGGTCGAGTCGCTGCGCAGCGAACAGGAAGGATCGCGATGAGCACCGCCGCCATCCGCGTGCTGCACCTGGAGGACGACCCGGACGATGCGCAGCGCATCCGGGCGACGCTCCAGGAGGAAGATCTTGCCTGCGACATCGCCTGGGTCCGGACCACGGAAGACTTCGTCGCCGCCCTGCAGCGGCAAGCCTTCGACCTGGTGCTGTCCGACTATGAAGTCGGCGGACTGGAGATGCCTCGACAGGTGCGGCAGCGGTGGCCGGATCTTCCGCTCATCGTGATTTCGTCCGGCCTGATGACCGAGGAAGAAGCGGTCGAATGCATGAAGGCCGGCGCCACCGACTACGTCCTCAAGCTGCGCGTGCGGCGGCTGGGTTTCTCGGTGCGACGATCGCTCGCCGAACAAGGGCAGAAGGCGGCGCTGCGCCAGGCGGAACACGACCTGCGTGCCCTGAACACCGAGCTGGAGGCCCGCGTGCACACACGCACCGCCGAGCTGGAAACTGCCAACGCGTTCCTCAACTCGGTGATCCATCACATCCCCTATCAGTTCATGGTCAAGGACGCGGTCGACCTGAAGCTGGTGCGCGTCAATCGCGCCCTCGAGGAACTGACCGGGCTCAGCGAGAAGGAGCTGATCGGCAAGACGGTCCACGAGTACGTCGGCACCAGGGAGGAAGCCGACTTCTTCACGGCCAAGGACAAGGAGGCGCTGGCGCTCGGCCGGGAAGTGGACATTCCCGAGGAGACCCTGCATGCCAACGACGGCAGCGTGCGCGTCCTCCATGCGAAGAAGATCCCGATCCTCGACGAGACCGGCAAGCCGCGCTTCCTGCTGACCATGTCGGAAGACGTGACCGAGCGGAAGAAGAAGGAGCGCGAGATCGAGCAGCTGAACGCGGCCCTGTCGCAGCGCAGCGCCGAGGTGGAAGCCGCCAACCGCGCCAAGAGCACCTTCCTGGCCACCATGAGCCACGAGATCCGGACGCCCATGAACGGCATCCTGGGCATGCTGGAACTGCTGAGCCTGACCGAGCTGGATGCCGAGCAGCGCGAGACGCTGGGGCTGGTGCGCGAATCGAGCCGCTCGCTGCTGCGCATCATCGACGACATCCTCGACTTCTCGAAGATCGAGGCCGGCAAGCTGGAGGTCCGCCCCGAGGTGGTCTCGATCAAGCGCCTGATCGAGGAGGTGCAGAGCATCTACCTGGGCAATGCAAGCAGCAAGGGGCTGATCGTGCGGCGCATGGTCGACCCGCGCATCAGCCCGGCGCTGCGGGTCGATCCGGTGCGCCTGCGCCAGATCCTCAACAACTTCGTCAGCAACGCGATCAAGTTCACGGCCGAGGGCTGGATCGACATCAACGTGCAATTCCTGGGGCGCAAGGACGGACAGGAAAGCCTGCGCTTCGAGGTGAAGGACACCGGCATCGGCATCTCGCCCGAGAACCAGCAGCGCCTGTTCCAGCCGTTTACCCAAGCCGAGGGCGACGAGGCGCGGCGACGGCCGGCCGGCACCGGGCTGGGACTGGTGATCTCCCGCCAACTCGCGCACATCATGGGCGGCTCGATCAGGCTGGACAGCGAGCCCGGCAAGGGCTCGACGATCACGCTGGAATTGACCTTGCCCGTCGCCGAGCCTCCCTCGGGCAGCAGCGCCGACGGCGCGGGCGCGCCCACGGTCGCGACGGCCGCGCGCCGCGTGGCACCCGGCACCGCGCAAGCCGAGGCGGAAGGCACCCTGGTGCTTCTGGTCGACGACCACCCTGTCAACCGCATGCTGATCGCGCGCCAGGTGCGAACGCTGGGCTATGCCGCCCAGACCGCCGACGACGGGGTCCAGGCCTTCGCGTTGTGGAAGACCGGTCGCTTCGGACTGGTCATCACCGACTGCCACATGCCCCACATGGACGGCTACGAACTCGCGCGCGCCATCCGTGCGCTCGAAGCCGGCACGGGACAAGCGCGCGTGCCGATCATTGCCTGCACCGCCAACGCGCTGCAGGGCGAGGCCGAGACCTGCCTCGCCGCGGGCATGGATGATTTCCTGGTCAAGCCACTGGAACTGGCCCAGCTGACCGAGAAGCTCGATCGGTGGCTGCCGCTGCCTCGCGCGCCCTCGCCGCCCGGCGCCTCTCCAGGCGCCGGTCCGGGCGCGGAAGCCGCCCTCCTCGACAGCCCGATAGACCAGGCGCTCCTCACCGCGAAATGCGGTGGCGATGCGTCGATGGTGAGCGAGGTTGTCGCAGCCTTCCGGCGAACATGCGAGGACGACTCGGCCGGACTCCGGCAGGCGCTGGCCACCGACGACGTCCCCCAAGTCACGCAGTTCGCGCACCGCATGGCGGGCGCCAGCAAGATGGTGGGCGCACTCGCATTCGCAACCGCTTGCGGGAACATTGACAGGGCCAGCCGCGTCGGCGATTGGGAGGCGGTTCTGGCCGCGATGCCGGCGTTCGAGCGCGAGCGGATGCGGTTGGCGGAGTACTTCGAGGGGCGGGAGCAGACAGCTTGAGCGCCTGATCTGCCCCTCATGTCGTGCCATTCACAGCGAGAAGTCCGGGGTTGTGACGGGCAATCCGGCCGTGACAGTGTGATCGGCGCGGTTTCTCGATTTCCGAACTGTCTCTGATCTGCGCTCCGCATCCCGCTGCCAACAGGTCTGATCCCATAGGTCTTGGGATAGCGTTCTTGCGGCCAGGCATCTGCCCGGCTGTTTGATTCAAAGGGAGTAAAAAAATGGCAGAAGCTACAGACGCAGACAACGCAGCAGTCCGAGACCTCACAACGATTTCTTCAAGTTCGCCGCAGTTCCAGTGCCATGGGATGGCGTCGTCGACGATGGAGTGGCAAACGTCTTCGCCAACATGTACAGGGAGACGGTGAAATGCTCCAACGCGATGGCTTTGGTTCCAACGCCAGCCATGGGACCGACCAACATCAAATGGCTGGCGACACAGTTGGGTGGCGCAATCTTCAGCACAGCGCGAAGCAAGTTGGACATCAAATGCGCGCGGAAGGTCGTTCATGATTACCGAACCGATTTCGATATGGCACGCATGGGTGTTTCATCGCTGAGGTTTGCGCGGTGGTCCTGAAGTCTGCTTGCGTTGGCGCTCTGTGGGCGCTCGCTCGCTGCGGGGGCATCCCATGCCGCAACCCTGCGCACGCAGGAGTGGCCCGCGCCGCGTCACTGCGGCGACTGCGTAGGCTTCCAGTTCGGACGCCTTGAAATGCAGTTGCCGCGGTCGCAAGTCAGCAAGATATTCATCACGGGCAATGAATCTCCCTCGGTCGGCTTTGTGCCCGCGGGCGGGGATGAACGCGCTTCCTATAGCTGGCTGACACTGGACCATGCCCGCTTGCGCGACAGGCACGCGAAGCTGGGCCTGCTGGAGAAGCACCCCATCACGAGCCCCGAAGGCTATCTGGACGCGCTGGGCACTTCACCCGCCTCGGATGACGCGCCCCTGCAACTTGCACGCAAGGCGGAGCGCATCGATCGTGCAAAGAGCTTCACCAAGACAACGAAAGGCGGCTTGGCCGTCTATTTCGTGGATGCCGCGGAACCTGGGGACCGGCGGCTGTATTTTGCGATCCGCGGGGATAACTCGCTCTACGTGCTGGCTGGCGCTTTGCCGCGGGCATTCGTGAACGCGCTGCTTTCCAGTTTGCGTGTGAAAGACCCCTGACTACACGCCCGCATGCTGGGGATGCAGCGACCTTCCCTTTTGTGCAGGCCTGTGCGAAGGCTGTAAGCCCCGCAAAAGTCCACTGCAAACCACCCCGCGGCAGTAGCATGCCTCGCCACTCCCCAAAGGACTCCCATGGACCCCCTCCTCGGATCGATTCAGCTGTTCGCCTTCAATTACGCCCCAATAAACTGGGCGTTGTGCGACGGATCGCTGATCCAGATCGGGCACAACACAGCGCTCTATTCACTGCTGGGGCCCACGTATGGCGGCGATGGCATGAGCACCTTCGCCTTGCCCAACCTGAAGGGCAAGGAGCCGGTTCCGGGTTCCGTTTACTGCATCTGCGTGGCAGGCGCCTACCCGTCGCGGCCATAGGCGCCAGCATGCCGGCCTGCTCCGGTACCATGCGGGCATTCCTCCGCATCCGCCTGACCATCACCGGCTCCATGATCTGCCTCACCAAGTACCCCGCCGCCCTGCTGTTCGGAATCGCCCTCGCCGGCTGCGGCGTGGTGCCGAACGACGTTATCCACCTGCGCGACGGCAACCTGCGCGCGTCGACCTACAACGGGGCCTCCACCTATTGCGAGCAAAAGCAGTTGAATGCTCGCATGCTGGGCAAGGCGCCGGGGGACACCGGCGTCGATTTCCGTTGCGAGTGATAACAGGCTCAGATCCGATGCAGCGCAGAAGGTGTGAAGATTCCGTAGCGAGGGCGCCGAGGTCGGGTTGAGGAGCGGAACCGTACTCACGTACGGTGAGCACCGCAGACCCGAGATCGGCGTCCGCAGTAGGAAGATTCATACCTTCTCACCACTTGTTGCGCAGCTCGCGCAGCTTGACGAACACCGTCTTCGCATCCGGATGCTCCGGCAGATCCGGAAACTCCGCCCGCAGCACCGCGATCACGCTCGGGCTGGCCAGGCGCAGGAAGGTGTTGAACTGCTTCTCCTCCTGCATCGTCGTCACGCGGGCCTTGGCCGGGTCCTGTGCCGCCACCTCGGGCAACAGCGCCTTCGCAGCCGCGTTGTCGGGCTCGCGCGCCAGCGTGAAGCGCAGGTTGTTCTCGATGTAGTCGTGGCCCGGATACACGCGGGTGTTGGCCGGCAGCTTCGCGAGCTGGTCGACGAAGGTGCTGTACAGGCTGTCCGCGCTGCCGCCGTTGTGGACGTTGCCGGCGCCAGCGTTGAACAGCGTGTCACCGGAGAACAGCGCCGGCTGCTCGGTGTGGGAGCGCAGGCAGATGTGGCACATCGTGTGGCCGGGCGTGTCCATGCACTCCAGCTCGACCGTCTTGCCGACCTTGATGATGTCGCCCGCCTTCACGCCGCGGTCCACGCCTGCGATGCGCGAGCCCGACTGGTGATGCGCGATGACCTTGGCGCCCGTTGCCGCGACCACGGCCTCGTTGCCGCCGGTATGGTCGTGGTGCTCGTGGGTGTTGAGGATCTGCGTGATGTCCCAGCCCTTGTCCCTGGCTGCGGCCAGGCACTTCTGGTGGTCCAGCGGGTCGATGGCCAGCGCCTCGCCGGTCTCGGGGCAGGCGATCAGGTAGTTGTAGTTGCGGTAGGCGTTGCCGGTCCAGATGCGCTCGACGATCATGGGGTTGTGCTCCGAATTTGACGGCGATCATGCCATCGGGTGGGGTGCGGTGCACGTGTGGGGCCCGACCCTCACCCCAACCCTCTCCCCGGAGGGGAGAGGGAGTCAGACGCGCCCCTCGCCACTCAGGCAGGCGTGCCAGTCTTCGCGGCCGTCCAATGCTCCAGCTTCTCGCGCGCGCCATTCTTCGCCGGGTCCATCATCTCGTCGTGGTTGGCCCGCTTGGCGCACAGCTCGATCACGTAGCCATTGGGGTCGCGGAAGTAGATCGAGTCGATGATGCCGTGGTCCGACGGGCCGCGGCATTCCATGCCCTTTTCGCGCGCCTTGGCCATCATCGGCTGCAGCACCTCGGTGCCGACCTCCAGCGCGATGTGCAGGTCGAAGTCGTGCTGCGCCTTGAACTCGAAGGGCATGTCGTCGACCTCGAAAAAGGCCAGGTGTGAGCCGTCGTCCAGCTGGTAGAAGGTGTGCAGCGCGTGCGTCTCGCGGCCGGTCTTGGTTTGGCCCAGTTCCAGGGTGGTCACCAGCGGAAGGCCCAGGAAGTCTTCATAGAAGGCGCGCGTCTCTTCCGAGTCGCGGCAGCGGTAGGCGTTGTGATGCAGCTTGCGGATCATGGGGCACTCCTTGGATTGAACGGCGCGCTCAGACGGCCAGCATCGGCTTGCTCTTGAGCGAAGCCGCATAGCCGTCGATCACTTCATAGACCTTGGCCCAGGTCTTGAGCGCTTTCATGCGGCCGAGCCAGGCCTTCACGTTCGGGAACGCGGCGAGGTCGCTGCCGATCACCTCGGCCAGCGCCACATACGCCACCGCGTGGTAGTCGGCGATGGTGATGTCGTCGCCGCACAAATACTTGTTGCCTTTGCCCAGCACGTTTTCGTCCAGCACCTTCAGCCAGCCTTGCGCGCGTTCGCGACCGCGCTCCAGCGTCGCGGCCTGGGCCTCGTCGCTGCGGCGCTTGTGGGTGTCGAAAATCTGCGGGTAGACCAGGCCGTAGACCAGGTCGATGCACAGCTGCGTGTTGACCCAGTCCATGCGCTCGTTGACGCGGGCGCGCTTCTGCAGGTCCTTCGGGTAGGCCGGCGAATCGATCTTGTCGGCCAGGTACTTGAGGATGGCCGAGTTCTCGGTCAGCACGAAGTCGCCGTCCTCCAGCGTAGGGATCAGCTTGTTCGGGTTGAGGCCGGTGTATGGCGGCTTCACGTGCTCGCCGGTGAAGATGTCGACCACCTGCATTTCCAGCGGAATGCCGCTCTCCGCGGCGAACAGCATGACCGGGCGGCTGGTGGTGGAGATCGGGTGGTAGTGGAGCTTCATGGGTGTTTGCCTCGCAATAGTTGCCTGTGTCGTCCGCGCCCGGCCAGACAATAGGCGCTGCCGCAGCGGCTGTCCATGCGCACTGCCGCAAATCGTCGAGCCGCGCGAAAAACGAAGAGCCGCCCCATGCCGCGAACGAACGCGCCGCACGACAAATTACCGACAATCCAGCCATGACCCTTCACACCTGGTTGCTCTACCTCGTCGCCGCCACCGGCCTGTCGCTCACGCCCGGCCCCAACAGCCTGCTCGTGCTCACCCACGGTGCGCTGCACGGCCATCGCAAGACACTCTTCACCGTAGCGGGCGGCGCCATCGGATTCGTGGTCCTGATTGCGTTGTCGATGCTCGGCATCGGCGCGCTGCTCCAGGCATCGGCGCATGCACTGATCGTGCTCAAGTTCATTGGCGGCGCCTACCTGATCTGGCTCGGTATCCAGCTCTGGCGCGCACCGGCCATCCAGCTGCGCGCCGATGCCTCGACCGCCGACACCCGCGGCGCCACGATGTTTCGCCAGGGCCTGCTGACGGCCGTCTCCAACCCGAAGGCCCTGCTCTTCTACGGCGCCTTCCTGCCGCAGTTCATCGATCCGGCACGCGAGCTGGCCCCGCAGCTCGTGATCATGGCGGTGGTGTTCGTGACGATCGAGGTGATCGTGGAGTACCTGCTCGCGCTGCTGGCGCACCGCATCCGGCCATGGCTGGAGCGCGCGGGGCGCAACTTCAACCGCGTCTGCGGCGGCATGTTCGCTGCGATGGGCGTGGCGTTGCCGATGACCCGGTAGTCGGCTTGGTGCGTCGCGCGGGGTCCATCTGGCAACCGGTCGACAGGCGCAGCGTTGGAAGTGATCTGACGTGCCGTAATCAACGCGACCGCACAACTATTACGTTTGCTTCCGCCAAAACTGGAACTCTTCGAACAAAAAGCAGAGCGATGCAAGTTGAGTGGCGCGACGCGCCACTTTCCTCCCACGGATGGGTGAGCCACCGGCCCCGCCGCCCTTTCACAGTTCACCCGCCTTGCCTAGACTGAATTGCTGCCTTGAGGGAACGCTCTCCAGGCACCGATCAAGTCGCCATTTCAAGGAGGTGAAACACCATGTCCACTGTTCGCGACGACGCACGCAAGCTGCTCGATTCCGTCCTGCCCGGCAACACGGTCATCACATCGAACGGCGCGACGGCTTCCAAGTACACGGAGATGACCGGGCTCTCGCAGAAGGTCATGTCCGAGAACTGGGCCAGGGGCGGCATCATGACCGGCTGCAACGGCTTCACCGGCTGGTACGGCGCAAAGATGGGCTCCAAGACCTACCTCGGCGGCTTCGACCTGGAAGGGATCGTGAAGAAGGCCGGCAAGCCGGGTTCATGGGTGCTGTCGAGGCAGAACAACCGGCCCGCGTACGGCGACATCCTGCGCCATGCCTCCTTCCACGTGGACGTGTGCCTCGGTTTCGATGGGGATGTGCTGCTGCGCGCGGCCGGCGGCCAGGGTGGCAAGAGCATGGGCTGCGACGTGATCAAGCGCGTGCGCGGCACCGGCCCCTATGACTTCAAGAAGCTGGTGGGCTGGATCGATATCGACACCTACTTCGATGCCGCCACATCGCCCTCCGCCGGCGACGCCGCGATGTCATGGCTGTACGGCTGGTGGAAGGTCTGGGACGGCAGCGACTATTACTACTACTTCTTCCCGAACGGCAGCGTGCAATACACCAGGACGCAGCCCACTTCGGGTTCGCCGCCGCCGGCGCATCCGCTGAACACCGGCACTTGCACCTATGCGGCGCCCGCCACGCTGGTCATCGACTGGAACCCCATGGACGGCGGCTCGACGCGAGAGACCTTCTACAACGCCTACGCCCGCGCGACCAGGATGAACGCGACCTCGAACCGCTATTCGCCGCTCGTCGCCACCCGGATCAACTGAAGCCGATGACTGGGCGGCTCGGGCGCCCAACGACGTTCTTCCAAAGTCGACGCAAGTTATCGACACCACCGGCCGTGGAACTCCAAAGCGTGGCATCGCCGACCAGCAGGCTGCCGGCAAAGACGCCCGGTCTTGCCTGCAACAAGGCGTCAAAGTCGGTTCGGCCGCCTTGCACAAACGAGTGCGGTGGGGCCGCCGTGTCGATGCGCTGACGGGCCAGCACGTCCAGCTTCCCGCCGCCATCGCCAACTCTCCTGAGATGCGGGAGGTGGGGATGCGCGTTGAAAGTCGTGACACCCTCAAGGATGCCAAGGTGATCGAGGTCTCGTTCGATCTTGATCGGCGCCGGTGACCCATCTGCCTGCGCAGCAGGGCGCAGACCGAAGAGGTTCTCCACGGGAACGCCGAGTCCGGACAGCAGCGACCTGGCGAAGCCGCCAAAGCGTTGCTGCGGCGGGATTGTCTTGTCGCCGTGATGCAGGAACTCCTGCAACTGGAGATCCCTCAGAGCGGCCTCCGATGCTTCATCCGCGTGGCCGATGCTGTGGTGAGGGCAAACAAAGACCAGGTTGTCCGTCCGCTCAAGAAACTCGGCGACACCAGCGATCTCCTCGACGCTTGCCTGCTGCGCCGTCCGGATCGAATCAAAGCTGATGACGATCAGCGTGTCGATGGATCGCAGGAACTCATTGCCAAGCGGCGTGTGCCGATCGTCGTGGCCACCGCGCTCGATCTCCAGCGTGCGATGGCCGGTCTCGCGGCTGGCGAACTCCGCAAATTCGACGAAGTTCTTCTTCAGGATCTGGTCCAGAAAACCTTCGATCCCCTGGTTGAAGCGCTCAGGGTCGGACAGCTCGCTGAAGCGCGGGTACAGCATCCGACGGCTCTCGAACAGCGCCGGGAATCGATTCTCCAGGACGGCCAGCGGCGCGCTGACTTCCATCGACCTGTCCCATGCGTAGTAGACCGCCACCTTGCGACCGTTCATGTTTGAACCCCCATCCGACAGGCCATGTCCATCCCGATTGGAGCCACCGCTCGGTGCGACAGACTAGGACTCGCACGACGTCGCGTCAACGTCGAGACGAGGTGAATCGGGGTACCCCGCTCCCATTCGGGGCACGAGACTGGCCAGCATTGCGAACATTCGTGGACGTATCGTAGGATGCCCCGCATGCCGAAGAGGATCGAGAAGTCCGAGAGATTTACGCCTGCCAGCATCGTTCGCCAGCGATCTGCGTGCGCGCTGTTCTTGCCAATGATCCCGCTGGCACTGAGCGGCTGCAGCCAGCGTGGGGCGCCATCGTTTGCACTGTTCGGCGCCTACTTTCCCGCGTGGATGCTGTGCGCATTCCTCGGGATCCTGGCTTCCATCTGCGCGCGCGCGGTGTTCGTCGCGACGGGCCTGTCCTCTGCCCTTCCGTTGCAGCTTTTCGTGTGCACGGCGACAGGGTTCTCCTTTGCGCTGCTCGCCTGGCTGCTCTGGTTTGCCTGAGCGCATGAAGGCCGCAGGAATCCACCGCCCTCCCCTCTGGGGAAAACTGGCGTCCGCGGCGATCATCGCGATCGCGATCGGCCTCGGGATCTATGTGGCGCACCGGCACGCCAGCATGCCGTCGACAGACGATGCCTCGATCGATGCCGACATCGTCCACGTCGCCTCGGTCGTCGGTGGCCGGATCACCGAGATCGGGGTCGCGGAGAACGCAAGCGTGGCCAAGGGCGACCTGCTTTTCCAGATCGATCCGGAGCCCTATCGGCTGGTCCTGACACAGGCGCAGGCGGAACTCGCCTTTGCCAAGGCCACGCTCGAGACGCAGCGGCGCGTGCTGTCGACGCAGCGCTCCACCGCCGTCGTTGCCGGCGACCAGACCCGGCGCGCAGCCACCAATCTCGAACATGCCAACCGCACGGTCGATCGGCTCCGGCCGCTCGCCGCCAAGGGCTATGTGCCGGACCAGCAACTCGACCAGGCACAGACCGCGCAGCGCGACGCGGCGACTTCGCTGCGGCAGGCGCAGGAGCAACAGGCTGCGGCCGGTCGCGCGGTCGACACCGATGCGGCCGCCGAGGCCGCTGTCCATGCGCGCGAGGCCGCGCTCAGCATCGCGCGGCGTGCACTCGAGGACACCACGGTCCGTGCGCCGCACAGCGGGCGCGTCGTCGGCCTGACCGTGTCGGCCGGCGAGATCGTCGCGCCGTCCCAGTCGCTGTTCACGCTGATCAACACCGAGGAATGGTTCGCGGTCGCGAACTTCCGCGAGAACGATCTTTCAGCCATCGCCGAAGGCGACTGCGCCACGGTGTACTCGATGCTCGATCGCAGGCAACCCATCAAGGGCGTCGTGCAGGGGATCGGCTATGGCGTCCTCGACAGCGGCCGCATCAACCTGCCGCGCTCGCTGCCCTTCGTCGAGCGCTCGCTCAACTGGGTGAAGGTGGCCCAGCGCTTTCCCGTGCGCGTTCGCCTCGAAGAGCCGCCCGCCCGGCTCGTGAGGCTGGGCGCCACCGCCGCCGTAGAGGTACAGCATGGCCGCGCGTGCAAGTGAGCCGCGGCCGGCAGCGTCTCTCGCGAGCTTCCTCGAACTGCTGGCGCCGTCACCCGGCAGGCTGGAGTTCGCGCTCAGGCTGGCGCTGATCTGCGCCCTGGCGACGCTCGTTGCGCAGACCTACCAGACCCCCGAGGCCGCGCTCACCGCCTACGTCGCCTTCTTCGTCATGAAGCCCGACCGCGCCAGCAGCGTGATCATGAGCCTCGCGATCCTGATATTGATCACGTTGATCATCAGCTTCGTGCTGGTCATCTCGACGGTGGTGATCGACTACCCGCTGTGGCGCGTGGCAGCCATGGCGGTCCTGTCCTTCGGCCTGCTCTTCATCGCCACTGCAAGCAAGCTGCGGCCGATCGGCGGGATCCTCGCGCTGGTCGTGGCCTATGCGCTCGACCTGCTGAGCAACGCGCAGATCGGCGAACTGGCGACCCGCGGCCTCCTCTATGCGTGGCTCTTCGCGGGCATTCCGGCCAGCGTCTCGATCGTCGTCAACCTGCTCGTCGGCCCGGCGCCGCGACGCCTTGCGGAGCGCGCGCTGGCGCATCGGCTCGCTGTCGCAGCGGACGTGCTCGCGACGTCCGCGGCGCGCAGTCGGGAAGTCCTTGGCGAGTGCCTGGCCGAAGGATCGGGCGAGATACAGAAGTGGCTGAAACTGGCCGCGGCAGAAAAGTCGTCCGCTGCCGCGGACATCGCCGCGCTACGGCTAGCCACGGCTTCCACGACACAGATCCTCCTGCTCGTCGACCTGGTCGAACGCAGCGCCGCCGGCACGTGGCCGCCCCCGCTGCGCCATCGCGTGGCGGGCACGCTCGAAGAGATGGCTTCGGTCCTGCGCGCCGGAGGGTATCCGGTGGAGATCGCGCTCCCGCTCGAAGACACCGAGCCAGCCTTGCCGCCCGAGGGTGCCGCGATCCTGGCGGAAATGAAGGAGGCTCTGGCGCACTTCGCCGAGCCGCCCTTGCCGGAGGCGCCACCGCCCGAGCACCCGCCCACGCCAGCGCAGCCGCAGCCTGCGGGTGGCTTCTTCCTGCCTGACGCCTTCACCAACCCGGAACACGTCCAGTACGCACTCAAGACGACCGCTGCGGCCATGTTCTGCTACGTCGTCTATACGCTGCTCGAATGGCCAGGCATCCACACGAGCCTGATCACCTGCTACATCGTTTCGCTCGGCACCGCGGCCGAGACCGTCGAGAAACTGACGCTGCGGATACTGGGCTGCCTGGTCGGTGCCGCCGCCGGGCTCGCGACGCTCGTCTTCGTCATGCCCGGCGTGACCTCGATCAGCGGCCTGCTGGCGATCGTCTTCCTCGCCGCGCTCGCGTCGGGCTGGGTCGCGGCCGGCACGCCCCGCATCGCCTACGCCGGGTTCCAGATCGCATTCGCCTTCTTCCTGTGCGTGATCCAGGGCGCCGGCCCCGGCTTCGACATGGTGGTCGCACGGGACCGGGTCGTCGGCATCCTGTTCGGCAACCTGGTGGTCTATGCGGTGTTCACGGCCATCTGGCCGGTCAGCGTGGCGCGGCGCATCGATCCTGCCATCGCGTCTGTGCTGCGCCAGCTGAGCGCCATGATCCTGGCCGCCGGCCATTCGAAGCGCTACGCGATCGCGGGTGTGGCCCACGCCACCATGGGCACCCTGCGGCAGGACATGGGGCTCCTGCGCTATGAGCCGGGCAGCATCCGCCCGGCCCGGGACTGGCTGGCTGCCCGGACCCAGGCAACACAGGAGATCGCCGATCTCCAGGGCCCGCTGCTCCTGAGCGCCTCCCTCGATCCGGTGCAAGCCCACAGGATCGCCCATCGGCTCGACCGACTTGCCGATGGCGACGGCGATCGGCAAGCCGCTTCCGGCGTGGGCATCGGCTCGCCGTTCGCAGCCTGGCGCCAGGACCTGCCTGACATCCCCACGCGCGCCATGCGTCGGCGCATCGATGCCCATCTCCTGTCCCTGGAGCAAGCCCTGGTCCATGAATCCAGCGAAGGCCAGGATGGGAGGGCCGACCATGCGCCGGCTTGAAGGCGCCATCACATGCGCCTTGTGCGCGGCCTGGTTGGCCGGTTGCGCCACGTCGGCACTCGAGATGGCGCCGCCGCAGCCCGACCGGCCCTGGACGCCGGCCATCACCTCCGAGGGCGAGATGATCGCCGGCCAGAAGGGTGCGGCCGATGCGCCCACTGGCGGCTACGTGCTGCCCGCCAATCCGGCACTGGCGGTTTTCCCCCCGGGGCCCGCGATCGACGAGACCAGGGACTACACCCTGCCCGAGCTGATCGACCTCGCGCAATCCAGCAACCCGCAGACGCGCATCGCATGGAACGACGCGCGTCGTGTCGCACTCGCCGCCGGCATCGCTGAAAGCACCTACCTGCCGCGGATCACGGCGAGTGCCGTGGGCGCCTACCAGTCGAGCAGCAGCAACGACTCGGTGCTCGGGTTCAGCGGCAACGGCAGGGAATCCGCGACCGGCGTCATCTCGGCGGTTTCGCTCGTGTGGCTGCTGTTCGATTTCGGCGGCAGGGCGGCCATCGTCGAGGCGGCAAAGCAGGCATCGCTGGTGTCGAACATCGCCTTCACCGCGGCCCACCAGCAGGTCATCTACGACGTCAGCCTGGCCTTCTACGCCAACGCCGCGGCGCGCACGCGCCTCGCGACGGCGACGCAGTCATTGAAGAACACCGAGTCCGTGCAGGCCGCTGCCGAAGACCGGCGCAAGCATGGCATCGGGACCGTCGTCGAGGTGGCCCAGGCGCGCCAGGCCACGGCACAAGCCAATCTCGCGCTGGTGCAGGCGACCGGCGGAGCGCAGGACGCCCATCTGCGGCTGGTGACGGCCATGGGCATCTCGCCGTTGACGAAGATCAGGATTGCCGACGTATCAGACCGCCAGTTGTCGCCAGCGATGGCTGCCTCCGTCGAGAGCATCGTCTCGGAAGCGTTGTCGCGGCGCCCCGACGTGCTGGGCGCCTACGCCGCTCAGAAAGCCAGCCTCGCGAAGGTGCGCGCGGCGGAGGCGGAGTTCAAGCCGAAGATCTTCATGTCGGCCACCGGCGCCTACAACTCGGGCAACCTGGACGTGACGGCGCTGCCCTCCATCGGGCAGCAATCCCCGACCGTCAACATCAACGGCAAGCGCCTCGGCGGCACGGTCTTCGCGGGCGTGACCATCCCGCTCTACGACGGCGGCACGCGCGATGCAATGCTGGCCCAGGCCCGCGCCGACGCCGACAGCGCCGAAGCCCGGCTCACGCGCATTCGCGAGGAAGCGGTGCGCCAGATCGTGCTCGCGGACAACGCCCTGCGCACCAGCCTGGCCGCCCACGACGCCTCGAAGGCGCTGGTGTCGGCCGCGCAGACCACCTTTGATGCGGCACTCGGCGCCTATCGCGGTGGGGTCGGCTCCATCACCGATGTGAACCTGGCGGAAACGCAGCTGCTGCTGGCCAGAAACGTGCGTGCCGACGCCTACAGCACGGCGCTGTCGGCGGCGGCGACGCTCGCGCTGTCCACCGGCGCCCTTGGCAGTTCACGCCCATAGACGACTGCTCATCGCCGGTCAGGCTCTCACTTACGACAGCCCCAGCGCGCGAGCCTCTTCCTCATACGCCGGATACGACGCCTTCATCACCGCCCCATTGAGGATCATCTCCGCCACCGCCTCGCGCGAGCCCGCCTCGAAGACCCTCGTACGGATCCAGACCGATTCGGTGCGCGCACTCTCGCTCAGCGCGATGATCTCGCGCTCCAGCTCGTAGGCCTGGTCAACGAACAGCGGCCCCTTCAGCAGGCGGATCTCCTGGCCCGCGAACAGCCCGACGGCCGGCTTGCGCCCGCTCAGCCCGGCCTCGGCGGAGGTTGCGCCGAGCAGCACGCTGATCATCTCCATCGGGATGATCGGCCGGCCCCAGGGCGACTGGCTTCCGGTCTCGCGTGAATACCAGGCGCAGGGCTCGGTGATGACCTTCAGCTTGTCGGCGAGCGTGAACGGATAGTGGTCGCCCATGTGGTCGTCGAAACCCATGCGGATCTTCTCGACGGCCGCGCCGCGCTGCCCTACCTTGAGGTCGCGGTTGATGACCAGCCCCGTGGCTGGCCGCAGCTTGGCGATGCGTTGCTGGATCTCGTGCGGCAGGCCATTCGCGTCGCCGACCGAAGCCGAGCCCGTGAGCACCGGCGTGCCGTCGTGCTTCTCGGCCCAGATGCGGACGAAGCGTGCTTGCGACGGCGTCGATTCGACGAAGGCGCGCACCTCCTCGCCCTCCACCACCATGTTCTGGTAGTGCGCGCTGATGCAGCCCGTTTCGAACCAGGCCTGGCCGAACACCTTGTAGAGCAGCGGATCGAACTGGCTGAAATGCGTCGGTCCTTCGATCGGTCCCGCGCGCAGGCCCAGCCCCTCGGCCATGGCGTCGTCGTGGATGGACTTGTGGCCGTCGTAGCGCTGGTCGGCCAGCATCTGGCGGGGCTGGCGCAGGTGGCCGCAGAGGAACGGGGATTCGGTGAAAGCTTGGCTCATGGGTGGGTGGGTCCGGCTGGGTCGAAGGGATCTGGCAGATGGCGTCGCAAAAATTCTATGGCCCCAGCCGGACAAGCGAAGTCACGCAAGTGCCTCGGGCGCACCAGGCATCGTTGCCGGTCCGACGCGATGCAGCCTGCGCGCCGGTCGCCGCATGCGATCGATGGCTCTCTGCAGCGTCAGGTGCAGCACATCGCGCTGCGCATGGCTGCCACCGAGCCGATGCGCCATCAGGGGCAGGCTGGCCAGCAGCGTGATCGCCAGCGCGTCGTTGCCCGCGCCGAATGCGATCATGGCGCGGCATGACGCGAGCCCGAGTTGCCGCGTGGTCTCGCCGTGCCGCGTGGGCAACTGTTGTGCACGCGCCAGCGATTGCTCCAGTCGCCTGGCGCTGTCCCAGTCGCGCGCACCGACGAACGCGAGCGCTGCGTGCAGGTCGTTGAAGCTGCAGAAACCATCGTCGATGCGCGGCGCCCATGCCTGCGCGAGTTCGACCCAGCGCGCGCCCGGATCGCCACCCGCCAGCCCGACGCGCCACAGCAGTGCCGCGCCGTCGATCAGGTCCGCGATGTCGCTGGACTGCCCTGCGCCCATGTGCCGGTCATACAGCGCCAATGCCGCGTCGCATTCGCCGCGCGCAAGGTGGAACAGCGCGAGGTGCCACTGGCAATGCGTCGCGACCACGGTGTCCTTTCCCCAGGCGTCGACGTGGCCGTTCAGCCACTGCACGCCCTCGTCGAACCGGTCGGTCATCTCGAAGACATGCGCCAGGGCATGGTGCGCGCGTGCGTTCAAGGCATTGGCATTCAACGCGGCATGGGCCGCGTCCTCGGCACGCCCGTACTCGCCGCACTCCTCCAGGGCGAAGGCATGCATGGCCAGCACCGCGTGATAGCCGGGCATGGAATACGACCAGTGCGGCAGCGCGGCGGACACGCGCTCGCGCATCGCGGCCAGGTCGCCGGTGACATGGTCCAGCGCGTGCGCCACCTGCAGGGCCAGCACATCGCGCGGGTGCAGCTTCAACAGCGCGCCGAGCGCGGACTTCGCGCCTTCGTAGTCGTCGCCCAGCACGGCGGCGATGGCGGTCAGGTGCCGCTGTTCGCGCAGGGTGGACGGCAAGCCGGCCGCGATCGCGAAGAGCGGTCGAGCCAGCCGCACACGCTGCGGATCGCGGCTGCACAGGAACAGCCAGGCGCGCAGCACATGGGCCATCACGAAGTCCGGCGCCTCGTGCAGGGCGATGTCGACTTCCGCATCGGCGCCGGCGCGCCAGTTCTGGAAGGCGGCGAGCGCGCGTTCGAAGGCGATGAGGCTCGCGGACGTGGCGCCGGTGATGCGGCAGCCGCGAGAGTCCAGTCCGCTGGTGCTCATATCGCCACCCGCCGATGTGGAGGCGCCGCCGGCGCGATGTTGAGGTTCATGCGGAACAGGTTGTCCGGGTCGAAGCGCTTCTTGATCTCCTGCAGGCGCTCGTAGTTGACGCCGTAGCTCATGCTCACGCGCTCTGCCTCGTCCTCCGTCAGGAAGTTGACGTAGCCGCTGCCGGTGGCGTGCGGTGCGGCCTCCTCGAAGGCGCGGCGGGCCCAGGCGCGCACCTTGTCGTCGTCCTGCGGATCAGACCAGCGGCCGTGCACGTTCATGATGTAGTGCGCATCGCGGCCGGCAAAGGCCGTGGCGGTGGGCTTCACGCGCGCCATCGCGCCGCCAAGCTGTGCGATGAAGATCTCGCACTCCGGCCCGGGCAGGAAGGCGGCCGACCAGATGACGGCATCGAGCGCCGCATCGCTCATCTTGCTGAAGTTGTTCGACTTCCAATAGTTGCGACCACCCGCCGCCAGCAGCGGGTCGAACGCGGTCTGGAAGCCGGCATAGGGCGTGGGGCCGACAGCAACGCCCACCGGGTCGCCGAACTTCATCACCGGCGCCGCAGCGCGCTCGCCCTCCCCGACGCTGCCGCTGTAGACCAGCGGCAGCACCACCACCTCCTTGCCATGCACCGACTCGGGCAGGAAGGGCAGCGGCGGCGCCTTGCGCAGCACGGCCCACACGCTCAGCTCATCGGGCGCCTCGGCATTGAAATCGCGCCATGCGCGCAGCACCTGGCGGGCTTGCGCGAACGAATAGACCACCAGGCCGCTGTAGACCTCCGGCCCCACGGGATGGAGCTGGAACTCGAACGACGTCACCACGCCGAAGTTGCCGCCGCCACCGCGCAGCGCCCAGAACAGATCGGGCTGCGAAGTCGCCGATGCCACGCGCAGCGCGCCGTCGGCGGTCACCACGGTCGCGCTCAGCAGGTTGTCGATGCTCATGCCGTAGCGACGCGTCAGCCAGCCGAAGCCGCCGCCGAGCGTGAGCCCCGCCACGCCGGTGGTGGAGTTGATGCCGAGCGGCGTGGCCAGCCCGTGCGCCTGCGCCGCGCTGTCGAAATCGCCGAGCAAGGCGCCGGCCGCGACGCGCGCCGTGCGCTTCGCCACATCGATGTCGACGGTACGCATGCCCGACATGTCGAGCATCAGCCCACCCTCCGCCACCGCGTTGCCCGCGATGTGGTGGCCGCCGCCGCGTACGCTCACCAGCATGCGGTGCGCCGCTGCAAAGCGCACGCCGGCCTGCACGTCGCTGTCGTTCATGCACCGCGCGATCAACGCCGGGCGACGATCGATGGTGCCGTTCCAGATCCTGCGCGCCTCGTCGTAGGCCGCGTCCGCAGCCGTCAACACCCCGCCGCTGACCTGCGCGGCGAAAGCGTCGACGTGTTGCGGCTGCACTTGCCGGACATCCTTGTCCAGCGTAAGGTAAGTGAGAGATTGCATGAGGTGCTCCTGTGATGAAGGTGTTGAAGAACAAGCCACCGCGTTGGGTTCTCGACGGGTGCAATCATTTTTTTGCTTCGCCCGCCTGCGCGCTTCACCGCGCGTCCACCGCACTTGATTGCGCATCTTTCGTTGTGCGAACGCGGCGCGCCGGCTTGATCGGATGTCCGCGCGACTTGATCGAAACGCCGCGGCGTTGATGCACGCATGAGCCAGGACACGCTGTCCGACGTGCTGCGTGGCGTGCGCCTGCGCGGCGCCGTGTTCTTCAACATCAGCGGCAGCAGCGACTGGGCCGCCGAAGCCCCGTCCGCGAAGGAACTCGCACCGATGCTGATGCGCGGTGTCGACCACGTCATCGAATACCACGCGGTCGCCCAAGGCACTTGCTGGGCCAGCATCCCCGGCGGGCCTTCGGTGCAGCTGCGGGCGGGCGACGTCGTGATGTTTCCGCACGGCGATGCGCACGTGGTGTCGAGCGCACCGGGCATGCGCGGCGACGGCGACTTCAGCTGGTTCCCCGGTACCGAGGCCGCGGGCCGGTTGCCGCTGCGCGTGGCCTACAACGGCAACAACGTCCTGCTGCCGCCAGCGGAAGCGCCCAACCCGGATGCCGACGTGAACATCGTCTGCGGCTTCCTCGGACTGGACTTGCAACCCTTCAACCCGCTGATCGACGCGCTACCCCGCATGCTGCACCTGCGCGCGAGCGAGGACGGGGCCTGGATCGCGAAGTTCACGCAGCAGGCCGTGGCCGAGTCACACGCGCAACGCCCCGGCGGCGAGGCCATGCTGGCACGCATGAGCGAGATGATGTTCGTCGATGCGGTGCGTCGCTATGCGGACAGCCTGCCGGCACAGAGCGCCGGATGGCTGGCGGGCTTGCGCGATCGCTTCGTCGGTCGCGCGCTCGCGGTGATGCACGAGCAACCGGCGAAGGAGTGGACCGTCGAGGAACTCGGCCGTCATGCCGGCCTGTCGCGTTCGGCGTTGCACGACCGCTTCGTGCAACTGGTGGGCGTCGCGCCGATGCAGTACCTGGCGCAGTGGCGCATGCAGGCCGCGGCGCGCAAGCTGCTGGAGACGCGCGCCACCGTCGCGGCCATCGCGCTGGATGTCGGCTACGACTCGGAGGCGGCGTTCGCTCGTGCGTTCAAGCGCGTGGTCGGCAAGCCGCCCGGCCAGTGGCGACGCGAGCGGGACGCCGCCGCGTCGCAGTAGTCTCCCATCTCTCCCTAGCTCAGGTCGTACTCCCGGAGCATCACGGGCTCCGTGGAGCCCCCAGCGACGCGCTTGCGCACCGCCGCATCGATCTCCTCGGCGTGAAGCTCATAGGTCTCCATGGGGTTGTCATCGGCCGCCGTGGGCCGGTAGTGGTAGTGCAGCACCTCCTTGCCGATGCTGGCCCCCACGTGCACGCCGTCGATCAGGATCCAGAATCGAACGGTGCCGGAGGCTTCATGAAAGAAAGGTGGGTTCGACATGCGCGACTTCCTCCGCCGTTGCTTCGCGGGCATCGATCCACTGCGTGGCCTTGAGCTGGATGGCCTGGATGGCGACGCCGGCATTGGCAAATTGCCGGCACGAGACGAGGTGGCATTTGCAGGCCTCGTCGAAGTAAAGCATCGCGCCGGCCGCAACCATGCCGTCGAGGGAACTCTGCATGAGGTTGCTTCGTACATCCCATCCGTGATAACGGAGGCGAATTGAATCGCTGTCGTGGTCCATGGTGTCCTTCCGGTTCGGTAGAACCCGAAGAGCCGGTTATAGGGCTTCACCACCCCAAGGTCGGTACGGCAGCGCACAGAGCCCGCGCCGCAACGAGCCTACAAAGCGGGTGAAAGACCACCCAGGACCAACCCATGAACCAGCAAACCCTTGTCCCGCCCCACGCGCTCCCCACCTCCGGGGCAGTTCCCCTCGGGAAGCGGTCCACCATGCAGGCCCTCGTCTACAACGGTCCCGGCCAGAAGGCCGTGGAAGAACGGCCGATGCCCGCGCTGCTCAAGCCCACGGACGCCATCGTTCGCATCACGCGAACGACGATCTGCGGCACGGACCTGCACATCCTCAAGGGCGACGTGGCAAGCTGCCGGCCCGGCACCGTGCTCGGCCATGAGGGCGTGGGCGTCGTCGACTCAGTCGGAGCCGGCGTGAGCACGTTCAATCCGGGGGACCGGGTGCTGATCTCGTGCATCAGCGCCTGCGGGCGCTGCGAGCAATGCCGCACGGGCATGTACTCGCACTGCACGACGGGCGGCTGGATCCTGGGCAACAGCATCGACGGGACGCAGGCCGAGTTCGTGCGTATTCCGTGGGCCGACACCAGCCTCTACCCGATACCCGAAGGCGCCGATGAAGAAGCCCTGGTCATGCTCAGCGACATCCTGCCGACGGGCTTCGAATGCGGCGTGCTCAACGGCAAGGTCAAGCCCGGCGACACGGTGGCCATCGTCGGCTCCGGGCCGATCGGGCTGGCCGCCCTGCTCACCGCGCAGTTCTATTCGCCGGCAGAGATCATCATGGTCGACCTGGACGACAACCGGCTCGCCGTGGGCAAGCGCTTCGGCGCGACGGCGACGGTGAACAGCGCCGCCGGCGACGCGGCGCAGCAGGTGATGAAGCTCACCGGCGGACGCGGCGTGGACACCGCCATCGAAGCGGTCGGCATTCCCGCTACCTTCGAGTTGTGCCAGGACATCGTGGCCGCCGGCGGCACGATCGCCAATGTCGGCGTGCACGGCTGCGGGGTCGACCTGAAGCTGCAGAAGCTGTGGTCGCACAACATCACGATCACGACGCGGCTCGTGGACACGCTGTCGATTCCGATGCTGCTGAAGACCTTGCTGTCGAAGCGCATCAACGCGCGGCAACTGATCACTCACCACTTCAAGTTCGCCGACATCCTGGAGGCCTACGACACCTTCGGCAACGCCGCTGGCACGCGGGCGCTGAAGGTCATCATCGAGACATGAAACGGGTGAACAGATCGGCCATGCACGTCCGATTCATTCACCGGCTCTGAGCCCGGCCTCCGGTGCGACCGTCACTCGCTCAACTCGCGCAACGGATTCGCGCTCACCGTTCGTCTTGCCCCGAAAAGTGAACAACGCGACCCCTGCAACGCAGGCCCACACCGCTACCGCGAAGGTCAGGATGCGCAGGCCATGCTGCCGCTGTCTTGCCGGAATGCCCTGGAAGCGGCGATACAGGAAAGCCGCAACCCGCGTCATCCGTGCCTCCCGACGGGCGGTGGCTCGGCGGGCCGATCCGCCCATTGCGCCTGCTGCGGAAGCGGGGCGTCCGGCATCGAGGGAATCCACGGCTCGATGAACGCGCCTTGCCTTGCGTCGCCTTCAGCCTCCGCGGCCGTCGGCACCTCGGTGATCGAGGGCCAGACTGGCGCGCAGAGCAAGTCGGACAAGGAGGCGAGCGCGAAAGCCAGCAGGAGCAGCAGCCACAGCAGTTCGAACTCGCGCGTGCGACCTGGATCGGTATCTGCATCGGTATGGCGCTTCATGAAGGCCTTGCCCGTGGGGCTGTTGCTTGAACGAGCCTCAGGCTAGGGCGCGACCGTTCGCGCATCGTTCGCATGCCGGCGCAACCCGACCGGAACTGCGGTGAGCGCTACTGCGTCGGCGCCTCGACATTGAAAAGCCAGGTGTCGACCAGCGTCGTGCCGGCGGCATCCACGTTCAGCGCCCGCCCTCTGCCGGTGCCGGGGTTGCGCGTGTAGACCCACAGCACCGGGCCGCTTCTCGCCGTCGCGACGACCGACTCGCCTTCCGACGCGGCCCGCTCGAGTTGGCTGCCGAGACCCGCGCAGTCGACGCCAGCGGCAGCGGCGGCCCCGCAGTCAGGCTGCTCACGACGGCCAAGCAACGCCAGCGATGTCGCGGGTTGCCCGAGCGGCCAGCGGGATG
Organism: Variovorax sp. dw_954; assembly: GCF_018449755.1. Lineage (NCBI taxonomy): Bacteria > Pseudomonadati > Pseudomonadota > Betaproteobacteria > Burkholderiales > Comamonadaceae > Variovorax > Variovorax sp. dw_954. The sequence goes on along the minus strand of NZ_JAAVVD010000032.1, from coordinate 37,969 downwards.
CCTGAGCGAGCCGCGCGCGAACGCAAAGCTGCTCGGCGCCGTTCATCACGCCCGCGAGCCCGTCGCGGGGAAACTCGTACCTGCGCACCCAGACGACGCCCTCGCCAGTCTTCCGATGAACCAGCACTACCAGCCACGCTGCGATCGCGTTCTCGCGCAGCAGGCTTGCATGCAGGTGCTGCCGGACCTGCGCGACGAATTGCGGCTCGGCGCCGGACCGGATGACCCCACGCTCGACCGCTTCCTCTGCATGCGCCCCGGCGTCGAGCGACATGTCGACCAGCGACTCGAGCTTGACGCGCACCTGCGAAGCACCCGCGCTGCGCGTTGCAATGCCCTTCGACGTTCCGCCCGTGCTGGCGATCTCGTTCGCATAGAGAAAGCCCGTGTAGCCGGCGCGCGAGCTTTCCTTCACGGCCTGCCTGAGCGGGCGGCACTCCACGTCGGCACGTGCCGCGCCCGCAGCGAAGAGGCTGGCCATCAGCACCGATGCGAAGCGTGGCAAATCCATTCAGCCTCCCTTGCATGCGAGCATCATTCGCCCGGCAAACACAGCCAGTGCCATCGCAGCACGCGCTGCCCGCAATGGTGCGCAACGACGCGCGCGATCAGTTCTGCCTTGCCGGCCGCTTCCCATCGCCGATCGATCCAGATCACTGCCTCGTAGAGATCGTCCGTGTCGCCCGTCTGCTCGTACCGGTCGAGCAGGGCGATCGACAGTTCACGGTTCGAGAGTTCGTCGCCGCTCGCCGCCTCGTTGCGCAGCACGTCCAGCCGCGATTGGGCAGCGAGCACGCGTGGTATCGGCCTGGCGGCATGCGCTGGCCGCGCAGGCCCGGCCGGCGGGGAGGAAGGCCCGTGCGGCGCGAAGGCAAGCACGACGCCCGCCAGCAGCGCACCCGCCGCAAAGCATCCGATGCGCTCGGATCGCCGGGACAGTGGGAACATCATTTGAAAATCAAAGGACAAGGCAATGAAGCGGTGGCAGACTCCGCGCAGGCTTTCGCCAACGCACCTGCTCATGGCTTTCCCCGAAAGGTTGTTGCATGAACCCGGCTCACCTTAGGGCGCGATCGTTCGCCCATCGTTCGCGCGCTCGCGCCCTCCCATGAACATGTCACGTTGGCCGACCTGAAGCCGTCCGCGAGTCCTGCAGGGCGCGGCCTCCAGATCGACTTGCTGGGGGGATTCCGCTGTGCCCTGGACGGCCATCCCGTGGCCGGGATGTCGTACGACAAGATGCGCGGGCTGCTCGCCTATCTCGCGATGGGACATGCGCAAGACCACAAGCGCGAACTGCTGGCCGAACTGTTCTGGAGCGGCAACGATCCGGTCACCGCACGAGGCAACCTGCGCCGGACCTTGTCGGACTTGCGTCGCGTGCTGGAAACGCCCGCCGGCCCGGCCTTGTTCTCCACCAGCCGCAGCACCATCCGCTTCATGCTCGGCCACACCTCAGCGGATCAGGGCGGGATGACCACGACGCATCGGCTCGAGAGCCCCCGCATCGACGCAGTCGCGTTCAACGACACGGGCTCGCCGCCCGGCGACGACGCGGCGCACCAGCGCGACGAGCGCCTCGTCGCGCTCTACCGCGGTGAATTCATGGCGGGCTTCTACCTTGCGGATTGCCCTGCCTTCGAAGACTGGCTGCACGTCCAGCGCGGCGTCATGCACCGTCGCGCACTGGCACTCCTGGAACACTTGGCAGGCTTCCACGAGTCCGCCGGCAACCCTGGCAAGGCCCTGCCATTCGCGCTGCGCCACGTGGCGCTGGAGCCCTGGGACGAAGCCGCCCACCGCCGTGCGATGCGCCTGCATGCCCTGCTGGGGCAAAACGGCTCGGCGCTGCGGCAGTTCGATGCTTGCGCTCGACTGCTGCAAGACGAACTGGGCATCGCCCCCGGCCCGGAAACGCAGGCACTGGCCGAACGCATCCGCAACGATGAACTGGCGCACGCCGCGGCCGCGTTGCCGACCGCACCACAGCGGCCGCCAACGCAAACGCCAACGCCCACAGCGCCGCATGCCGAGCGTCGCCAGGTCACCGTGCTCTTCTGCGAACTCGCGATATCAGGCGTCGACGATGCCGACGACGCGATGGAGCGCATGCTCGCGCCGCGCGCCCGTTGCACCGAGATCCTGCGGAGCTTCTCCGGGCATGTCCTGCCCATGCATGGCGGCGGACTGCTGGCCTACTTCGGCTATCCGCAATCCCGGGAGGACAGCGCGGTGCGCGCCGTGCGCGCCGCCCTGGCCCTGGTGCAGGAAGCGATCGACGGCATCAAGATCCGCGCCGGCGTCCACACCGGCTTGATCCTGACCGATGGCGATCCTTCTTTGCCCGATGCGGTGGGCAAGACATCCGCCGTCGCCATCCAGTTGCGGCGCCTCATCGGCTCCGGCGAGGCCGCCATCAGCGGGGAAGCGCACCGCATCGTGGCCGGCTACTTCGATTGCACGGGCCTGGGCAGCCAGGTGTTGCCCGACACGTCGCAGCCGATCGCCATCTTCAGGGTCGACAAGGAAAGCGGCGCCCGCACACGGCTGGACGCGGCGACGCCGCTGACGCCGCTGGTCGGGAGACAGGCCGAGCTCGCGCAACTGACGCAATGGTGGGAAGAGACCCGCCACGGCGCCAACCATGCCGTGCTGCTGCAAGGCGAGCCGGCCATCGGCAAGTCCCGCCTGGTGCATGCCTTCCGGCAAGGCCTGGCGGACGAGGCGCATGCGGTCCGCGTGCTGCGCTGCTTTCCGGAGTACAGCCAATCGCCCTTTCATCCGCTGCTGGTCCTGCTGGCGGAAAGGATGGGATTCGCCGCTGGCGATACGCCCCAGCTGAAGTCGGCCAAGCTGGCGCAGCATGTGTCCGCGGCCTGGCCCGCGTGGACCGCCGATGCCGTCCCCCTCATCGCCGCCCTGTTCGGACTCCCCCCACCCGCCGACGAGCGCGCGCCCGCGCCCGTACGGCCATCGCAAAAGGAGCAGACCTTCAGGCTTCTGCAGGCGATGCTGAGGGGGCCGACGGCGCACATGGGTGTGCTGTTCATCGTGGAGGACCTGCACTGGGCCGATCCTTCGACGCTGGAGCTGCTGGCCATGCTGGTCGCGCAGGGCAAGGGCGACGGCGGCTTGCTGTCGGTCTTTACAGCACGCCCCGAATTCGCCGGGCCCGTGGCAACGCATGCGCTGTCGCTCGCGCCCCTTGCGGAATCCGAGATGACGCAACTGATCGCCTCGGTCAGCCCGCAACTTTCGCCCGAAATGGTCCGCGGCATCGCGGCACGCGCCGACGGCGTGCCGCTCTTTGCGGAGGAGCTGGCGAAATCGGCCACACGAGAGGACTGGGCCGCCATTCCGATCGCGCTGCATGACCTGCTGGCGGCCCGCATGGACCGCCTGGGCGCAGCGCGATACGCCGCCCAACTGGCCGCCACCATCGGGCGCGAATTCAGCGCAGACCTGCTGCGCAAGGTGTCGCCCGACGAGCCCGAGGCGCTGTCGGCCCATCTCGATCAACTCAACCATGCCGGCCTGGTGTCGAGGGTCGACGACACGACCTTCCAGTTCAAGCATGCGCTGGTCCAGGAAGCGGCCTACCAGTCGCAGACGCGGGCCGACCGGCAGGCTGCGCACCGACGCATCGCGCAGGTGCTGCAAGCCGAGCTGCCGGACAGCGTCGCAGCCCGGCCGGAATTGCTGGCGCAGCACCTCTCCTGCGCGGGAGACGATGCGCAAGCCATCGAGCACTGGATCCGCGCGGGGCGCCGGGCCATCTCCGGCTCGGCCAACCTGGAAGCCATCGCGCATTTCAAGCGCGCGCTGCAATCGCTGATGACGCTGCCCGCGACATCGAAAAGGGACCAGGCCGAGTTCTCGATCCTTGTGGCGCTCTGTCCCGCGCTCCATGCCACGCAAGGCGACGGCTCGGAAGAAATCGGCCGCGTCACCGCGCGGATCTCGGCGCTGCACGCGCAGGTGGCGGGCAGCCCCGACCTCTTCCTCGCGGAATGGACGCGCTTGCGCAACGCCGTGGCGACCATCGGCCCCCGCGGTGTGCCGCAAGCCGCCATGCGCCTGCTGGAAAAGGTCCGCGACGACCCGATCGCCCGGCAAGCGGCGCACTACGCGGCGGCGATGGCCACCTTCTGGCTCGGCGACTTCGCGGACTCCGGCGCGCATGCGGTGGAAGCCATCGCGCTGTATCGCCCGGACCAGCATCACCTGATGCTTCAATTGTTCGGCGAGGACCTGTCGGTGTCCTTCGCCGGGCACCTGTCGTGGTCACTCTGCTTCCGGGGCTTCCCGGACCAGGCGCAGCAGGTCAGCGCGCGAATGCTGGAGCAGGCGCGCGCGATGGCGCATCCCAAGACCTTGGCAATGGCCCTCCTGTTCGCCACCATGTTGCGCCGCTGGCTCAACAAGCATGCGGAGACCATCCGCCTCGCCGGGGAGACCATTGCGCTCGCGCGCCAGCACGGCATGCTGCACTGGATGGCGACGGGCGAAGCCCTGCAGGGCAAGGCCCAGGTCCTCCAGGACGGCCACCGGGACCAACACGCGCTCGCGGCGCTCACGGCACTGGCGGCCCGCCTCAGCGCCGCCTCGCCTTCGTACTCGGCGCTGCGCATGGCCGACATGGCCGAGCTTCACATGCACCTGAACTTCCACGCGGAAGCGCTGCGCCTGCTCGACCAGGCGCAGGCCGATGAGCTCAGCACCGGCAGCCTGCAGTTCGCGGCCGAGCGCCATCGCCTCCGGGGCCTGTGCCTGCTGGCGCTCACGCCGCCCGACGCGGCGGCCGCGGAGGCCGCATTCGAACGCGCCCTGGCCATCAGCCGCGCCCAGGGCGCCAAGACGCTGGAGTTGCGTGCCGCCGTGTGCCTGGCCCGGCTCTGGCGGCAGCAAGGCAGGCACGCGCAGGCGCGCCAGTTGCTGGCGGAGACGCACGGATGGTTCACCGAAGGATTCGACACGCCGGATCTGCTCCTGGCGGCCGGACTCCTGCAGGATACGGCTTCAGGCGCAGAACAAGGCGGAGCGCCGCAGACCGCTTGATTGCGAAGTCGTCATCAGATCGCGGTGGTCGTCGGCAGCAGCCGGTCGTACTCCGACTTGACCACCGCATAGCACTCGCAGGTGCGCCGCTCCAGGCCCTTGCGGTCCAGCACCGTGATGTGGCCGCGCGCATAGCGGATCAGGCCCGCATGCTGGAGCTTGAGCGCACCCTCCGTCACGCCTTCGCGCCGCACGCCGAGCATGTTGGCAATCAGCTCCTGCGTCATCACCAGTTCGCTTCCCCGCAGGCGATCGAGGCTCAGCAGCAGCCAGCGGCACAGTTGCTGGTCCAGCGAATGGTGCCGGTTGCACACCGCCGTCTGCGCCATCTGGGTGATCAGCGCCTGCGTGTAGCGCAGCAGCAGGTGCAGCACCGCGCCGGCGCGGTTGAATTCTTCCTTCATGAGTTCCGCCTTGAGCCGGAAGCCCCGCCCTGCGCTCTGCACCACCGCGCGGCTCGGCGTCGACTCGCCGCCCATGAAGAGCGAGATGCCCACGATGCCTTCATTGCCCACCACCGCGATCTCGGCCGAGGCGCCGTTCTCCATCACGTACAGCAAGGACACGATGGCAGTCGTCGGAAAGTACACGTGGCTCAGCGTCCGGCCCGATTCGTAGAGCACCTGACCGAGCGGCAGGTCGATCGGTTCGAGGTCAGGCAGCCAACGCTTCCGCTCCGCATCAGGCAATGCGGCCAGCAGGCGATTGAGGAGGGGATCGGGGGACTTGGGCATGGCGCAACTCCGCAACAAGGCAGGCACTGGACTCGAGTCGGGGCTTGCGCCCCCACGCCGCCCTCGCTTCAGGCCAGTATAGGCATCTCGTGCCCCCATTGGTGCGCTACCGGACAGTCCCCACACGCCGGGCGGCGGATCAGAGGATGCGCAGCGACCGCGCCTGTTCCGTCAGTTCGCCCCTGAAGGCCGGATGCGCAATGCCGATGAGTTCCTGCGCACGCTGCTTCGCGGACTTCCCGCGCAACTGGGCCACGCCGTATTCGGTGACCACGTAGCTGATGTCGTTCTTGCTGGTGCTGACGTGCGTGCCCGGCGACAGCACCGGGACGATGCGCGAAATGGTGTCGCCCTTGGCCGTCGACGGCAGCACGATGAAGGACTTGCCGCCGCGCGAGCGATTGGCCGCACGAACGAAGTCGGACTGCCCGCCCGTGCCCGAATAGGGCGACAGCCCCAGGCTCTCGGAGCCGCACTGCCCCAGCAGGTCGATCTGCAAGGTTGCGTTGATGGAGACCAGGTTGTCGTTCAGCCCGGCCAGCGCCGGATCGTTGGTGAAGTTCACCGGATGCATCTCCAGCGCCGGGTTGCGGTGCATGTAGCGGTAGAGCTTGCCGGAGCCGAGCGCGAAAGTCGCGATCGACTTCCCCGGCAGGTAGTTCTTGCGCTTGTTGGTGACGGCCCCGCTTTCCACCAGCGAGAGGATGCCGTCGCCGATCATCTCGGTGTGGATGCCGAGGTCGTGCTTGTGCGTCAACTGCATGACCACCGCGTCAGGAATCCCGCCGTAGCCGATCTGCAGCGTCGATCCATCGTCGATCAGGTCGGCGACGTACTTGCCGATCGCCTGCTGCACCGGGCCGATGACCGGCAAGCCGACCTCCAGCACCGGATCGCTGCTCTCCACCAGCGCCGCGACCTTCGAGACGTGCACGCGGCAGTCACCGAAGGCGACGGGGACGTTCGGGTTGACCTCCAGTACCACCGCCCGCGCCCGGGCCACGCCGGCCATGGTGTAGTCGGCGCCCAGGCTCAGCGAGAAAAAGCCGTCCTCGTCCATCGGCGAGGCCATGCTGAACACCACGTCGGCCGGGATCTGCCCGCGCTCGATCATGCGCGGAATCTCGGAAAAGTAGTTGGGGATGAAATCGATCCAGCCGGCCTGCCCACCGGCACGCGTCGCGCCACCGTAGAAGAAGGCCACGTGCCGCACATGCTGCGTGGTCTCCGGGTCGATGTAGGCGTATTTGCGGACGGCCAGGATCTGGGCGACCTTCACGTCGCGGAAGTCGAGGCGCTGCTCCGACAGCGCAGTGAGCAATGCCGGCGGTTCGCCGACGCCCGTGGGCACGATGATGAAATCGCCATCGCGCACCTGTCGCACGGCCTCTGCGGCGGAAGTCCGCTTTTCCTGGTACTGCGCCTCGAACGACATGCGGTTTGCTCCTTGTGGACCGTTGCGGACATTGCCGGGGACATTGCCGCCGGCAAGCGTCGAATATAGGGCGGCTTCCGCCACTCTCGCAGTCGTGCTTCCACGGGGTTTGATTTGGCGCAAAGGCCTGCATCGACCCATACTCGCCCACTCCATGTCGGAGAGCGGGAACAGCGGCGTGAACAAGCTCCGAAGAATCCTCCTGACGCTTGCCATCGGGGCCGCCTGCGCCCCCTGCGCCGCCCTCGCGCAAGGGCAGGCATCGAAGCCGCGGCGCATCGGCTACCTGGACACCGCTTCGGCCAGCACCTCCAGCAACCGGCTGGACCGGCTGCGCGCGGGCCTGCGCGACCTCGGCCAGGTGGAAGGCAGGGACATCGTCATCGATGCGCACTGGGCCGAGAGCGCCTACGAGCGCCTTCCCGGGCTCACCGCTTCACTGCTGGCGCAGAAGCCGGACCTCATCGTGGCCGCGGGGCCGGCCGCCATCCTGACCATGCGCAAGGCCACCAGCACCGTGCCCATCGTCTTCGCGGCAAGTGGCGATCCGCTCGTGTTCGGCTTCGTCCGGAGCCTGTCGCGACCCGGCGGCAACGTGACCGGGGTGTCCAGCGTCGGCGCCGACCTGAGCGGCAAGTACCTGGAGTTCCTGCGCGAGGCGATACCCAGCCTCTCGACGGTTGCCGTGCTGATGAACCCGGGGCATCCCGGCCACCCCGACTACCTCCGGAGCATCCAGGCGGCCACCCCGGCGTCGGTGCGAGTGCTCCCGCTGCGAGCGGCGGACGCCGGCCAGATCGAGGCGGCCTTCGACGCGGTCAGGCAAGCTCGCGCGCAAGCCGTGATCGTGCTCGGCGACGGGCTGTTCTTTTCGCAGGCGCGCCGCATTGCCGAACTGGCGATCCAGCAACGCCTGCCCACGCTGTTCTCGTCGCGGGAGCCCGTGCAGGTCGGCGGGTTGATGAGCTATGGCCCGAACCTGGCTGAGCAGTTCTACCGGGCCGCGAGCTATGTCGACAAGATCCTGCGTGGCGCGCATCCCGCGGATTTGCCGGTGGAGCAGCCGACGACCTTCGAACTGGTCATCAACCTCCAGACCGCCAAGACGATCGGGTTGACGCTGCGGCAGGCGCTGCTGCTGCGTGCCGACGTGTTGCTGTGAATCGCCGGGCCGCCGCCGTCAATGCGTCTTGCGCAGCACCGCCACCATCTCCGCCACGATCGACGCGGCGATCTCTGCCGGCCCGATCGCGCCGATGTCCAGGCCCGCCGGGCCATGGATCCTGGCGCCTTGATCGGCCAGCACGCCGGCCTGCTCCAGCCGCGCCAGCCGCGCCGCATGCGACTTGCGGCTGCCCAGCGCGCCGATGTAGAAGACATGGCTGCGCACGGCTTCGATGAGCGCCGGGTCGTCGATCTCCGGCGCATGCGCCAGCACCACCACCGCGCAGCGGCTGTCCAGGCGCAGCGACCGCATCGTCGCGCCCACGTCGCCCACCAGCATGTTCGCCCCGGAGACCTCCGGCCCCACGGCATGGGCGCGCGGCTCGATGATGGTCACTTCGAAGCCGATCAGTTGCGCCGCGTCGCGCAAGGCCCGGGCCGTACGCACCGCCCCCACCACGAACAGCCGCAAGGGCGCGTTGAACACCTGGAACAGCACCTCGTCCCCTTCCACGAGCGCGATGGCGGTGTCGTCCATGCGCGCACGCTTGTGGGCCTCGCTCGCCCATGCGCCCGACGCGGGACCGTCCGACGAGATCAGCAAGCGGCGACCGTCGGACAGCCCGGTGCACAGCACCACGCTGCGGCCGCTGCGCATCGCATCGAGCGCCTCGCGCAACACCTCGACCTGGCCGCCCTGCCCGCCTTTCCTGCTGCCATCGATGCATTCCAGCCGGATCTCCAGTCCGCCGCCGCAAGCCATGCCGGCGGCCGAGGCGGTGGCGTCGTCCACCGACACCTTCACCATCGTGTCCTTGCCCTCGGCCAGCACGCCCAGCGCGGCCGACACCACCAGCGTGTCGACGCTGGCGCCGAACAGCGTGCCGAAATGCGTGCCGTTCTCGTGCACGGCCATCTGCGTGCCGGCGCGCCGCGGGGCGGTGGACCATGCCTTGACCACCGTGGCCAGCACCACGCCGGCGCCGGCGTCCTTCCACTTCAGCACCTGTTCCAGCACCGCCGCCGCCAGGTCGCGCGCCTTTTCACCATGGATGTCCGTCATGCCGATTCCTTTGCAGCTACAAGGTTGTTCCGGAGCGCGGACCATGCCACCTCAGGAGACTCTCGTATGTACCACCGCAGGCAATTCCTGAACACCCTCGCGGCATCTTCGCTGGCCGCGTTGCCGGGCTTGATGCTCAGCGCAACGGCGAGGGCCGCCAAGACGACTTTCGAGCTGACGCTGAGCGACGCCGAATGGAAGAAGCGCCTGTCGCCGCAGCAATACGCGGTGCTGCGCCAGGCCGATACGGAAACGCCCTTCACCAGCCCGCTGAACAAGGAGCATCGCGCCGGCGTGTTCTCCTGCGCGGGTTGCCAGTTGCCGCTGTTCTCGTCCGCCACCAAGTTCGACAGCGGCACCGGCTGGCCCAGCTTCTGGAAGCCGCTCGACAACGCCGTCGTCAAGGCCACCGACACCACCTTCGGCATGACCCGCGACGAGGTGCTGTGCCGGCGCTGCGGCGGGCACCTTGGACACGTGTTCGACGACGGGCCCAAGCCGACGGGGCTGCGCTATTGCATGAACGGGCTGGCGCTGGCTTTCACGGCGGGGACTGCGCCGGCGGCTTGAATGCCGGCCATCCCGGTCTTGGTGGCCAGCGACGCGAGGCCAGCGATCGCGCACGTCATTCCAGCGATGTCACCGCCGCCAACAGACCCGTCAACGCGCGAATCTCCGCCTTGCAGGCCTCGGCCGCGGTCGTCTCGATGTTGCGGTAGTGCTCGATCAGCCGGCAGCCCACGTCAGTGACGACGCTGCCGCCGCCATGCTCGCCGCCCTTGCCGGATTCGACTGCCGGCTTTTTCAGGGCGCTGTTGAGCTCGTTGATGAGGAGCCAGGCGCGCCGGTACGACATGTCGATGGCCTTGGCGCCCGCCGTGAGCGAGCCGGTCTCGAGGATCGCCTCGAGCAACTGGATCTTGCCGGGGCCGATCGCGATGGTGTCGCCGGTCGTGATACGCATGCGGAAGCGCACCTTGGGTCTGGCCTCCGTCGAATTCGCAGGACTGGCGGTCTTCCGGGGTTTGGCGGCGGCGGGCGCGGATTTCGCAGGGGCTCTGGGCATTTCGACGGCATCGTGGGAGTTGTTCGGCCGCAGGTTACCGCGACCTTGCCGCCCGAGCCTAGAGGGGAAATCTGCGCAAGTGCCTGTACAGGGTGCTGCGGTGCAAGCCCAGGCTGCTGGCAGCCCGCGCGACATTGCCGCCGGCCGCCTCCAGCGCAGCATGGATCGCCCTCGCCTCCACATCCGACAACTGCAGCACCTGGCGCACCGGGTCCGCCACCGCTGGCTCGAACGGCGCAGCGCCGGTCGACAGGCCTGCCTCCCGATTCGAAGGCACGCTGCCAACCCCGAGCACCGACCCCGGCTCGGCCAGCGCAATCATGATCCGCAGCACCGACACCAGTTCGCGGATGTTGCCTGGCCACGGCTGCCGTGCCAGGGCGTCGGCCGCGTCGTCCTGCAAGCGCAGCTTCGCCGCCTTCCCACCCAGCTCGTCGAACAGGCGGCGGATCAGCAGCGACTTGTCCGTGCGCTCGCGAAGGCTCGGAAGGCGCAGCGCATAGCCGTTGATGCGGTACATGAGGTCGGCGCGGAACGCGCCCGTCGCGCTGAGGGCCGGCAGGTCGCAATGGGTGGCGCAGACGAGCTGGAACTCCACCTGCACCGGCCGCCCGGCGCCCAACGGCGTCACGACCCGGTCCTCCAGCACACGCAGCAGGCGCGTCTGCAGCATGAGCGGCATGTCGCCGATCTCATCCAGCATGAGCGTGCCGCCATGGGCCTCGCGGATGCGGCCGGCGGCGCCCTGGCGACGCGCTCCGGTAAAGGCGCCCTCCTCGTAGCCGAACAGCTCGGCCTCGATCAGCGTCTCGGGCAAGGCCGCGCAGTTGACGACGACCATGGGCCCGCCGCGCCTGCGGCTGGCCGAATGCAGGCGCCGCGCGAACACCTCCTTGCCGACGCCGGTCTCGCCGGTGACCAGCACCGGCACGCCGGCATCCAGCACCTTCACTGCGGCCCGCAAAGCGGTACTCACCGCGTCGTCGTCTGCAATGTCGCGGCGTGCCGGCTCATGGGGCCCATGCGCTGCGCTGCCGGCGCCGGCCAGTGCCACGCTGCGGCGTGCCAGCGCATGCTGCCGGCTCATCACGATGCGCGCGCCACCCGGCAGGTTCACGCTCTCTGCATGGCCGCCAGCGGCCGGCCAGGCGCTGCCCAGCAGGCGCTCGACCGGCTGGTCCAGCACCGACTTCCATTCATGCCCGAGCAGGGCCAGCGCGACGCGATTGGCCGCGACCACCTGGCCGTCCACCACGTACAGCAAGCCTTCGCGCGCGCTGCCGATCAACGCCCCGTTCGCGTGCAGCCGAATGATGTCGCCCCTGGATCGGGACAGCATCATGCGGTGCTCGATCTGCTGCGAGGCCATGCGCACGAGCCCCAGCGTGTGCCCGTCGATGCGAACGGCATCGCCCGATATGTCGAGCACGCCTGCGATCTCGCCGCGGCCATTGAAGATCGGCGCCGCCGCGCAACCGAGCCCGCCGTTGCCCGCCAGGAAATGCTCGCCACCCAGCACGGCCAGCGGATGGCGCTCCACCAGCACCGTGCCGATCGCATTCGTGCCGCATTGCCGCTCCGACCATTCGACGCCCGGCAGCAGCGCCACGCGCTGCGCCTTCGGCAGGAACTCCGGGCTGCCGATCTCGTCGAGGATCACACCGCTGGCATCCGTCACGATGACCACGCAACCCTGCCCGATCGCATGCTCCGCGAGCGCATCGAGTTCCGGCTGCGCGCTTTCGATCAGCAGGCGCGAGGATTCGCGATGCTCGCGCAACTGCGCGCTGCTCATCGGCGCCGGCCCCGCGTTCCAGACGCCCGCGCCGCGCGAGCGCGCCCACGAGCGCGAGATGTGCGGCGCGACCCAGTCGGTCGGCGCCAAACCCTGGTTGAAGAAGAGTTCGCGGGCGTGTTGCGTCCTGCGGATCGCTCCTGCGGCTTCCAGCATCGGTTGTCTCCGTTTGCGCGGCTGTCGCGCGTCGCGACATATTCGCATGGATATGTCGCAAGCGTGTGTCGCAGTTTGCGACAGCCCGCGTCGCGCAAGGGTCGACTGCCCGCCGTGCGCAGGGAAGCAACGCCCGGGATAGTCCCTAGAAGAAGCGGTACAGCCATTGCATTGCGTCCAGGGTCGCGACCTGCGACGCTCACAACCATCAGTTTGGAGAGAAACATGGACATGTTGGAACCCGGCAAGTTCGGCACCGAAGTGCCGTTCAAGAAGCGCTACGACAACTTCATCGGCGGCAAGTGGGTGGCCCCCGCCGGCGGCCAGTACTTCGAGAACGTGACGCCGATCACCGGCAAGGTCTTCTGCGAGATCGCGCGCTCCACGGCCGAAGACGTGGACCGCGCGCTCGATGCCGCGCATGCCGCCAAGAACGCATGGGGCCGCACTTCGCCGACAGAGCGCGCCAACATCCTCATGAAGATCGCACAGCGCATGGAAGAAAACCTGCCCATGCTGGCGATGGCCGAGACCTGGGACAACGGCAAGCCGATCCGAGAAACGACGCTGGCCGACATGCCGCTGGCGGTCGACCACTTCCGCTATTTCGCCTCCTGCATCCGCGCACAGGAAGGCGGCATCAGCGAGATCGACAGCCAGACCTATGCGTACCACTTCCATGAGCCTCTGGGCGTCGTGGGCCAGATCATTCCGTGGAACTTTCCGATCCTCATGGCGGTGTGGAAACTCGCGCCTGCGCTCGCTGCGGGCAACTGCGTCGTGCTGAAGCCGGCGGAGCAGACTCCCGCTTCGATCCTCGTGCTGATGGAATTGATCGGCGACCTGCTGCCGCCGGGCGTCATCAACGTGGTGAACGGCTTCGGGCTCGAGGCCGGCAAGCCGCTGGCGTCCAGCAACCGCATCGCCAAGATCGCGTTCACGGGCGAGACAACCACCGGCCGACTGATCATGCAATACGCCAGCCAGAACATCATCCCGGTCACGCTGGAACTCGGCGGCAAGTCGCCCAACATCTTCTTCGAAGACGTGATGGCGAAGGACGACGGCTTCCTCGACAAGGCGCTGGAAGGCTTCACGATGTTCGCGCTGAACCAGGGCGAGGTCTGCACCTGCCCCTCGCGCGCGCTGATCCACGAATCGATCTACGACCGCTTCATGGAAAAGGCGATCAAGCGCGTCGAAGCCATCAAGCAGGGCAGCCCGCTGGAGATGAGCACCATGATCGGCGCGCAGGCCTCCAACGAGCAGCTCGAGAAGATCCTGTCGTACCTCGACATCGGCAAGCAGGAAGGCGCCAAGGCGCTGACCGGCGGCGAGCGGAACAAGCTCGAAGGCGAACTGGAAGGCGGCTACTACGTGAAGCCGACCGTGTTCCAGGGCCACAACAAGATGCGCATCTTCCAGGAAGAGATCTTCGGCCCGGTGGTGTCGGTGACCACCTTCAAGGATGAGGACGAAGCGCTGGCCATTGCCAACGACACGCTCTACGGCCTGGGCGCCGGCGTCTGGAGCCGCGACTCGAACCGCGCCTTCCGCATGGGCCGAGGCATCCAGGCCGGCCGCGTCTGGACCAACTGCTACCACCACTACCCGGCGCACGCGGCCTTCGGCGGCTACAAGGCGTCCGGCATCGGCCGCGAGAACCACAAGATGATGCTCGACCACTACCAGCAGACCAAGAACCTGCTGGTGAGCTATTCCGAGCAGCCGATGGGGTTCTTCTGACCATGGATCTGCGCCGCGTCACCTGCACGCCAGCGGCCGAGGCGCTCATCGACGTGGTCCGTGCCAAGCACGGGCCCGTCATGTTCCACCAGTCCGGCGGCTGCTGCGACGGCAGCGCGCCGATGTGCTACCCGCAGGGCGAGTTCATCATCGGCGACCATGACAAGATGCTCGGCGTGATCCACGGCGCGCCCTTCTACATCAGCGGGCCACAGTTCGAATACTGGCAGCACACGCAGCTGATCATCGACGTGGTGACGGGGCGCGGCGGCATGTTTTCGCTGGAGGGGCCGGAGGGGCTTCGCTTCCTCACGCGCTCGCGGCTCTTCACGGACGAGGAGTGGCAGCAACTCGAATCGGCCGAGTTATCGTAATATCCGGCAAAACATATCGCGCAGGCTCCACCCAGTGGCAAGCTTGCGCGATTCTTCCGTGTATCGATGGAGCGTCCGATCCATGTCCGCACCCTTCGCGCTGAACCTGTCGCGTTCTTCCGGCTTCGCGACCGGACCTGTTCCCAATGTCTACCGCCAGGTCGCCTGCTGCGAGGATGACGCGGCCGAGATCGATGCCGAGAGCAGGGGACGCTCGCGCGTGCAACAGCTCAACCCGCACGTGCATTGCTCGGTCATCGGCACCTGCCTGAGCACGGCGGAACTGCGCAAGATCGTCGCGAAGCACGGCCACATCGATGCGGCCCGTGCGTCGGATGTCGAGATCCATCACGAAGGCGTCTCGATCGCCAGCCAGACGGCCGGCGGCAAGGCCTTGTCGAAAGCGCTGGACAAGCGCCATGAGGCCGTCATCCGCAGCTTCGAGAAAGCCAAGGACGCCGATGCGCTGGAAGCGCTCTGGCAGCAGGCCCTGCAGGGTGGCGCCATCGCCGGCGCCTACTGGGCGCTGATGTCGCACCGCCATGTCACGGCCGAATTGCGGCAGCGCGCCTTCGGCGACGTGCACATGCTGTCGCACCTCGTCGGCGCCGCCAACCGGGCCGACATCCGCCGACTGGCCACGCTGGAGCAGGAATGCGCGGATTGGCGCGAGCAGTCCGAACGACTGCAGGCGCGCATCGCCGAATTGCTGCAGGAGAACCAGCAACTGAGGCTCGATGTCGAGGGGCTGAAGATGGAGAGCAGCGTGGCCCGCGTCCGGCCGGCGGAGCCACCGGGTGACGTCGAGTCGCTGCAGCGCGAACTCTCCGTGGAACGGCAGTTCAGCGCATTGCAAATGCAGCGATGCGACACAGCGGAACAGCAGCAGGCCGCCAGTGCGGCCAGCGAGGAGCGGCTGCGGGCCGAACTCGAAGGCGCAAGGCGCCACATCGACATGCTGGGCCGCGAACTGCATGGCGCGGAGGCGCACCTGCAGGCGCTCGCCGCACCGGAACACGACACGTCGGAGAGCCTGCGACTGGCGATCCAGGGACGCAGGGTCCTCTATGTCGGCGGTCGGCCCAGTTCGACGCCGGCCATCCGCAAGCTGGTGACCGATTCAGGC
Organism: Variovorax sp. dw_954; assembly: GCF_018449755.1. Classification (NCBI taxonomy): domain Bacteria; kingdom Pseudomonadati; phylum Pseudomonadota; class Betaproteobacteria; order Burkholderiales; family Comamonadaceae; genus Variovorax; species Variovorax sp. dw_954. The sequence continues at coordinate 22,252 of NZ_JAAVVD010000032.1, read as the reverse complement.
GGCGAATTCGTCCATCACGACGGCGGCCTGGAAGACCGCAAGGGCCTGCTCGCGAGCGCCCTGGCCGGCGCGCACCTGGTTGCTTTTCCGGTGGACTGCGTCGATCACGACTCGGCGGGCAACCTGAAGCGGCTCTGCACACGGCACGAGGTGCCGTTCCTGCCGCTGCGCACGGCCAGCGTGACCTGCTTCGCCGCCGCGCTGCTCGCCCATGCGGAAGAACAAGAGCCAGCCAGGCCCACCTTCCGAATGTGTCTCCGGCATGGATGAGGCTTCAAAAGGTGTGAAGATTTCGTAGCGAGGGCGCCGAGGTCGGGTTGAGGAGCGGAACCGCACTCTCGTGCGGTGAGCACCGCAGACCCGAGATCGGCGTCCGCAGTAGAAAGATTCACGCCTTTTGTCAGTCGGTGCCGATCATCACGCTGGACGCCTTGATGACCCCGTAGGCCTTGCCGCCTTCGACCAGGTTCATGCCTTCGGCCGAGGTGGAGGTGATGGTGGAGACGATCTGGACGCCTTCGGCGATCTCGAGCGTGACCTCCGTGGTGACCGGACCCTTGACGATCTTGATGATCTTGCCGGTGAGGACGTTGCGTGCACTGATTTTCATGGGAGCCTTCTAGTCAAGCAGTTGATTTGGAACGCAAATGTAAACGCATATGTTTCAATTGGCAGCGCTGCCGGCCACGAACACCTCCACCGCAATCAGGTTCGAGACCAGGCGCCCCTGCTTCACCTCGCCCGGAATGACGAGCCGCGCGACGCCGTTCGCGCCCAGGCCTGCGCCGTTGACGTCATAGGCGATCAAGGCGCCCTTGGCACCGAATCCCGGGTCGATTTCGCCGAGGGACACGGCCGCACGGTAGCCATCGCTACCGGTGGCGACGGCGTACGCCGACAAGGTCGGGTTCTTGACCGATGCCGGCAGCTTGAGCCCCACCGTGTTCAGCAGGGTCCACAGGCTGACGCCGGTATAGGTGCTGCTGCCGATCGTCTGGCTGGACTTTGGCAGGGCCTGCAGCGCGGCGAGGTCGAAGCTTGCCGGCGCGGTCACGGCGCCCGAGACCCTGAAGGAAGGCGATACGCCGCCTCCAGTGCCCGGCACGGTGGCGGCCGATGCGAAGACGTCGAGCCTGGTGAGGTTGGAGACATAGCGCCCGCCCTTCACATCGCCCGGCGCGGTCACGCGAACCGGCCCGTCGCTGGAATTCAGCGGCCCATTGAGGCCAGACACCGTCTCCAGGTACGCCAGGATGCTCGGCTTGTTGCCGAAATCCGGGCTGAGTTCACCGAGCGTGAAGATCACCTGGTAGCCGTCGCTTCCCGTGGCCAGCGCGTAGCGGCTCAGGACGTCGTTCTTGCGCGAGGCGTCGTTCTGGATGCCCGCGTCGCCGAGGATCGACCACAGGCTGGCGCCGGTGTAGGTGTGTGTCTGCGGCGTGGTGCCGCTGTTGAAGGTCACCGTCTGCGTCACCGCCGGCTTGGCCGCCAGCGTACCCAGGCTCACGCCCGACGGATGGTCGACGGCGCCGCCGACCTGCACCACCGGCGTGAGAAGCGCCGCCGCATTGGACGAATCGCCACCGCCTCCGCCGCATGCGCTCAACAGCGCCGCAGCGCAGGCTCCGGCACAAGCAATCCACTTCTTGGAACCATGCATGTCTTGTTCTCCCTTTTCAACGACCTTGTGGCAGGCCGATTGCCTTGTACCCATTGCGCGCGAGGATCGCTTGCCCTTCCGGCGACAGGATGCGCAGCGCGAGCAGCATCGCCTCCGGCTTTGCGCCCTTGACGACCGCCAGGCCGTATTGCGGGCCCACCTGGAGCTCCGGCACAAACGGCACCATCGCGACTTCCTTGCTCAGCTTCGCGTAGCGCTCGCGGCCCGAGCAATAGACGACCGCCAGATCGACCCTGCCGTCATTCAAGGCATCGAGGTAGTAGTCGCCGCTGGGCGAAGGCGGCGCGCCGGGCGGGTTGTCGAGCACCACCGCCCTGCCCTGCAGCGCGGCCTCCGCGCCAGGCTTGAGCCGGCCCGCGGCGGTGAACAGTTCGACCGTGTAGTCACCCAGCGGATCGACCTTTGGCGGCGAGACACCGACCTTCACGCCCGCCTTCAGCAGCGCGTCCAGCGCCCCGGCACTGTCGATGCGGCCAGCGCGCGCGGGTGCCAGAAGGCACAGCGTGTTCTGCGCGAACAAGGCCATCACGCTGGCCCGGCCATCCTGCACCAGCTTGCGCGCGTGGCCCAGGTCGGCGGAGGTGAAGACGTCGACCTTTTCCCCGGCCTCGATGCGTTCGCGCATGCGGCCCGACGCGCCGAACTGGGTGGTCACCGGGATCTTCTCGCTGGCGGTGAAAGCTGCTGCCACCTCGGTCATGGCTTCGCGCAAGGAGCCTGCGCCGTAGAGCACCAGGCCGTCTTGCGCCCATGCAGGTGACGCGCACCCGAACACCGCCAAAAGCGCAGGAAGAAAAGGCAAGACCAACCGCCGGGAAGCGATGCGCATGAATGAATGTCTCCGGAACTTTGCTTCGACGGAACGCCGAGCGTTGTATTCCGCAAATCATATCGCGGCACTTGCGGCCGCGCGCGTCAACCTTCGCGCGGCGCCTTGCCCACCATCTTCGCGGCACGCAGGAAGTCGAAGTCCACGCCCCTGTCGGCCTGCATCACCGATTGCAGGAACAGCTTGCGGTAGCCCCGCTCGGCCGTCGGCTCGACCACCGGCGACGCCTCGGCGCGGCGCGCCAGCTCCTCGTCCGACACCAGCAACGCGATCTCGCGCCTGGCCACGCTCAGGCGGATGCGGTCGCCGTTGCGCACATGGGCCAGCGGCCCGCCGATGGCGGACTCCGGCGTCACGTGCAGCACGATGGTGCCGAAGGCCGTGCCGCTCATGCGTCCGTCGGAGATGCGCACGATGTCCTTCACGCCCGCCCGCGCCAGCTTGCGCGGGATCGGGATGTAGCCGGCCTCCGGCATGCCCGGCGCGCCCTTGGGGCCGATGTTCTTCAGCACCAGCATGTCCTGCGCCGTCACGTCGAGGTCGTCGCGGTCGATGCGCGTCACCAGGTCCTCGATGTTCTCGAACACCACGGCGCGGCCCTCGTGCTCCATGAGCCCGGGGTCGGCGGCGGACTGCTTGATGATCGCGCCGCCCGGCGCCAGGTTGCCGCGCAGCACCGCGATGCCGCCCTGCGGATAGATCGGGTTGGCGGCCGGGCGGATCACGTCCTGCCTGAATCCCGGCCCGGCGCGCTCGATCTCTTCGCCGAGCGTGCGGCCGGTCACCGTCAGGGCGTCCAACTTCAACAGCGGCTTGAGTTCGCGCAGCAGCGTCGCCATGCCGCCCGCCGCGTGGAAGTCCTCCATGTAGTGCTGGCCTGACGGCTTCAGGTCGAGCAATACGGGTGTGTCGCGGCCCATGCGGTCGAGCGCGGCCAGGTCGATCTCCAGGCCCATGCGGCCGGCGATGGCCGTAAGGTGGACGATGCCGTTGGTCGAGCCGCCGATCGCCAGCAGCACGCGCATCGCGTTCTCGAAGGCCGCCGGCGTCAGCACCTTGTCGATGGTCAGGCGCTCGCGCGCCATTTGCACGGCCTGCGCGCCGGTTTGCTCGGCGATGCGGATGCGGTCGGCCGTGACGGCGGGTGGCGATGCGCCGCCCGGCATCGTCATGCCCAGCGCCTCGGCAATGCAGGCCATCGTGCTGGCCGTGCCCATCACCGAGCAGGTGCCGACGCTCGCGACAAGCTGGTTGTTGACGTCAATGGTCTCCTCCGCATCGATGTCGTCGGCGCGGTAGCGGGCCCAGTAGCGCCGGCAGTCGGTGCAGGCGCCCACGCGTTCTCCACGATGGCTGCCGGTCAGCATCGATCCGGTGATGAGCTGGATCGACGGAATGGCGGCCGAGGCCGCACCCATCAGTTGCGCGGGCACCGTCTTGTCGCAGCCGCCGATGAGCACCACCGCATCCATCGGCTGGGCGCGCACCAGTTCCTCGGTGTCCATCGACATGAGGTTGCGCAGGAACATGCTGGTCGGCGCGGCAAAGCTCTCGTGGATGGAGATGGTCGGGAAGTCCATCGGCAGGCCGCCCGCGAGCATCACGCCGCGCTTCACTGCCTCGATGAGCTGCGGCGCATTGCCGTGGCACGGGTTGTAGGCGCTGCCGGTGTTGGTGATGCCGATGACGGGCCGGTCCAGAGCGGCATCGGTGAAGCCCGCGCCCTTGATGAAGGCCTTGCGCAGGAACAGCGAGAAGCCCTGGTCGCCATAGCTGGTCAGGCCCTTGCGCATGCCGGAGTTGTCGGGCGGGTCGGTCGGTTCGAAAGGGGATTTGGGCATCGTGGTCCTGCGGGTCTTTTGGGTCATGCCGACTTGAACACACGCTGTGCAAGGCCGGCAAGAAACCAATCATTACGTATCTCCGCCCCGCGCGGAACTTGAAACGGGCCGGTTGCGCAAATTGCCCTCCGCAGGGGGGCAGACGCCTGCGGATCTGGCGCCCATAGTGTTTCGGACACGCGATCAAAGGAGAATCTCATGAACAGGATTCTGTTGGGATCGAGCCGCGCGCGCCTCGCGTGGTCGCTGCTCATGGCACTGTGCATCGCATCCTGCGGCGGTGGAGACAACGCGTCGTCCGACTTCGCGTCGATGCCGTCCACCGCGTCCCTGAAGCCCGCGCCCGACTCGTCAACACGGGCGCCGATGGCAACCGATGCAAAGATTCCCGGCGCCGAGGCTGCGGACGTTGGCAGCGCCAAGACGGACGTCGGCAATGAAAAGCTGCCCATCGACGTTGACATACCCGCGCTGGTGTCCCTTCGGCTTCTTTCGAGCGCACCGCAGTGGGTCTCGGGTGGCGATGCCCGTATCGAGGTGCAAGCCCCGCCCATCCTGCACGACAAGGTGGAGATCTGGATCAATGGCCGGAAGACCTTGCAGGCGCAGGAGCTGGATTCCAGCGGACGCAGGATGGAAGGCGTTGTCAGCGGCTTCGCCAACGGTGACAACACGCTCCAGGTCCGTTTCCTGCACGGCCTGATCGTCGCAGCGTCGATACGCCTGCATAACTGGCCGATCGAGGGTCCGATGTTCTCGGGCCCTCACCAGGTTCCGTTCGTCTGCACCACGAACCAGTTCGGACTGCAGCCGATAGCCGACTCGGCGGCTCCGCCTGGCTACAAGGTGCTCGACGCTGGAGGCAACCCCGCCGGCTTCAGCCGCGACTGCTCCATCGACAGATTCATCACTTATTCGTACCGCGCCACCGACAACACCTGGAAACTGCTGCCGCCCGGTGACGCGGCGCTGGCCGACATGGCTCGGGTGACCTTGCCTGACAAGCGTACGGTGGACTTCATCGTGCGCCGCGAGGTCGGCACCATCAATCGATTCCTCTACAGCTTTGCAATGCTGGCGCGGCGTGGAGAGGATCCGGCGCACCTGGACACAAGTCTGTGGAATGGTCGCCTCGGCTATTTCTTCACCGGCAGCGTCGGAATCGGCCATTCGCAGGGAACCCTGAGCGACGCGCTCCAGCCTGAAATACTGGCGCTGGGCTACGCCATCGCGAACTCGAGCGGCAACAGCACTCGCACGCACTACAACCTGCAGTTGGCCGACGAGACGGCGATGATGACAAAGGAGCGCTTCATCGAACGCTACGGCGTGCCGACGTACACCGTGGGCGTGGGCGGCTCCGGCGGTGGAATCGCGCAATACATCCTGGCGCAGAACAGCCCGGGCGTCCTGGACGCGCTGGTGCCGATCCAGTCCTTCCCCGACATGGTTTCGCAGGTGACCCACGTCGGCGATTGCGAGTTGCTGGAGTACTACATGGACATGACCGACCGAAACAACACGCGGTGGCGCGATGTCAGGAATCGCACGCTGCTCGTGGGCATGAACGGCGAGCCGGCGGTGGTGGATCCGATGGCATTGGCCAAGCAGATCCTGGGCTTGAACTTCCCGAGCATGAGCACAGGCTCGACCGAATGCGTGAAAGGCTGGCGCGGCGCGTTCCCGCTGGTGATGAACCCATGGTTCGGGAGCGTGGCCAATGCGGATTCCTACGTACCGCCGGGCGACGTCGTCGCACCGCAGCCCGACATCCGCCCGCCCATCCAGTGGACGCACTTCGGCGATGCGGTCAACATCTACGGCACCGGCACAGACGGCTTCGCGCGCCACACGTGGGACAACGTCGGCGTGCAGTACGGCCTGAAGTCCGTGAAAGATGGCAGCATCACGCCGCAGGAGTTCCTTGACCTCAACTTCAAGGTGGGAGGCTGGGTGCAGCCGAAGGACATGGTGCAGGAGGGCTATCCGTTCAATCCCCTCTACTCGGCCCAGGCCGTCATCGCGAACCCCTCGCTGTTCGACCCCTGGAGCCGGCGCAACATGACTGTCTCCCCGGCGCTTGACATGCCGGCGCCACGCACCGAGGGCAGCATCGAGGCCATGCAGGCCGCCTATGCTTCCGGCCTCGTGTACAGCGGCAACGACCTGCTGCCCACCATCGACAACCGTCAGTACCTCGAGCGCGAGGCCAACATGCACGACGCGCACCAATCCTTCGCGGTGCGCAAGCGCGTGCTGCAGAAGACCGGGACCACTGACAACCTGGTGATCTGGTTCACCGACACGGTGCCCCCCGCGCCGCCTGGCGCACCTGCCAACCCGCCGCAGGCGGACAGGAGCTTCCTCGCATTCAGCGTGATGGACCAATGGATGGCCAACATGCGCGCTCATCCGGAACTGGGCATCGCCGGGAACCGGCCGGCCGACGCGCAGGACAGTTGCTTCGACGTCTACGGCACGCTGATCGCTCGCGGGCCAACCGTCTGGGATGGGATCCTCGACAACAAGGCACCCGGCGAATGCACCCGCCTGTTCCCGTTGTTCACCGACTCGCGCATCGTCGCCGGCGCGCCTTTCGAGGGAGGCATCTACAAGTGCGCGCTGAAGAGCGTGGACGCGGCGCTGGCCGACGGCACCTATGCGCCGTGGGTTCCGGACGACGCCTCCGTCGCGAAGCTCAAGCTGATCTTCCCGCAAGGCGTGTGCGACTACAGCAAGCCGGACCTGGGGCGGCCGCAGCAGCCGGAAACATGACAAAGCTCGGCGTGGCGGATCGCGATAGCGCTTACGTCCGGCCGAGCTTGCGCAAGGCCTCTTCGCGCGTGTGCACGTCGAGCTTGCGGTAGACGCGATCGGCGTAGTCCTTTGCCGTAGCAAGACTGATGTGAAGCTGCGCCGCGATCGAGGCGAATGTATGGTTCTGCGCCAGCAGCAGGCACAGTGCCATCTGCTTGTCGGACAAACCGGCCGCGTGCATGTTGCGGACCATCACCAGCACCAAGGGCTCCTGCTGCTGGACGGTCACGCCGACCATTGCGTTCGCGGCTTCGGAAAGGGGATCGAGCCAGTGCGCCCGGAAAACGAAGCGGCCCATCGGGCTGTCGCAACAAACGACCGGCGGCGCCGCTTCGCGTCCGCGCGAGATCCGCACGAGATTTGCAAAGACGCTCAGGATGGCGGGCGGTATGTAGTCGGCGGATGCGTTTGCGTGCGCCGCGACATAGAGGATCTGCCGGGCCCGCGCGCTCATGTAGGCCACCTCCGCGCGCTCGTCGAGGATGACCAGGCCGTTGTCGCCGCTGTCCGCGAACTCGTCCGCGAGGCCTCCCGATTCGCACGATTCGGGCGGGTGCATGGCATGCGCGACGTACGGGAGCATTTGCCGCAAGGTGGCCTTTTCAGCCGCGCTGAATTCCGGCTGGCGGGCCGACCTGCCCAGCACGAAGGCGCCCAGGCCCTTTCCGTTCGGCGTATCGCGCACGACACCGTCGATGGCGTGATGCAAGGCGTAGGGTCGATAGATCAGGTGATAAGTGTCTCCACGGTAGAAATCCCGGGTGAAGAACGGAAGCAGGTTGCCAACCTCGCCGCCGCGCAGCATCGTCGTCTCGAAATCGAGGGGCAATGATCGTTCGACGACACCCTCGAGGTTCTCCGCCAGCGTCGTCACCACTTCAGGGATCACGTATTCCGGCGTGAACCCGGCGAGGCGCCCGTGTTCGTCAGCCCAGAAGAATCCATTGGTCTCCGATGGAAGCAGTTCGTGCGCCGCAGACAGCAGGCTGGGCATCACGGCCTGGGGCTGCAGGCCCAGGCAGCACAAGCGCCGGAAATGGGCAATGGCCGACATTCGTGTCATGTCATCTCCTCGACCAGGACCTTCGACATCCCCGCGAATGCCCTCCGCAGGACGCCGGACGCGCCCGGACAGGTCACTCGTGCTGCTGCCGCAGGACAGCAGTTCCCTCGGTGCCGGAAGCAGCACCGATTCTGGGTCCTTCGCGCGCTCCTGCCGCGGGATGTTTGGATCGGTTGCGTCTGTTGCCGCGCCGCCTTGACAGCGGGCCTGTCGGTGTCGGTCGCCTCATGCGGCGGGCGGCGGACCGTTCAGCTTCTAACGAGCCCGCCGCAATGCCTCATAGGGATTCAGCGCCTCCCCCTTCCACCACTGCTTCTGCGGCCCCAGCAGGAACACGGCGAAGTGAAGATGGGGCGCATCCGGCGGCGCGTTGCCGGTGGTGCCCACGTAGCCGATGAGATCGCCGCGCCGCAAGGGCTTGCCTTCCTGCAGCCCGTCGGCGTAGCGGTCCAGGTGCGCGTAGTAGTAGGCCAGCCTTCCGCTGGGGTCGAACTGGTAGACCGTGAGGCCCCCGGCCTTGCTGGTGAACAACTTCACCAGCGGCCCGTCGTCCACGGCGACGACGCGGGTGCCGCGCGGCGCCGGGATATCAAGCGCCTCATGCCGGTGGCCGGGACGGCCGTCATTGAAGGTGTCAGTCAACTTGTCCGGGTCGATCCCTTCGACCGGAAAGCGCAATGGACGCGCGGACAGCAGCGCAAGCGCATCGGTGGATGGCGACGCCGGCGCCGTCACGGCCGAGGGTGGGGGCGCGGCGACCTGCGCCACCGCCCCCGCCGACATCACGCACCACAATGCAGCCACCCATCCAACGCGCGGCATCACATCCTTCTCATGCCCTGACCTCGACCGCGAAGCCGGCCTTGGCGAGCCGGGCGACGCGCGCCGCATCCCAGTTGGTCAGGTGGATGCAGCCGTTCGTTTCCTCGTGTCCCACCCGCTCTGGCGCCGGCGTGCCGTGGATGCCCCAATGCGGCTTCGACAGACCCATCCAGACGTTGCCGACCGGGTTGTTGGGCCCGGCAGCCACGTCGACCTTCTTCGCATCCGCGGGCGCATTCTTCAGGATGGAAGGGTCGTAGGTGAAGGTCGGGTTCTCGACCTCGTTGGTGATCTTCATCTTGCCGAGCGGTAGCGGATCCAGCGGCCCGCCGATGCTGATCGGGAAGCCAGCCAGCGGTCTTCCGTCGCGGTCCAGCACGAAGAGCATGTGCTCGCCCTTGTCGATCTCGATCGAGCGGGCCGCCTTGACGATGCCGGCATCCGCCGCGCCGGTGACGTTGGCCGCGATGACTTCATCGCCCGCCTGGAAGCGCGCGCCCCGATTGAGCTCGACCAGGGAACGCGGCGACATGTGATGCTTCTCCGCGAGCGCCTCCTGCAGGTTCTCGTAGTCCAGCGACTTCAGTTTTGCGCGCTCGGACATGTCCTGGGGTATGGACGTGAATGGACCTGCCGCGTCGTTCGCGGTGATGGCGTAGGTCGCGAACGGCGGCGCAGCGTCCGCGTTCAGGGCGGCCCATGTGGGTCCATCGATCTTGCCGCTGACGGCGAGCCCGCTGGACTTCTGGTAGGCCGCCACCACACGCCGCATGTTGGCGCCGAAGCCGCCATCGATCTCGCCCGGCGAGAACCATGCGCGGTCCAGCAGGATCTGCGCGCGCATGACCGCTGCGCCGCGCGCGCCTTGGGCCAGCGTGGGCGTGTCGTGGGCAGCGTTGAGCTTGTCGATGGTCACCGTGCCATCGACGACGTCCTGCTTCTTCGTGCCAGCGGGCGGCCGGTGCGCAGCGAGCGCCACCCAGGGCGAGGCGCCAAAGGCAAGGCCAGTGACAGTCATCAGGAAAGTTCGGCGTGCTGAGGTCATTTGGGACTCGGTCAAGTGGGGACGCGCCATCCTTCGTCCCGACCGTGCCGGTGCCTGTAGTCGCAGGCAGACAAAGCGCCTCGGCACAACGCGCGTCCACCGCGCGCCTCCTCTTCCTCACTGCCGGAACTGCTTCGACGCAAAGGTCCACGCCATGCGCGAGGCATCCGGCCCCTTGTCGTCGCTGAAGAACTCCTTGGCGGCGCCACCGCTCCATGCATGGCCCAGCCGCGCGATCTCCACCAGGGTGGCGACGGTGCTGCCCTTGCGCTTGTAGTCGGTCACGGTCGCCGGATAGCGGCTGCCTCGCTGCACGCTGCGGGTGGCCGTGGCACGCGCGCCGGCAGCCGAGGCCCAGGCCTGCACCGCTGCGTGGCCGTTGTTTGGCGAAACCACACGGTCCAGCCCGCCATGAATCACCATGAGCGGCGGCCAGGAGGTCACCACCGCCAACGGCCGGGCCGCCAGCGACTTGGTATGCCGCAGTCCGTGCATCGCGCCCACCGCCGACATCGTCGAGTGCGCGGTGCCGGGCGGAATGCCGGAATGCATGACGACCGCCTTGAACCGGTCCGGATGCCTGCTGACCAGCAGCGCGGCCATGCTGGCGCCCGCCGACAGGCCGACTGCCGCCACGCGTGCGCGATCGCCTCCGTAGAGCAGGGTCACCTGGTCGATGGCGCTCATGATGAGCGCGGCCTCTCCGTACGCGCGGCCGCCCGTGGTGTCGTACCAGTTCCAGCAGCCCTGTGGATTGGAGACGCGGTCCTGCTCCGGGTAGAGCACCATGAAGCGCTCGCGCGCCGCGATGACGTTCATGCGGGTGCTGTTGGCAAAGGTTCTGGCGTCCTGGCTGCAGCCGTGCAGCATGACCATCAAGGGCAGGCGCTCGCCCACCTTGACGCCGGGCGGGCGGAACAGCCGGTAGCGGCGCATGCCGGTCGCGCCCATCGCCACGCCCTGCAGCCATTGGCCCGCGCCCGCCGGCGGCTTGCGCTTCTTGATCGTCTGCTTCACCGTCTGCTTGACTACCGACGCCATGGCCGACTGGCCCACGCGCATGCCCTGCCGGGTCATCGACGCGATGCTGCGCTGGAAGATCGCACCCCATGACGGGGCCTTGTATCGCCTTGCCATGCCCGCGTTCAGCGACGCGACTTCCTCTTCGTCGTGGCCGGTTTCGCCGGCGACTTGCCGCTCCAGAAGTCGAGCACCTGTCGCGCGACTTCCGCCTGCGCCGTCGCCACGTTGCGCTTGGCCGCCGCGGTGGCCTGGCCCCTCGCAGATCCGGCCGTTCGATTCGCGGCGCTGAGCCACATGCTCATGAATGGATTCTTCGTCGTCCAGGGATTGCGCATTGGATGTCTTTCAAGGGCCGGGATGGCCGAACCACACAGCATGAAATCCCGCCGCGGTCGCACAGGCGATGTTTAAGCGCGACACCGTGTCGGCTCGTTCTTACGCCATAGGTTTTCATGTGCGCCGCCCAATTGAAATTGATCGTATCGGTGTGCGTTTTGGCCGCCTGGAATCGCGCGGCGCGGTGCTACAACCCGCAGTGCATGCCGCCTCCCTAGCCCTCCAATCACCATGAAACCCCACTGCACGACGCATCCGTTTCTCACCGGCGGCGGGGACGCAGCGCGATTGATCGCGGAATTCGACTGGGGGCGCACCAGCGCGGGGTCGATCGGCACCTGGTCGCAGACGCTCAAGGCGTCGGTATCGATGATGCTGCAGTCGTCCGTGCCCATCGCCCTGCTCTGGGGAACGGAGGGCGTGATGATCTACAACGATGGCTATGCCGTCTTCGCGGCCGCACGGCACCCGCAATTGCTCGGCATGAATGTGCGCGACGGTTGGCCGGAGGTGTTCGACTTCGCCGATAACCTCATGAAGGTCTGCCTGGCGGGCGGCACGCTCAGCTACCGGGACCAGGAACTGACGCTCTACCGCACAGGCGCCCCCGAGCAGGTATGGATGAACCTCGACTACTCGCCGGTGCGCGACGAGTCGGGCCAACCGGCGGGCGTGATGGCCATCGTGATCGAGACCACGGCCAAGGTACGCGCCGAGCAAGCGGTGCGCGTGCGCGACGCACGCTTCCAGACCGTCGCCGAGGCCATGCCCAATCACGTCTGGGCCGCCCCGCCCGATGGATCGGTCGACTGGTTCAATCACAACGTCTCGACCTACACCGGCCTGCCGTTGCAGCAGCTTGTTTGCGAGGGGTGGGCGAACATCGTGCATCCCGAGGATCTCGCCGATGTCACCCAGCGATGGCAAAGCGCGCTGGCCGAGGGCAGTGCCTACGAGGCAGAAGCCCGGCTGCGCCGCGCCGATGGGGCCTACCGCTGGCACATCGCGCGCGCCGTACCCCTGCACGACGAGGCCGGCGCGATCATCCACTGGGTCGGCACCAACACCGACATCGAGGACCAGAAGGCCGCTGCGCTGGTGCTGGCCAACATGAACCAGATGCTCGAGGAGCAGGTGGCCGAGCGCACCGCGGACCGCGACCGCATGTGGCGCCTGTCGATGGACGTCATGGTGGTCGCCGACTTCGATGCGCGGATCCTTTCCGTGAACCCGGCGTGGACGCGGCTGCTCGGATGGTCGCAGACCGAACTCGTCGGCCACAACTTCCTCGACCTCGTGCATCCCGATGACCGCAGCGCCACGCTGGCGGAACTCGCCCGGCTGGCCGACGGCGCCGCGACCTTCCGCTTCGAGAACCGTTACCGCCGCAAGGACGGCAGCTACTGCCCGTTCATGTGGACCGCCGTGCCGGACGAGCGCTTCATCCACGCCGTGGCCCGCGACATGACCACAGACCACGAGGCCGCGGAAGCCCTCAAGCGCACCCAGGCCGCGCTGTACCAGTCGCAGAAGATGGAGAGCGTCGGCCAGCTCACCGGCGGCGTGGCGCACGATTTCAACAACCTGCTGCAGGTGATCTCGGGCAACCTGCAGTTGCTCTTGCGCACCGTGGGGGCCGAAGGTTCCGCCGCGCGGTATGTGACGAATGCGATCGCCGCCACGCAGCGCGGCGCGCGGCTGTCGAACCAGTTGCTCGCGTTCGCGCGGCGCCAGCCGCTGGACCCGAAGGTGGTGAATGTCGGCCGCGTGATCGCGGGCATGGAGGACATGCTGCGCAGCACGATCGGCGATGCGATCGAGATCAGGACGGCGGTCTCCGGCGGGCTATGGAACAGCTTCGTGGACGCGGCCCAGGTCGAGAACGCACTGCTCAACCTGGCGCTCAACGCGCGCGATGCCATGGAGGGCTCGGGGCGTCTCACCATCGAAGTCGGCAATGCCTCGCTCGACAAACGCTACACGCGCGACTACCCGGACGTGGTCGCGGGGCAGTTCGTGCTGCTGGCGGTGACCGACACCGGCAGCGGCATGACACCGGAGATCGCCGCCAGGGTGTTCGAGCCCTTCTTCTCGACCAAGGCCGAGGGCAAGGGCACGGGCCTGGGACTGTCGATGGTCTACGGCTTCGTACGGCAATCGGGCGGCCACGTGAAGCTCTACAGCGAGCCGGGGCACGGCACGACCGTCAAGATCTACCTGCCGCGCGCCGCCGGGGACGTGTCGACGGTGGCGGAGGAGGTGGACGTACTCGATGGTGGCAGCGAGACCGTGCTGGTGGCGGAGGATGATGACGCAGTGCGCGCCACGGTCGTCGAGTTGCTTGGTCACCTGGGCTACGAAGTGCTGGAGGCGCGCGACGCGGCTGCGGCGCTGGCCATCCTCAAGAACGGTGCGCAGGTCGACCTGTTGTTCACCGACGTGGTCATGCCGGGCAAGCTGCGCGGCCCCGAACTCGCACGCAAGGCCCGACAGTTGCAACCCGGGATCGCCGTGCTCTTCACATCGGGGTACACGCAGAACGCCATCGTGCACGGCGGGCGGCTGGACAGCGGGGTGGAACTGCTCGGCAAGCCCTATACGCACGATGCGCTGGCGAAACGGATTCGGCGCGTCCTCGCGGACAAGGCGCGCCGACTGCGCTGAGTGCGCAAGGGTCAATATCTGCGCGGACGCATCGCGACCAGCAGGGCCATCAGCGCGGCGCCGCCCGCCATTGCATAGCCCACCGAGCGCATGGGCTCATCGGCGATGTACCGGGCGCTCCTGGACTTCAGGTCGATCGCACGGCCCTTGAGTTCATTCAGCTTGTCACCGGCGGCAGTCGCCGCGTTCTTCGCGTAGACCCGTCCGGTGGCCGCGGCATCCGACGCGATGTCCCCGGCGTCACTCGCAGCAACCCTGGCGACGTTGGCGGCATGCTGTCCCGTGGTCCGGGCTTCGGCCGCGACATTCCATGCGGCAATCTTGGCGTCATGGCTGGCGCGGCGGGCGTCCTCGACCAATTCAGCCGGCGTCTTCGTTTGCAATTCATCCATCTGGCAACTCCTTGTACTTCGGAACGGCAACATGCCGTATCGATGAAAGGAGTCTTGGGACCATAACGTACCCGCCATGTGGGCACAGGGGCGCAACCCGCGTAGGTCCAGTCTCGCAAGCGAGCGGGCGAGCCACGCGAGCGCGAGCTTGCTAAAGCTTCGCGATCGACACTTCGGTCGACTTCACCAGAGCGACCACGTCGGAGCCGGGCCGCAGTTGCAGCTCGTCGACCGAGCGGGTGGTGATGACCGAGGTGACCACGCCCCAGGCGGTCTCGACATCGACTTCGGAGACAACGTCGCCGCGGATGATTTCCTTCACCTTGCCCTTGAACTGGTTGCGAACGTTGATGGCCTGGATGGACATGAGATGACTCCTGTGGGTTGAAAAAGAAACTTCAGAGCGCCCAGCGCAGGGCGTGGGCGGGACCGTCGGCCCAGTGCGGGTCGTTGCGGGCGGGTTCGGCGTCGGGCTTCTGCAGCACACGGTCGAGGATGCGTTTCTCGATCGCGGCAAAGGCCGGGTCGCCCTGCGAGCGCGGGCGGGCCAGCGCGATGTTCTCGTCGAGCGCGATGCGGCCGTCCTCGATGAGGATCACGCGGTCGGCCAGCGCCACGGCTTCCTGCACGTCGTGCGTCACCAGCAGCGCGGTGAAGCGATGGCGCAGCCACAGGTCCTCGATGAGGCGGTGCATCTCGATGCGGGTCAGCGCATCCAGCGCACCCAGCGGTTCGTCCAGCAGCAACAGCCGCGGGCGGTGCACGAGCGCGCGCGCCAGCGACACGCGTTGCCGCTGCCCGCCCGACAGGCGCGCCGGCCATTCGTTCTCGCGGTCGGCCAGCCCGACCTGCGCCAGCACTTCCTTGCCGCGCCCCCTGGCCTGCGCCGGCAGGCCCAGCGTGACGTTGTCGAGCACGCGCCGCCAAGGCAGCAGCCGCGCCTCCTGGAACATGATCCGCGTGTCGTCGTGCAGCCCGTCGATGGCCTTTCCATCCGTGTAGAGCGCGCCCTCGCTGGCCGCTTCCAGGCCGGCCACAAGCCGCAGCAAGGTGCTCTTGCCGCACCCGCTGCGCCCGACGATGGCGACGAACTGCCCCGGCTCGACGACAAGCCGCGTGTTGCGCAGGACCTCGCGCTGGCCGTAGCGCTTGTGAAGGCCGCGCGCTTCCAGCTTGACGCCGCCTTCGTTGGAAATCGTTTGATCGGTCATTGAGCTTCTTTCAGGTGGTCTTCTTTTGATAGCCCGGGTGCCAACGCAGCCACCATTGCTCCAGGCCGCGGGCGAACAGATCCGCCAGCTTCCCCAGCAACGCGTACAGCAGGATCCCCACCAGCACGATGTCCGTCTGCAGGAACTCCCGCGCATTCATCGTCAGGTAGCCGATGCCGGCCTGCGCCGAGATGGTCTCGGCCACGATCAGGATCACCCACATGAGCCCGAGCGAGAAGCGCAGGCCCACCAGGATCGACGACAGCGCCCCCGGCAGGATCACCTCGCGATAGAGCTGCCAGCGGCTGAGGCCGTAGGTGCGCCCCATCTCGATCAACTGCGGGTCGACATTGCGAATCCCGTGGAAGGTGTTCAGGTAGATCGGAAAGAACACCGACACGCTGATGAGGAACAGCTTGGCCGACTCGTCGATGCCGAACCACAGGATCACCAGCGGGATCAGCGCCAGCGCCGGGATGTTGCGCACCATCTGGATGGTCGAGTCGAGCAGCGTCTCGAAGAACTTCACCGAGCCGGTCAGCAGGCCCAGTGCGAGCCCGAGTCCACCGCCGATGGCCAGCCCCGCGAGCGCCCTGCCCGCACTCACCTTCACATGCGTCCACAGCTCGCCCGACAGCGCCAGCGTCCACGCGGCCTTCACCACGTCGATGGGGGCCGGCAGCACGCGCGTCGACAGCCAACCCAGCGAGGAGGCGATCTGCCACACGACGATCAGCGTGATGGGCACCAGCCACGGCACCAGCCGCGTTCCCACGCCCAGCGCAAAGGCCTTGGCGGCGCCGGACGGAGGTGAGGAATCGACGGGCAAGGTTTGCACTTGTTCAGTCATGAATGCTTTTGCTTTCAGCTCTGCGAATGAAGGCGCGACGGCGCATCGAGATTGGCCACCACCTCGCCGAACGGTCCGCCGAGCGGCCCGCCGCGCAACTGCTGCCTGACGCGCTTCGACAGCAGCGGGAACACCAGTTCGGCGAACCGGTAGGCTTCCTCCAGGTGCGGATAGCCCGAGAGGATGAAGTTGTCGAGCCCGAGCGCCGCGTATTCCTCGATGCGCGCGGCCACCGTCTTCGCATCGCCGACCAGCGCCGTGCCCGCGCCACCGCGCACCAGCCCCACGCCGGCCCACAGGTTGGGCGACACCTCCAGGTCGGCGCGCGAGCGCTTCTTGCCCCCGGCATGCAGCGCAGCCATGCGGCGCTGACCTTCGGAATCCATGCGCGCGAAGGCGGCTTGCGCGCGGATCACGGTGTCGTCGTCGACGCGGCTGATCAGCTCTTCGGCGGCGCGCCATGCGGCGTCCTCGGTCTCGCGCACGATCACGTGGAGGCGGATGCCGAATTGCACCGTGCGCCCCCGGCGCGCGGCACGGGCCCGCACATCGGCCACCTTCTTGGCGACTTCGGCCGGTGGCTCGCCCCAGGTCAGGTAGGTGTCGACCTGCTCGGCCGCCAGCTCATGCGCCGCCTCCGAGGAACCGCCGAAATATACCGGCGGATACGGCGCCTGCACCGGCGGATAAAGCAGCTTCGCGCCCTTCACGCTCAGGTGCTTGCCCTCGTAGTCGAAGGCCTGGCCGTCGTGACTGCGCGCCAGGATCTCGCGCCAGATGCGGATGAACTCGGCCGACTGCTCGTAGCGCGCCGCATGGTCGAGGAACACGCCATCGCCTTCGAGCTCGGCCTGGTCGCCGCCGGTGACCAGGTTCACCAGCAAGCGGCCGCCGGAGAGCCGGTCGAAGGTCGCGGCCATGCGCGCGGCCAGGCCCGGCTGATGGAGTCCGGGCCGCACTGCCACCAGGAACTTGAGCTTGCGCGTGGCGCCGATCAGGCTGGACGCGATCACCCACGGGTCTTCGCAGGAGCGGCCGGTCGGGATCAGCACGCCCTCGTAGCCCAGCTGGTCAGCGGCGCCGGCGATCTGCTGCAGGTAAGGCAGGTCGACCTGCCGGGCGCCCTCGGTGCTGCCGAGATAGCGGCTGTCGCCATGGGTGGGGAGGAACCAGAAAATGTTCATGCAATGCCCGCCCCGGCGGCCTCGAGCAGGTTGATCTTCTTCGGGATCAGCTTCAGTTCGAAGAAGGTGTCGGCGATCTGCTGTTGCTCGGCCAGGATGGCCTTGGTGATCGGCGCGGTGCCATAGGCCGCTCGCGCGACCGACACATCGACCACCGACTTCGGCAAGCCCCACAGCGTGGACAGTTCCTGCGCGTAGGCGCTCTTGTTGGCCACGGCCCACTGGTCGAGCTTGTCGATCTCCTCGACCACCAGCTTGAGCACGTCGGCGTTCTTCGCGACATAAGGCAGAGACGAGAAGTAGTAGCCCCGATTGCCGACCACGCCCTTGCCATCTGCCAGGATGCGCGCGCCCAGCGTGAGTTCGGCGGAGGCCAGGAACGGGTCCCAGATCACCCACGCGTCGATCGAGCCCTTCTCGAAGGCAGCGCGTGCATCGGGCGGCGCCAGGAAGACGAAGTTGAGGTCGCTGTATTTCAAGCCCGCCTGCTCCGCCAGCCTGACGATGAAGTAATGGACGTTCGAGCCCTTGTTGAGCGCGACTTTCTTGCCTTTCAGGTCGGCCACGGTCTTGATCGGCGAGTCCTTGTGCACCAGCACCGCCTCGGCGCCCGGCCGCGGCACGGTCGCGGCCACATAGGCCAGCGGCGCGCCGGCGGCCTGCGCAAAGATCGGCGGTGCCTCGCCCACATCGCCAAAGTCGATCGAGCCGACGTTGAGCGCCTCGAGCTGCACCGGCCCGGCATTGAACTCGGTCCAGGTCACGCCCACGCCGAGCGGTGCGAGCCGCTTCTCCAGCGTGCCACGGCCCTTGAGCACGGTGAGCGCGCCTTTCTGGTTGCCCACACGCAGCGTGCGCGACGGGCTTTGCGCCAGCGCCGCGAACGACGGCAGCGCGATGGCGGTGGCCGCGCCCTGCAACAGGCGGCGACGCTGGATCGAATGAGAAGAGGTCATGATGGATTCCTTCAGGCAAGCCTTGTCCCGCGCCGCGAATGAGCGGCGAAAAAAGAGCGGGACGATGAACGGGATATCGGTTGCCGCGCCCTGGCGCCAATGCGCGGCGGAAGCTTCAAACGCTACATCGCACCCGGGAGAAATGCACCGGCTCGAAGCCCCGCATCGGCGGCAGCTTCAGCCCTTCGGCGGCCAGCACCTCGGCCGCTTCGTCGAGCCGGTGCGCCAGGTCGTCGTGCACCCGGAATTCGCCTTGCGGCGTGGCGGTGATCTGCGCATCGGTCGCGTAGATGCCCGGCAGGATGTGCCGCGCCGCCAGGGCCTGCAGCACCGGCCGCAGTGCGTAGTCGAGTGCCAGCATGTGGTGCGCGCTGCCGCCAGTCGCCAGCGGCAGCACCGTCTTGCCCTTCAACGCGCCTTGCGAGAGCAGGTCCAGGAACACCTTCAGCACGCCGCTGTAGGCCGCCTTGTAGACCGGCGTGGCCACCACGACCACGCGGGCCTGCGCCACTTGGGCAATGGCATGCGCAATGTCGGGATGCTCCCACTCGGCCCGCAACAGCGCCTGCGCCGGAAGCTCGCGCACAGTGACGCGCTCGATGCGCGCGCCGCGCCCGTGGAGCCGGCTGCCCACCGATTCGAGCAAGGCGGTGGAACGGGACGGCGACGAAGGACTACCGGCAATCAGGAGGACGGTCACGGGAAGCTACTTTTTTGAAGGGTGAGTTCGCCCCGGGCGCCTGCTGGACAGGCGCTCTTGCGGATCGGGGCGACGCGGGAAAGGAGGCGGCCGGCCTACTTCAACTTGGCCGTGTAGATCTGGTCGAAGGAGCCGCCATCGGCGAAATGCTCCTTGTCGGCCTTGGTCCAGCCACCAAAAGCCTGGTCGATGGTGAACAGCGTCAGCTTGGGGAACTGGCTGTCGTACTTGGCCTTGGCCTTGTCGGAGGTCGGGCGGTAGTAGTTGCGGCCGACGATGTCCTGGCCTTCGTCCGAGTAGAGGTACTTCAGGTATTCCTCGGCCACGGCGCGCGTGCCCTTCTTGTCGACCACCTTGTCGACCACCGTCACGGTGGGCTCGGCAAGGATGCTGATGGACGGTGCAACGATGTCGAACTTGTCGGCGCCGAATTCCTTCAGCGCCAGGTAGGCCTCGTTCTCCCAGGCCAGCAGCACGTCGCCCACGCCGCGCTGCACGAAGGTGATGGTAGAGCCGCGTGCGCCGGCATCGAGCACCGGCACGTTCTTGTAGAGATTGCCGACGAACTCCTTAGCCTTGTCATTGCCGTTGTTCGGGCCGCCGTACTTGCGCTTGCCGAATTCCCAGGCAGCCAGGTAGTTCCAGCGGGCGCCGCCCGAGGTCTTCGGATTCGGCGTGATCACCTGCACGCCGGGCTTGACCAGGTCGTCCCAGTCCTTGATGCCCTTCGGGTTGCCCTTCTTCACGAGGAACACGATGGTCGAGGTGTACGGGGCCGAGTTGTGCGGCAGGCGCTTCTGCCAGTCGGGCTTGACCAGGCCGCCGTGCGTGACGAGCGCGTCGGTGTCGCCGGCCAGCGCCAGCGTGGCCACGTCGGCATCGATGCCGTCGATGATCGAGCGGGCCTGCTTGCCCGAGCCGCCATGCGACTGCTTGATCACCACGTCCTGGCCGGTCTTGGCCTTCCAGTAGGCGACGAAGGCCTTGTTGTAGTCGACGTAGAGCTCGCGCGTCGGGTCGTAGGACACGTTGAGCAGGTTGACGGTCTGGGCGAACGACGGCAGCGCCGTCAGGGCCATGCTCGCGCCCAGCGTGGCACCGAGGGAAAGCTTGATAAAGTCGCGGCGAAGGCTCATGGCGGTCTTTCGGAAGGCAAATCTGGCTGAGAAGCTGCCGATTCTGAAAGCCACCCTACAAAACAGGAACTACCGTTTTCACAGTTCCAAATAGCCAAATCAACTAAGGACCCCGCAAATGGCACGAATGATTCAGTGCGTGAAACTCGGCAAGGAAGCCGAGGGACTCGACTTTCCCCCCTATCCAGGCGAACTCGGCAAGAAGATCTGGGAGAGCGTGAGCAAGGAAGCATGGGCCGCCTGGCTCAAGCAGCAGACCATGCTCGTGAACGAAAACCGCCTGAACCTGGCCGACCAGCGCGCCCGTGAATACCTGAAGCGCCAGATGGAAAAGCATTTCTTCGGCGACGGCGCGGACGTCGCGCAAGGCTACGTGCCGCCGAGCGCCTGATCTTCAGGCGGCTGTGAAAGGGGACTTGAAAGCGGACTTGGCCGGACGCAAAGGACGCGAAGAAACGCAAAGGACGCAAAAAAGTCAAAGAAGACTTTTCTGGTTTTCTTTCGCGTCCTTCGCGAAACCTTCGCGTCCTCTGCGTCCGGTCCCCGTATTCCAGTACCCAGCTTCATGACGTCCGCTGACTAATGCCCGAACCCGTCCAGTGGCGCGCCGACGGTGTTCCGCGCAGCGAGCGCTTCGACGACATCTATCACACGGAAACCGGCGCTCTGGCCCAGTCCCGCCATGTATTCCTCGGCGGCTGCGGGCTTCCTGAAGCCTGGCGCGGCCAGCCGCAATGGCTGGTTCTCGAAACCGGCTTCGGCTTTGGCTTCAATTTCCTGACAACCTGGCAGGCCTGGCGTTCAGACCCGGCCCGGCCGCGCATGCTGCACTTCGTCTCGATCGAGGCGCATCCCGTGGGCGTGGAGGGTCTGCTGCGCGCCGCGTCAGGCTATCCGGAACTGGCCGAACTCGCCCAGGCGCTGGCCAGGCAGTGGACGGAACTGCTGCCGGGCTTTCACCGCATGAGCTTCGACGACGGCCATGTGCTGCTGACGCTGTGCGTCGGCGACGTGCAGGCCATGCTGCGCGCCCAGCGCTTCGAGGCCGACAGCATCTACCTCGACGGCTTCAGCCCGGACCGCAACCCCGCGATGTGGTCCCCGGAAACTCTCAAGGCCGTCTCGCGCTTTGCCCGGCGCGGCACCGGCCTTGCCACCTGGACCATTGCACGGGCCGTTCGGGATGCGCTCGCGCAGAACGGATTCCAGGTGCGCAAGGCGCCGGGCCTGCCGCCCAAGCGCGACTGCCTGCGCGCCGTGTTCCACCCGGCCTGGACACCGCGGCGCCGCACCCCGCGGGCCGAACGCGCGGCACCCGGTCGTTGCGCCGTCATCGGCGCCGGTCTGGCGGGCGCGGCGGTCGCGGCCAGCCTGGCGCGGCCCGGATGGCAAGTCGACGTGTTCGCCAAGGCCGGCCCCGTGCCGGGCGCCGCGCGCGCCCCCCCGCCCCCCGCGCCCCCCCCCCCTCCCCCGCCCCCCGCGCCCCCCCCCCCCCCCCCGCCGCCCGCCCGCCCCCCCCCCCCCCGCCCCCCCCCCCCGCCCCCCCCTCCCCCCCCCCCCGAGGCCCCCCCCCCCCCCCCCCGTGCCCCCCCGCTTTCCGTGCGTGTTTTCCTGGACGCTCTTTATCGCACGGTACTCACCAACATACTACATCGCTTCCTCAGTCAGCGCGCGTCTCCCGACTTCCCAGACACCCCACTGT
>NZ_JAAVVD010000031.1:0-84598 GCF_018449755.1 Variovorax sp. dw_954 | reverse complement strand
ATCGCGTCCAAGGCGAACGAGCGGAGCTCGTTTCGAAGATGGCACCACGCGTCCAGCAGCCAATTCTCCCGGTAGTGGACGATGCGCAATGGTGAAACCTCGCGCTTTGTCGCCTCGCCCTTGTCACGGTTGAAGTAGCGCATCACCACGCGCCTGCGCTCTAGGACGGCCTCTGTCAAGAGCTCGAAGTTCTTCACCTCAACGCGCCGGCCGGCGAAATGTATGAGCTTGATGCGCTTCTCTATGTCTTTGGCTTTCGCCGGCGATTCCCCCAGCATGGCTTCCAGCTTATCTTTCAACGGCTGGAGGTGTGGCTCCAGAAGCCCAGGCTCAACGCCCTTCAGCAAGTGTTGCATGGCCAGGAGCGCGTAGACCTCGCTGGCGTTGAACCACAGACCCGGCAGCTCAAATCGCTTGCCGCTAGGCAGGGTGCCGATAACCCACTTGTTGCCGTCATGGTCGAAGTTGATGGGGCAGCCCATGCGGTCTCGAAGCACGTCAATGTCACGCTTGATCGTGGACATTGAGACTTCGAGTTCGCCCATAAGCTCCTGCATCGTGGCGCCATTCTTTTGACGCACGATGGCCAGGATCCGGTGCATCCGCTCGGTGTTTCCGTTTTTTGCTCTTGGCGGCATCTCTCTTCCATCGTGATTTCACAAGGCAGTCTGCCGGTTTCTTGGAAAGTCCAGGCACCCACCACTTTCATCCGAAGCTTGGCGAACTGGCGCACGCTCGGCGTGCATCGGCGCCGGCATTGTCGGCCGGGGTGATGACTTCGCTGCGGCATCCGTCGGCACGTACGACAGACGATATTTCATGGCGTCAGGCAACATCAGAAACTGGCCTCGTGCGGGATAGTTTTAGATGTCGCCTGCTGCATGTAGGAGGCTACTTTCGGCACTGTCGATCATGCCGGATAGCGCCCGAAAGCCCTCGGCATGATTCAAGTTAAGCACAACTCTTGCGCTGGTTGCGTCTAATTGGAGCCGTGTCCGATGGTTACTCCATCGTTTGACCTCCCGACTCCGCGGGCCACCAATCCGGTGGCCATTTGCTCCACGACGGAACCGAAAGGCAGCGCTGCAAAATTTCCTCCATGGGATTTCGCGCGTCAAGCTCCTTCCTGACGACCTTCACCCAGACCTTGGCCCGCTCGTCGTAGGGTGGTTGAAGTTCATCGGCCAACTCTTCAAGGCGCAGCAGAAAGTCCTTTAGGCGGCGAGTACGTTCATCGGCATCGACCATGAGAAAAGCTTGTTTGAGTTGCTCTGCCTTCGCCTCATTTTGTCGGCGCACCAATGCGCGAGCCTCTTCCTCACGCTTGGCAATGGCCGCCGCAGCTTCACGCTCTTCGCGCATTTCCATTTGCAACGGCACGAGCTGAAACGCGGTACGCACAATATCCTCGACTTGGTCCTGCAGTTTTTCTTGCGTCCCTTGCCATGTCTTCTTCGCGCGATATTCACTACCGGAGATGGTAAAGGTCAGCTTCTCGGAAGGCTGAGTTTCGTACTCGCGCGCCCACGATGACTCCTTCCTCTTCTTTGCAAGTTCGTCGGCATCCAGGTAGGCACGTCGATAGCCCTGCGAAAACTGAATCGTAAAGATCTCACCCTTGAACCGAGCCTCGATAGCCGGCCCCTCTGACCTGCTGATCGGGCGCCCCGTCGGCGCTTCGCGTCGAGCTATTGCCATGCCGCCCGCCACAAGTCCACGGAAAATCGAGGCGTGAAACTGCAAGACCCAGGGCATCAGGTCCAAGGAGGCGGTAATGTCCAAGAGCCCGTGATGAAGCAAGCTGTAGCGGCCATAGCTGTCGCTGGGCGGACGATCTTCCTGCTTCGTCAAGCTCCAAGCGTGAACCCCCCGCCGCTTGTACTGTTCGATCAATCTAGGGATGCGCTCGCAATATCGCTGGCTGGCTTTTACCAGCGGATGAGCGTCATCTAGCTGCACGGAGAACTGGGCGACGACCCTCGTCACCGTAGGGGTGGCAACGGCATTGAGCACCTCTGTACGCTTTCGCTCCATGATTCGCTGTCGCTCCCGCTCCGCCGGATCACTTTGCGCAAATTGCACGACCACGTCCAACTCCGGCGTTGGCAACGGTGTTTGTGGCGGCTTCTGGCCTGCCTTGAGCTTGGCCCAATAGCCTCGGGGCGGCGCCGGCACCGCGTGGCGGCGACACGCCTTGGCCAAGCCCACATCCGATATGCCCAACTCGGCCGCCAACTGAGTCATGGGTTTCGCCCAGACCATTGCGTACAGTGCACTGCGCTTCATCTCCAGCTCCAACATGATCCAAGAGACAATTTTGGATAGCGTCAAGCAGCATGGCCGGCTAAACGACATTCATCTTGGCCGGTTGGGCAGGGGTGAATGTCGTTTTTTTATGGGGCTATGGTTGTCGCTCCTTAGGGCTGGGTGTCGTTGTCACTGGATGATTGACGCCGGCGATTCGTCTTGTCGTTGTCGCGTTGGACCTTCTGTTCCCGGGCGGCCACCTTGCCGCGGTAGCTCTCCACGTTGTTCAGCTCAAAGATCGTCGAGTGATGAACCAGCCGATCGATGGCGGCCACGGTCATGCCGGCATCGGGGAATACGGTGTCCCACCCCGAGAACGGCTGGTTGGCGGTGATGAGAATGCTGCGTCGCTCGTAGCGCTCGGCGATCAGTTCGAACAGCACGCTGGTCTCGGCCTGGTCCTTCCGCACATACGAGATGTCGTCAAGAATCAGCAAGTCGTAGCGGTCGAGCTTGGCAAGCGCTTGGGGCAACTGCAGAGTCTGGCGAGCAGTCTGCAGGCGCTGCACCAACTCGCTGGTGCGCATGTACAGCACGCGCCTACCGGCCTCGATCAGCGCATGGCCGATACCGCAACCGACGTGGCTCTTGCCGACGCCTGGCGGACCAAAAATCAGAATGTTGGCTCCCTTCTCGAGCCATGAATCCCCGCTGGCCAGCGCCATGACATGGGCCTTCGACAGCATCGGCACCTCGGCGAACTCGAAGCTGCTCAAGGTCTTGGTCACATCCAGGCGCGAGTCGACGCGATGGCGCTCAATGCGGCGCTTCGCGCGTTCGGCTACCTCGTGCTCCAGCAGGGTGCCCAGGAAGCGACTCGCTGGCCAGCCCTCCTTGTCCGAGCGCTCCGCGAAGTCTGACCACAGCCTGCCGATCGTCGGCAGGCGCAACTCGTTGAGCATCAAGGCGTTGCGCCCGGGCTCGAATGCAGCGGCGGTCATGCTGGCACCTCTTCCGGCTCGTCTTCATGTTCGCTAGGTAATAGCGCGTCGTACCGGCTCGGCGAGGGCATCTCGATCGTAATCTGGGGCACCTCGGTTTTGCGCGGGGCAAACTCATCCCGCAAGCGCTTCACGTCGGGTAACTCGCCGGCCAGGCGCAGCGTATCGAGTCGCTCGGCCAGCACGCCCTCTACGCCGTCGCACGCGGCCATCTCCAGCAGCGCCACGATGGTCTGGCAGGCTTGGCGTCGTGTCAGCTTCAGGTCGAGTTGCTCCCAGGTGCGGCGGTACGCCTCACGCGGGAACAACGCGTCACGGAACAACAAGCCCTTGAACGCCTGTGGCTTGCGCTTGAGCTCTTCGATGAAGTGTCTGTAGTCGATCACCCGGCCGCGGGAGGTGCCGGGCGAGCGCGTGCCGCGCGCGAGCGTCAGGACCAGCGCCCCGGAGAGGTAGCAATCCAGGCGGTCGCTGTACAGCCGCACCTTCAGGCGATGGCCGATCAGCCGCGACGGCGCGCTGTAGAGGATCGCGCGCACGGTGAAGGTGCCGCATCGGGTGACGCGTGCCTCCTCCTCGACGAAGTCGGTGGTGCGCCGCTGGGGCAGATCCTGCAATTGCTCGCGCTCGATGCGAAACGCAGCGGCGTTGCGCCGGTTGCGTCGCATCACGGCTTCACGGACAAACCCCTCGTAGGCCGGCCGGTCCTCGAAGTCGCGATGTCCGCGCAGCAGCAGCGCCTGGTCGATTGCCCCCTTCAGGTACCGATGCGAGGACTCAACGCTTCCGTTCTCGTGGCTCACGCCCCGGTTGTTGCGCGTGCCCTCCATGCCGTAGTGGTCCAACAGCGCCGTGTAGCGCACGGTGAAGTCATCTTCCTCGGCCAGGTTCTTGAAGGCCGCCGACAGGCTGTCGCTGCGATGCTCCTGCGGCGCGCCGCCAGCTTGCCAGAGAGCGTTCTGCAAGCCCTTGGACAGGGCCTCAAAGCTCTCGCCACCCTCGACCACTTCGACATGCTCCCAGCGCGAGAACGCCAGAACGAAGTGGTACAGGATGTGGACGAAGGGCGCGTTGGAGATGGTGACGCGCAAGTCGCCCATGGCGGTGAAGTCCGAGAGACCTTGATGGCCGGGCGCATGGTCTTGGGGGAAGAACACTTCCTTCGGCGGGCCTTGCAAGGCTCGCCACTGACGGATGTGCCGCTGCAGCGTGCGCACCATGCCATCCGGGAAGCGCTCCGGGTGATCGTCCTGGAGCTTACGCAGCAGCGTGACGGCCATCAACTTGGGCGCGTTCTTGAGTAGCGGAACGACCTCCGTCTCCCAGACATCAGCGAATGGATCGGGTCTGGAGCGCCAGTAGCGCCACGGGTTCTGCGAGGGCAGCGTCACCGCGCTCTCGATGCGACGCGCGCTGCGCTCGCTGATGCCGGCCTTGGCTGCGGCCAACTCCTGGGACTTCTTCTTGCGGGTGTTCATGTAGAGGCGTACCTGCTGATCGGTGATTCGGGAACCTGACACGGGGCCGACCTCTTCTTGAGACCTGAACCCGCGATCGTGAACCCCCACCAAACCGGCGCCGCCGGTAGCTCGTCGTCTACGGCGGCTACGCCGCCTTCGACTCCTCACCACCGGCCATCGTGCTTGTCGTTCAGCCGGCCAAGATGAGTGTCGCCGTCCACAATTTCGTCGCGCGCGGATGTTCCCGCCGAAGGAATGTCCGAAAGATGATGCCCTTCTCGGCAGCGATCCAATCACAGTTGCACCGCGGCCAAATGCCGGCATTCCGTTTGGCATCCCCCCGCTCCATTTTTCGCTGCGTTTCGGCCCGCACGATGCGTATTTCAACCCATCGACGTTTCAGCCTGATCGTGGACGATCCCGGGGACGCGCGAGGGACCTTGCCTGTTGGCATGCTGGCCGATTTTTGGGCCTGCCATGCCTAGCCGCAAGAGGACGATGCGAGAGATGCCAAGGCAGCGCAACGCGCGTTTCTGTCCGTTCATGTCCTTGTGCGGACAGCAATAGCGGCACAAGATCAGGTCATGAACTTAACCGCAGACATCCTCTTTAGTGCACCTGAACGCGCCAAGGGTGGCCGGCCACCAGGTTTCCAGATTGATGGAGGCATTCTGAAGGACAGCCGCGAAGCCCACGGCCTAGACCCCGAGGCAGCACACAAGCGGGCGCTCCCCGAAAAAATGGTCGAGGACGAGAGTCGCGCACGGACGTGGCGGCGCTGGGAAGCGACCGGACGAATCGAGGATCGCGCTACTGCTGAATGCGTGGCGCGCGCCTTGAGCACTACGACACTTGTGTTGCAAGGCGGCCCCGCACCAGACCGTGTCACGGAGATCGAGTTGCAACTGCGACGCCAAGCTGAAGCTGGGAACGCGGACGCGCAAGCGGCTATCTCCAGCGAGGCTGCTCGAGGCGGGTCAACTCATACGGTCGCCGAGAGGCTGGCCACCCGGATCGAACTAGCGCAATTCACGCGCCAGTTGGTTCGCCTGAACGAACTCGGGAAGGTAACTGGTTGGGACTTGCGTGATCTTGAGCAGCCTGCGAACCACCACGGGTATTGGCTCGTCGCTTCAGAAAGTGCAATAGGTACAAGCGCCACACAGATTGTCGTTGGCATCGACGAAGCGATCTGGCGCGTGCATCAGGAAGTCCTCGGCTGGCTGCGCCCGAATGGAAGCGAATATGCGACGGCCGTGGGCGCCGACGCCCGCCTTGTATTCCGCGAGGAGGCGCCGTGGTTCCGCGTGCATTTGGAACATCCCACGTGGCCGCACGTCAATCGCACACTTAGCCTCGTGCGATTTGAGCCTGGGGAGCGTGGCCTGAAATGGACGACGCCTGCAAGGTTCGATCGTCAGCAGCTTGCGCACGTGCCCTTTCAATTCTGGTCGCACGCGAACTTCATTGACGGTTTCGCCGTCGGTGCGCCGCTGCAGGAACTGCGTCAGCTGCGGTTGGTCATCGAGCGGGTGCGCACGGAACACATAGAGGAAGCCTTTGCCAAGGGCACGCCGCTGCCTCAACCAGAGATTGCGGCTGTGGTGCTGGGTGACTTGGATGAACTGGACGACGAACTTCTGGAGAGGTTTCGTGCGGAGGGAGCCAGTCACAGTCTCGTTTTAAATTGGATCTCCCAAGGGCTTTGGCCGGAGCTACGGCCACGCTTACAGCACTGGCCGCGCGAATGCTGGAAGCTGAGCGCTGGAGAGGCGTCCATCTTCATCGAACTTGACGCGCGCCCCCATGTCGCATTGCGGCTGGGCCGCAAGCCGCTGTGCCGGATGATGTACCGCATCAAACTGGTGGAACTACAGGAAGACGGCTCGCTGCGAGACCAACCGTGGAGAAACGACAACGTCGCCGAGACGATGAAACGTCTCGACGAACGTGTCGATGAGTTGGCCGCGGCGCCTCCGCTGGACCGACTTTTTGTTGGCCCGCCGCGGCCCTTCGGCTGGCCAGACTTCGGCGACGACTGACTAACTCTTTTGAACTCGTGCAGCGCGGGCGAACGTCCCGGGCCGGCGCAGCACGTCCATTTTTCGCCGGGACAAGGAGAAGTTCATGAAAACAATCGTCATCCTCAATGAGAGCCGCGCCGGCTGGCCGAGCAGGACAGGCGAACCTTCTGGCGGCGGTCGGGACAACAACCCGCCGAAGAAGTAGGCTGCTATGGCGTTGGCCATCGCAAGCGCCCAATGCCTTATGAACTTTCTGCAGGCTGCGCCTGACCTTTTACGGCCCGCCATATCGACAAGACAATCGGAGGGCAGAGGTAAGTAAGCCGTCCGCACGTTCGCCACAATTGCCAGCAAGTGCTACTCTGCTGCATTCGTGGCGAAAGCATGTTATGAGAAGTCGCGGCGGCTCAGATCAGGTAGATGAACCGCGCTGCGACGCGGAAACTGCCGTTGTGCATCTGGCTATCTCGACGTCTCCCGATACCTTGGCTTCGTTAACGGAGGCTTTGAACAAGGCCGTGAAGATACTTGGGCCCCAATTGCTGCAGGACGCAGATCGCCTCGCGCAAGTCATCGTTGGTCTTGCGACCCCCTCTTGTGATCTTGTGCGCGAACGTGTCGAGCGATTGAAAACGATCAACACGCTGACGAGAGAAACTCAGTGGCTCACCGCAATCGAGATTCAGAGGGCCGCGAAGGCGCATCCACGTGCCGTGGCGGATTGGAAGCGGCGCAAGCGCATTTTTGCGGTGTCTGGCACCGACGGAAAAGACCTATTTCCCGCTTACCAATTTGACGCAGCGATGCGGCCGCTACCGGTGATCCAGGCTGTCCTCCGAGCGTTCGGATCGGTCGCCGATCCATGGACGCTCGTGGCGTGGTTCCACTTTCCCAGCAGCCGACTTGTGCGGCAGGATGATTCAACGCGTACGCCAATCGCGCCCAAGGACTTCCTTGAAGACGAGGCAGCCGTTGTTCGCGCTGCAAGCCAGTGCGGCAATACCTTTATTGCATGACGTCGTCTCAGCCAGGTTGAATGCTCTGGACGCCACGCATCCGAAAGCGCAGGTCATTGATGGTTGCTCAATACGGCGCTGTCTTCGAGTCCGGCGGCAATGCGCAGCAACGTCATGGCCTTCTTCAAATGCTCGGGGTTGCGAACTGCGAAACCACTCGTCAACGCGCGCTCGACCCACGTGCCCAGTAGACGTGCGCGAGCAAATGCGTCCCTGGCATTGGCAATGTCGCCAAGCCCTGCATAGTTAATTGCCAATAGTCCGTACAACTGCGCATCATCCGGTGCGGCGGCAAGCCCGAGCAAAGCGTACTCTGTCCCTTTTTCATACGCCCCCGCAACCGCGCAAGCCATCGCCAATTGCTGAAACACCGTGCGGGGCGCCTCGGCTGTTTGTTCTACACGCTTGACATTTTCCTCGTGGGTCGCACTCAACAAGCGGCCAAAGCAAACCGCAATCGACATGCCGACGAGCCAAAAAATTACCCCTGGATTTGACAGCCATTCAAGCATGAAAATTCAACGTAGTCCTCGAAAGAATAATCACCGCTGCAGCAAAAGGGTCGACTCTCGTGATCGTTCCGTTCAAAGAAGGAACAGGTGGTGGAATCGTCGAATCCGTAGCCTCCGCGCACAGCGCCGGTTGTGCAGTCAACCACCCTCATATACAAGCCCGCATTAAGGGTGCGTCAGAACTTATGCACTCCGACCCTCATACGGGGGCCTGCAGGCCAGTTCAATTCGCCGTTGTCCACTGATGTTTCCCATGTCGTTCAATTATGAGACATCCCGCACCAAAGATCGCGGGCATGAATAGAAGCGACCACATGATCAACTCCGCGCAAGCCAGCGGAGACAATGGCCAAAGCGCACGGGATAGATCCCTGAAAATCAAAGATGGCACGCAAGCGAACAAAATGATTGAGGTCATTGCTTCGCCACTGGGCCGCCGCGAACACCGCTTTTTGCAGGTTGAAACCATTCGTTCGCATTTGAGTTAATAGCTGCCTCGCAGCGTGAGGCGATGCGTGGATGTTCTTCTTCCTCCGAATGCCAACCGCGAGGTACGGTGCAGCGCACGCGTTGCATGAGCGAGAGTCGCTTGTAATCAACGCCTGCAGTGAATTCGGTAATCAAATATTGAGGCCACAAGTGCTGCAGTTCCTCTGTACTGCAGCCTTGCGCTTTTTCCTCTGGGATGACGACGGAGGCATTGCCCACCCAGCCAACGACGACAGCGTCTACGTAATCCTCGTCAGGCGCGAGCCAGTGATGCACGCCAAGTACGGTGCTCCATCCAGCAGGAATGTCAGGTTCACGCTCTCGAGCCATGCCGGTGATTTCTTGAGGCGTCGGTAGATGCCTACGTACCGCTATTAAAGCTGCGCAACATGCCGGATGGGAATAACCGAAAATCCACTCCGACGCCGCAATTAGGGGTTGGGCGATGTCCTTCGGTATCCCAAAGGTCTGATTTCGAATTAACTCGCGGAGCTGGAAATCAGAAGGATATGCATCAGCCAACGCAGCTGCTCTAGCTCTATCACGCGACGGAATCTTCTGGTTTACTTTGACTTCGCACAGGAGTTCTCGAGCCCACCGCATTGCGCGAAACCGTTCCCTTGGAATGGTCATCTACAGACTCCTAGTTAAGCAACGCTTCCAGATCGCATGCACAGTGTAGGGTCCTCGCTGGCGGAGCCACTGATCCATTGAGGGAAGAGCAAGGACTCGCTTTGCATCGGATAGCACCCGTACTTGGGGATTCACCAGACTGCCTGACCTCAAGTGTGATCAGTCTTTCCATCGCCCCTTAATTGCATTTTGCAAGGAAGGGAAGGCAATAGGGTCTTTAAGAGAGTTGCTGGCATTTCAACGCAACATGAGTTATTGAACGCAAAATGGACGTTGCGCCATCAGAGCGCCGATCTCGCCGCATAAATATGCGCTACGCTTGAATGCGATCGTGCAATTGATGGTTGAAACACTATCAATTAACTTTCAATAGACACCTCTTCGCTACACTGGCGTTTACACACAGCTACGAAGAGTGTCCCCCGGTCTTCCTATTGCCGCAGCGGACAAGAAAGACGAATACTTATTAGGAATTCGATTCGTCGCGCACGCAAAAATAGATGACGGAGTCCGTCGCGATGCAAGCCAGCCGGGGAAACGAAGCGCTTTGGCAGACGCGCCTTCCTGTGGCCTCCGAGGCCGAGGTCAAGCATGATTGATTGGCTTGTCAATCGCGTGAGGAAGATGGAACTGACTTTCGAGAGGGAAGTGCCTGCGCTGCGGAGTCTGGCAAGATCGCAAGTGCCTAAGGACGCTCAGGTGTGAGCGACCTTTGATGTCCCCCGAGGGGGTCAGTCAACGGTGCAACCACCAGTCATTTCGCATTGCCCTTGTCTGCACTTTCGAGTCGGCAATGAACGCTGATTGCACCACGTCGATCTCGTGCGATGGTCGTCGTGATGCCGTGCTTCTCATCTGCACCCTGGAGCAGCTTCCAAGCAAGTCCCAAAAATCCTGAGGCTTTTCCGGCGCGTGCGGCAGCGCTCGAGCGGGCGTCCTTTTGGAGTTTCTCGAAGCCGTTGCGTTCGGGCTCTGGCGGCTTGATGATTGACGACCTGATCGGACAGTGGCTGAAGTGGCGACCGCGCCAACTTTTGGTCGACCGTGCAAGGAGCATCAATTTCAGCCCGCATTTTGACGATGCCCCCCGGATGCTCGTCGAAGCCGATTCCAGCCAGGGCTTCTGCTTCTGGACGTATGAGGATTGCACCGGCGCAACGTGGACGTCCGCTCCACGGGAACACGAGCGACAATTCACGCGGTCAGTTGCATGCAACGGGCAGGCCTCGCAAGAATGCAATATGGTTGGCTAGGCATCCGGCAAATCGGCAAAACTCTGCGACGGGCATGCGGCTAAACGGCAAAACACTGCCACTGATAGCGGCAATAGTTCCGTCACTGTTGGCGCGTATGTCGTTGATTGTCAACGGTGCCGACGGCAAAACTTTGCACACGTCCACAGCTGCGGGGACCCTCCGGTCGCTTGTCGTCGAACGCCACCTTCGGGTGGCGTTTGCATTCCCGCTCGACCTTGGTGAATCAGGCCCCCACGAATATGTTTTCGCGATGGTGAGCGAGCAATGCCGGGTCTGGCTCGAAACGCTCCGGCAGGCTCATTCGCTGTCCCTCCAATGGCATGAACACCTGGCGCGAGAAGGCGTCAGGGTTGTGTTTGAGCACGCCGGACAAGACGACCTTGTGATCCTCGCCGATGGTCATGAGGCCGCGGTCGAACGCCTTGTCGTGCAGGACGGATAGCAGCAAGCCGTTGCGCGGATTCAGGCGATTCGCCTTGTCCTTGCCCCACGGAACGATGTGGCTTGCAACCAGCAATGAGGGCTGCGATAGCCCGCTCACGCAGCACTGTCCCGTATAGCTGGCCAACACGGTTCGCCGGAAGAACGCCTGGTTCATTCGAACCCTAACTGTGGCTGCTCGAGTGCGACCTTCGGCGAAAGCGTCCTGTGTGTCGAGAACGTCCTCCAAGGGCGGCAAAACCTCTCCACGAGAGGCAGCCAGTCGTTCGAGCACCGTTTGGCTCTCGCTCGCCATGTCTTCCCAGTCCGCATTGAACTCATCCCAGATCTGCTTGTCGAGTCGCGACGCGGCCTTGAGTCCCACACGGCCGGTGGCAGTGATGGCCGGATCGAAGCTCGCGAAGTTGACCAACTTCATTCCGACCGAGGATGCCGATCGATCCAGCAACCTGGCGAGCTGGACGATTTGCGGATTGGTCTTGTGAAGCTTGCCGAACGGCAGTTGGCAATACAAATTGAACGCTGCGATGAGTTCGTCGCGCGTCCAGGCGCGCTTGGCGATTGCCTGATTCATCCGGTACTTTTTCGGACCTTCGATCTGCCAGCCGGGGGCAGAGCGCAGGTTCCGAGCCCTCGGTTTCAAGAAGTCGATGCTACCGGTCTTGGGAATGAAAACTTCCGAGCTAGAGCGTTGCGTTCGTCATGACAGCAACGTCGTCATGACCCCGTCACAACCTTCTCCCCACAAATCTTGAGCAACCATGTGGACAACTGTCGGACTACTGTGTAGGACCCTTGTAAGTCATTGATTTACAAAGGAAATCAACAGTCTGCTTAATTCGCAGGCACTACCGCGAAGACGCAATTTTTCCTCTTTATCAAGTCCTTGGCACGCTGTCAAAGCACAAGTCTGGGGAGAGTTCCGGCATAAGCAAGGGGTTGTCCACAGCGCGGGTCCCGCCCGCAATGTTGTTCGCCTCCGCGCGACAGCCCGGAAGCATGGGTGCGCACAGTGGTTGAGGAGATGCAAGTGCTTGTCCGCAAACGGAAATAGGGGGCTGTCCACAGGCCGGGGCGGCACCTATCTACTACTACTAATTTGAATAAGAAGAATAAGAAGAGATAGCAGGAACAGCCCCGCCCGCGTTGCGGGGCGGCATCGGCGCAACAGTTGCTGGCCGCAACAACTGGCATCGGGCCAGGTCGCGGCGCACGGAACCTCGCACGTCAGGGGTTTGGGCGCGTCGCCGGTTTTGAAATCCGCCCGGTTGTTGATGAGCGTGGTGCGCACCGGCATCTCGATCCCGGGGATGCCCTTCTCATGCCATCTCGGAATGCGGCTGGTACGTCATGCGGGCGATGCTCAGCGCCTCCAGGGCAGTGTTTGGCCAATCAGGGTCTATCCCCGCCGTGACTGTCGACGCCGCCCCATGGCGCCTCTGGACCACCCGGCTTGGCCTGTTGCGCAGCACCGTGCCTCGAAAGCCTGCCACCCGCGTCATCAAGGCGCGCCTCCTCATCGCAACTGCAAGCGAAAAGAAATGTTCAACCCCGCCCCCTCATCCTCATGTGCACGTCGCAACCTTTCCCCACAAAACTTGGACAACTTTGTGGACAACTGTCGGACTCACCTGTAACGATGACGTAACTCATTGATTTCAAAAGAGAATCAACAATCTGCTTAATCCTTGTGCACGCCGCCTCGACGTGAATATCTTCCTTTAGCGAGTCCGTTGGAGGCTGTCAAAGCACAAGTCTGGGGACTGTTCCGGCACAACTGTGGGGTTGTCCACAGCGCGCGATCCGGGCGCGATGTTGTTCGCTTTGGCGCGACAGCTGGAAAGCGGGGCTGCGCACAGCCGTTGAGATGACGCAAGTCCTTGCAGGCAAAGGAAAAGATGGCACTGTCCACAGAAGACCGCTGCCCTTACTACTACTACTAATTTAAATAAGAAGAATAAGAAGAAGTAGCAAGGACAACCGCGCCCCTCGGGCCGGCCGGACAATCCTGGCAAAGCCACCACACCGCCACCCGGAGCCAATCCACGATGCTGATCAACTGTGTTGCGTATCAAGACGGGGCCAAGCTGGCCGACATCCCGGTGGCCGAGATCAGCGACTACGTGCTGCGGCCCGGATGCTTCGTGTGGGTTGCGCTGAACGACCCTTCGCCGGAGGAACTGGATGAACTCCAGGTGGAATTCGGGCTCCACCCGTTGGCCGTGGAAGACGCCCACAAGGGTCACGAACGGCCGAAGATCGAGGAGTACGGCGATTCGCTGTTCGTGGTGATGCAGATGGTGGAGCGTGTCGAGGGTGGTGAGGAACACGGGCTCCACATCGGCGAAGTCGACGTCTTCGTAGGCAGCAACTACGTGGTTTCGGTGCGAAGCCGCAGCAAGGCCGGGTTCCTGGGCGTGCGGGCGCGTTGCGAACGTGAGCCCGAACTTCTGCGCAATGGCGCGGGATTCGTGCTGTATGCGCTGATGGATGCGGTGGTCGACCGCTACTTTCCGGTGATCGATGCGCTGGAGGTTGAACTCGAGCAGGTCGAGCGGCAGATCTTCGTCGAGCGCAATGCGCGCACCAGCATCCAGAACCTGTATGCACTGAAGCAGCGCGTGATGGTGCTCAAGCATGCGGTGTCGCCGCTCCTCGAAGCCGCCAACAAGCTGCACGGCGGGCGGGTGCCGCAGGTCTGCATGGGTTCGCAGGAATACTTCCGCGACGTGGTGGACCACTTGGGCCGGATCAACGGATCGATCGAGTCGATGCGCGACACGATCAGCACGGCCATCCAGGTCAACCTGTCGATGGTGACGATCGAGGACGGCGAAGTGACCAAGCGCCTGGCGGCGTGGGCGGCGATCTTCGCGGTGTGCACCGCCTTCGCCGGCATCTGGGGAATGAACTTCGAGGCCATGCCGGAACTGAAGTGGCGCTACGGCTACGTGATGGCGCTGGTGCTGATCGCGTGCACCAGCGGCTACCTCTACTACCGGTTTCGCAAGGCGGGCTGGCTTTAGGGGCCGGCGAGGCATCGATCAGGTTCTCCTAAGGTCGCCGGCGCAAAGTGTGCTTGTGGAAGTCACACGCACTTTGAAAGGAGTTGGTTCATGACAACCTGGCAATCGACGATGCGGCCCGTGGCGGTCGCGTTTTTCTGTGGCGCTGGCCTGCTCGGCGCGCTGACGGCGCAGGCGGCCAATCCGCCGATCCACATGGCCAATGGCATCGAGTACATGAGTGGCGGCATCGGCAAGGACGAGGCGCAGTTCATGGAAACGGTGTCTCCGCGCTGGGCGGCCACGCTGGAATTCGCGGTCAAGGACGCGTCGAACGCGAACGGTGCGGATTTCACGGCCAATGTGAAGGTGCGGGTGCTGGATGCCGCCACCGGCAAGCCGCTGCTGAGCGCCCAATCCGAGGGGCCGTTCCTGCTGGCGCGGCTGGATCCGGGCCGCTACGAGGTGGAGGCGACCCTCAATGGCCAGGTGCTGAAGCAGGAACTGACGGTGCGCGTCGGTGAAGCGAGCAGGGCGA
Organism: Variovorax sp. dw_954; assembly: GCF_018449755.1. Classification (NCBI taxonomy): domain Bacteria; kingdom Pseudomonadati; phylum Pseudomonadota; class Betaproteobacteria; order Burkholderiales; family Comamonadaceae; genus Variovorax; species Variovorax sp. dw_954. The sequence continues at coordinate 69,976 of NZ_JAAVVD010000031.1, read as the reverse complement.
CATTCGTCTGGCCCACCAGCGCACTCAGTTCCTGAAGGCGTGAAGAACTTCCGCGCCCGCATCTCGATTTCTATCGAAGACGTGCCTTGAATGCAGGGCACGCGCCTTGCATCTGGTGGGCCCCGGGGAATGCCCGTCGCCCAAGGCCCAGATGCCGCTTCGCCCTCTCACATTGCTGACCTTGCTGCTGCACCTCCTGATCGGGGTGCGGCTGCTGCCTTCGCTGGCGGCCTTGACGCCCTTGTGGCCGGCACTGTTGCTGCTGCTCGCCATTTCCGCCGTGACGATGCCGTTGCCGTTCATCGGGCGGCGCTCGTCCGCGAAGCCGGTTTCGGACACCTGGAAGTGGGTCGGGTTGCTCAGCATGGGCTGGTTTTCGTCGATGTTCGTGCTGACGCTTGTGCGCGATGTCGGCCTGCTCGGCGCATGGCTGGGCAACTGGGTCGGGCTCTGGGCCGTCGATTGGCCGCTGGTGACCTCCTGGAGCGCCGCAGCGGTGCCGTTGATTGCCACCGGCACCTCCCTCCTCGGATTCGTGAATGCACGGCGCACAGCGGGTGTGAGGCGGGTGGACGTGCCCATCGCCGGGCTGCCGAGCGCGTTGGAAGGCTTCACGATCGCCCAACTGAGCGACATTCACGTCGGGCCGACCATCAAGCGGGGCTACATCCTGCGCATGGTGGAAGCGGTGAATGCGCTCGACGCCGACGTGGTGGCGATCACCGGGGACCTGGTGGACGGCAGCGTGCCCGAGCTGCGCGACCACATCGCGCCGCTGGGTGGATTGCGAGCGCGACACGGCACCTACGTGGTGACGGGCAACCACGAGTACTACGCGGGCGCTCCGGCCTGGATCGCGGAATTGCGCCGGATCGGGCTGCAGGTGCTGCTCAACGAGCATGTGGTGCTGCGGCAGGATTCCCCGGGCCGCTCCACTGGCGACAACGAGGCGCTGGTGCTGGCGGGGGTGACCGATTTCACCGCCGGCCATTTCGACGCGTCCCAGGCGAGCGACCCGGAAGGTTCATTGGCCGGTGCGCCCCTGGCGAGCACGACGCGCGTGTTGCTGGCACACCAGCCACGCAGCGCGGCGGCGGCAGCTGCCGCAGGCTTCCAGCTCCAGCTTTCCGGCCACACGCACGGCGGCCAGTTCTTTCCGTGGAACTTGTTCGTGCCGCTGCAGCAACCGTTCACGGCCGGGCTGCACCGGCTGCGCGACATGTGGGTCTATGTGAGCCGGGGCACCGGCTACTGGGGGCCGCCGAAGCGCTTTGGTGCGCCTTCGGAAATCGCGCTGCTGCGCCTGGTGCGCGCGCGCTGAGCCGTGTCAGGCGGCCGCGGGTTGGGGCAATGCCAGCCGGCGCGCGTTGGAAGTGGCCTTGGCGTGGATGGGTTTGAGCGCTCGCTGGGCTATGCGGGCGCTGGCGCTGGAAAGCTGGCTCCAGGTGTTCGCGACGCGCGTGCTGGCGTCGAGGAAGACCTGGCCGCGGGTGATCGCCTGTGCGGGGGTGAAGCTGGTGGCCAGCGACCACAGGGCCAGGTGGCTTTGGAACCACTGCTGGACCGCGCGATTGACCAGGGCGTAGTTGATCGTGTGCAACTGGTTCGCGATGGCGGCGCCGGATTCGGTGACCGCTGCGAGCTTTTCCTCGCTCATCAGATGGATCTCGCGCATGTCCGAAGGCGATGGCCGCAAGCCGTGTTCCGCCATGCGGCTGGTGCGCATCTGGATGACCGAACCCGAAGAGACCAGCATTTCGCCGGTCTTGAGGGCGACGTCGGTCCAGATCATCAGCGGATTGAAGAATCGGGGGGAGGTGTTTGGCATGCGCATGCCCCGACTATAGGGGCATTAAGCTTTTTTTGCTGCACTGCAGCAAAAATCAGAAGGTGCTTGTCAGCTTTCCTACGAAGTCCCGCGTAATTTTCCGTTTCTATGTACACAATTGTTAAAACAAGATCTTTTGTTGCGGCGCGATTTGCCGCGGGGGATTCAACCGATGCGCGTGCGAAAGACGGTGGCTGCTTGTGTGGGTGTTGGTGTGATGGTGGTGTTGGCAGGGCCGGCAATGGCCCAGTACCGACAGGGAGCCGAAATGCAGACGTCTTGGGGCGTCTACGTGGAAGGCGGGACCACGCTGGAGGGCAGGTCCAAGTCCGACGTGGCCACGGTTGGTGTCACCTACAACTTCGGGCCGCGCCGTGAGATGTGGGGCGGAGAGGTCACCACCCATGGCGATTTCTTCGTGAGTAATTGGCGAGCCCAGCGGCAGTTTTCGGGCGCGCAGACCTACACCCAGATCGGTGCGATCGCCAATGCACGCTATCGATTCGACGCAGGCGCTTCGCCCTGGTTCATGGACCTCGGCATCGGCTTGACCTTGTTCGACGGCTACTACGAGACCGACAGCCGCAGGTTCAGCACGCAATTCCAGTTCACCGAGGTGCTGGCGCTCGGGCGCAATTTTGGGGCGAGCGGCGTCCATGAGGTCTCGCTGCGCCTTCAGCATGTGTCCAATGGCGGCATCAGGGAGCCGAACCCAGGGGAAAACCTGGTCAAGCTGCGCTACGCGTACCGTTTTTGAAGGCTTTGCAGCGCGGCGAGCCCGCGATGGGTAGACAGTCGACGCGGTTGGGTGGGCGAGGTCAGCAGGAGGGTTGGAGCTGCCGCCCTGACGTTGAACCGTCGGCGGAAGCGCGCGCGGCGAGCTTCTTCGCATGGGCCTCCATGGCCAGGTACACCACGGTCGCGGCGGCGAGCGGCGCCCAGTAGTAGACAGCGCGGTAGGTCAGCACCGCCGCGATCAGCGTGGTACTGGACAGCGGCGGCGAGAGCAAGGCAATGAACACGGCCTCGAGCACGCCGAGCCCGGCCGGCACGCGCGACATGAGGCCGGATATCGCGCCGATGAGCAGCACCCCCAGCGCCACGGGATAGGCGACCTGGCCCAGCAGCAGCACATACATCGTCGCGCCCATGACCGACCAGTTGGCGCACGAGATGGCGAGTTGCACGCAGGCCAGGCGCAGCACCGGCAAGTCGATTTCATGGCCGAGCACGTGGAACTCGCGACGCTTCGAGACCGCGCAGAGCACCATGTAGGCCAGTGACGCCAGCACCAGTACGCCGCCGAGCACGCGCAGCGCCACCGTGCCCATGTGCCAGTCGGAGGGCATCGGCACCGGCCAGAACAGGAAGGCCAGGCCTGCCAGCAGGCAGTAGCCGAGCCAGTTGGTCAGCATGCTCAGGCCGACGACGCGCGCGATGACCGGCGCCTCCAGCCCGAGCCGCGTATAGAGCCGCACGCGCATCGCGAGCGCGCCGACCACCGTGCCGAGGTTGAGGTTGAAGGCGTAGCTCACGAAAGTGATCGCCATGACCGAGCCAGGGCGCAAGGGGTGCGCCGTGTAGTGCCGCCCGACCAGGTCGAAGGTGCTGTAGATCAGGTGGCTGGTCCAGGCCAGGAGGGCAGCCAGCGCCACGACCCGCAGCGGGTAGTCGCGCATCGTCGCGAAGACTTCACGCCAGTCGATCGCACGGGCTTCGTGCACGAGCATGAAGACCACGAAGGCCAGGAAGCCGGCCACGCCGATGCGCCTGGCCCACGGCCACCAACGGTGCGCGGTGACGGACTGGATGCTCATGCCACGTCCGTCCGGGTTGCACCGGCCGGCGTGTGCCGGCCGGCGCGCACGCGCTCGAGCCGTGGTGCGTGCGGCGGCAGCCAGCCGGCCCATGCGGGATACCAGCGCATCAGGTGGAAGATGAAGAAGCTGCGCACCAGGCGCCAGCCGCTCCAGTCGTCGAGATGCTGGCTCTCGATCTGCTTGCAGCTGTGGCGCATCAGGTGCTCGAGCCGCCCGGCGAGCACCGCGTTGAAGGCCTTGTCGCGCACGACCACGTTGGCTTCGAGGTTGAGCGAGAGGGAGAGCGGGTCGAGGTTGCTGGAACCCACGGTGCTCCAGTTGTCGTCGACCAACGCGACCTTGCCGTGCAGCGGGCGGTCGCAGTATTCGAAGATGCGCACGCCCGCATGCAGAAGGTGGTGGTACAGCATGCGTGCGGCCGTCTTGACGATCGGCATGTCCGGCTCGCCTTGCAGGATCAGCCGCACGTCGACGCCACGCCGGGCCGCGCGCCGCATCTCGCGGATCAGGGTGTAGCCCGGGAAGAAGTACGCATTGGCAATGGTGATGCGGTGGCGCGCCGAGCGGATCGCGGCGCGGTAGTGGCGCTCGATGTCGTTGGTGTGGTGGCGGTTGTCGCGCGTGACGAAGAGCACGTCGGCATCGCCTGCAGCCTGCGCTGCCTGCACGTCCGGCGCGGCCGCTTCCACGCGGCGGCGGTACCAGCGGTGGCCCTTGCCGCCGGCCGCGATGGCATGCAGCACGAAGCGATGAATGTCGTTGACGATCGGCCCGCGCAAGGCCACCGCGTAGTCCTGCTTGGCCTTGGGGCCGAAGTCCGCGAGATGGTCGGCCGAGAAGTTGATGCCGCCCACGAAGGCCAGCACGCCGTCGATGACCACGATCTTGCGGTGCATGCGGCGCAGCAGGTTCACGCGCTTGCCGAGCACCGGGCTGCCCGGGTCGAAGGCGCGCACCTTGACGCCGGCGCGGGTCAGGCCCTCGACGAATTCATGCGAGAAATGCGGCGAACCGAAGCCGTCAACCATGAGGTCCACCTTCACGCCGCGTTGCGCCGCCGCGAGCATGGCGTCGCGCAGGCCCTCGCCGACCTTGTCCTCGAACAGGATGAAGGTCTCGATGATCACTTCGCGCTCGGCGTTGGCAATGGCCTCGAACACGCGCGGATAGAAGCTTTCGCCGTTCTCCAGCAGTTCGATGTTGTTGCCGGTGGTCCAGCGGCTGCTCATGGGGCGGTTCTCCGTGTCGTTTCAAAGTTCGATGTCGGCCACCAGCGGCGCATGGTCCGACAGGTGCGACCAGGGCTTGCGCGGCAGCACCACGGGTGCATGCGCGCCGGCGTTGCGCACGTAGATGCGGTCCAGCGGCAGCAGCGGAAAGCGCGACGGGAAGGTGCGCGCGGCGCTTCCGTTGGCCTGCACGAAGACCTCGCGCAATGACGCACCTTCGGCCAGCACGTCGTGCGCGCGGCCGCGCCAGTCGTTGAAGTCGCCGGCCACGATCAGCGCGGCATCGGCCGGCACCTCGTCGCGCACGATGTGGCAGAGCAGCTCGAGCTGCTGCTGGCGGTGCCCTTCGGCCAGGCCCAGGTGCGCGCAGATCACATGCACGTCGCTGGCCCGGCCGGGCAGGCGCAGCGCGCAATGCAGCAGGCCGCGCTTCTCGGGGCCGGCGATGGACACGTCATGGTTCCGGAAATCCACGATCGGGAATTTCGACAGCACCGCGTTGCCGTGATGTCCCTTCGGATACACCGCGTTGCGCCCGTAGGCGAACTGCGGCCACATGGTCTCGGCGAGGAACTCGTAGTGCGGCGTGTCGGGCCAGTTCTCATGATTGCGCGCATGGCGCTCGTGCGTGCCCTGCACTTCCTGCAGGAACACCACGTCCGCGCCGACGGTGCGCACCGCATCGCGCAGTTCAGGAAGGATGAACTTGCGGTTGAGCGCGGTGAAGCCCTTGTGCGTGTTCACCGTCATCACCTTGAGCGATGCAGGGGTGTATTGCATGACGGGCGTGGCGGGTGGTTGATGAGTCATGGATTAGTCGTTGTACGGCGCGGGCATGGCCGTGCCTGTAGGAGTGCGCGACGTTCAGGCCGCTCCTTCGACTCACGGCGGCCTGTTCCTACAGGGGTGTCTGTCCGATGACCACATTCCGGCGCCGGACCGGCGGCCTACGGTGATTTCACGGTTCTGCAAGGAGCCGGAGATTTCCAACCCATCCAAAGGAAGACACCATGAAGCAACTCATTTCATCCACCCTGCTGGCGGGCATGCTGGCCGTCGCCGGCAGTGCAATGGCGCAGAAGCCTGAGCCGGTGCAACCGGGCGCGAGCGTCGATGCGCCGGTATCGCGTGACGCTGTGCGCACCGAAGCGCGCATCCACAATCGCACCCCGGCCAATTCGTTGACGCCCGGCGGCGAGGCGAGCACCACGATCAACCATCAACCCAACGTGATGCCCACGCCGATCAGCGACACCACGCGTGCCGAGGTGCGCCAGCAGACCTACAAGACACGCCCCACCTTCCGCGGCGGCGAGAAGGGTGAGCGGCCGGACGTGCCGACCAATCCGGCGCACGAGACAGGCACGCCGAAGTGAGCGAATGGCGCCCTGAGTGAAGAAGCACGTGAAGAAGCCCGCGATGCATGCGCGCCGCGGGCTTCGTGTCTTTTGAGAGGCCGCCGACGCGGCCTCGGCTTCAACCCTTCGCGGGCGGCGGCGGACGATGGCCGTGGTGGTCCTGGCCGTCGCGCGGGCCGTGGCGCATCATGGCCAGGGACTCGGTGTCGAAGGTCTTCTGCTGCTCCGGCGAGAGAGCGGCGTAGAAACTCTTCGTCGCGTCTGCGCGCTTGGCGAACATGGCCTGGCGTTCGGCCTGGCGCGCCTGCATGCGGTCGATGCGCTGCGGCGTCGTGAGCTTTTCGAACTCGGCGCGGTCAGGCCGTTGCGGCGGGCGCGCCGGTGGCGCGGTGGCCGCGGTGTAGGTCGACCATGCGCCTTCCTGCGCGGCGCTCAGGTTGAGCTTGGCCTTCAAGGCGGCCTGGCGCTGCGCGTGGCGTGCCTGCATGCGTTCGAAGAACTTGCCATCGCGTTGCTGGCGGTCCATCCGCTGCTCGGCGGCGGGCGCGCCTGGCGCGGTGGCGGGTGCTGCGGGCGCCTGGGCCGAAGCGGCGAAGGCCGCGGTTGCCAGCAAGCCGGCGGAGACGAGACGTTGGGTGAGCGAGATCATGAGAAAGCTTCCTTTCGAAGAAGACTGATGCCACTCGGCAGCAGGTGAGAGGGAGTGTGGGATCGCTCTGTGTCGCAAGCGTGAGCCGGCGGTGAGCGTGCGTAAAGTTCGGTGAACGTAAAGGCCCGAAGGCTATGGCGAAGCACAACTGGCCGCGCGGTCGAGCAGCAAGGCGCGCTCGCGGGCGTTGCGCGTGAGCGCCGCGGCGGCTTCGAATTCGGCGCGTGCTTCGTCCGCGCGGCCGAGTTTCGCGAGCAGGTCGCCCCGCACGCTGGACAGCAGGTGGTAGCCGCGCAAGGCGCCTTGGGCGACGAGCATGTCGACCACCTCCAGGCCTGCTGCCGGACCGAAGGCGAACGACAGCGCGACCGCGCGATTGAGTTCGATGACGGGCGAGGGCGTGAGTTGCGCGAGCGCGTCGTAAAGCGCGGCGATGCGGAGCCAGTCGGTGGCATCGGGCGTGCGGGCGCGTGCATGGCAGGCGGCGATGGCGGCCTGCATCGCATAGGGCCCGAGCGCCTCGCCGAGCGCCCCGCTCAGCACTTCCGCCCGCGCGAGGGCGGCGAGGCCGCGCTGCACCAGCAACCAGTCCCAGCGTGACCGGTCCTGTTCAAGCAGGAGGATCGGCGTGCCTTGCGCGTCCACGCGCGCCGGCGTTCGCGAGGCCTGGATTTCCATGAGAGCGACCAGGCCGTGCACCTCCGGTTCGGCGGGCACCAGCTCCGCCAGGATGCGGCCGAGCCGCAGCGCTTCCTCGCAAAGCGCGGGGCGCATCCAGGTGTCGCCTGCCGTCGCGGCATAGCCTTCGTTGAAGACGAGGTAGATCACTTCGAGGACCGATGCCAGGCGCTTCGGCAACTCGCTCGCGTGCGGCATTTCGAAAGGCACCCGGGCCTCGGACAGCGTGCGCTTGGCGCGGACGATGCGTTGCGCCATCGTGGCCTCGGGCACGAGGAAGGCGCGGGCGATCTCGTCGGTCGTGAGGCCGCCGAGCAGGCGCAGCGTGAGCGCAGCACGGGCAGCCGGCGAGAGCACCGGATGGCAGGCGATGAAGATCAGGCGCAGCAGGTCGTCGCCCACCTCGTCGTCGAGTGCCTCGTGCGAATCGACGTGCAGGTGCGCCTCGTGCACTTCCAGCTCGCGACCGTATTCATCGTGCTTGCGCTCGATCAATTTGCGACGGCGCAGTTCGTCGAGCGCGCGGTACTTGGCAGCGGCCACGAGCCAGGCGCCGGGGTTGTCGGGCACGCCCTCGCGCGGCCATTTCTCCAGTGCCGTGACCAACGCGTCCTGCGCCAGTTCCTCGGCCAGGCCGACGTCGCGCACGATGCGCGCGAGGGTCGCAATGATCCGCGCCGACTCGATGCGCCACACTGCGTTGATGGCACTGTGGGTGGCGCTCACGTCATTCGAGAAGGTGTGAAGATTTCGTAGCGAGGGCGCCGAGATCGGTGGCCGCAGTAGAAATATTCACACCTTCTCCGCCGCGGCCTTGAGGTTGGCGAGGCCGGCTTCGAAGTCCGTGCCGATCATCGTGTCCATGCTGAAGAACACCTGCATGATCTTCGACACCAGGGGCGCCGGGCCTTCCATCGACCAGGTGACTTGCGTTGCCCCTGCGCCCTGCGGTTGCAAGGTGAACGCGGCCATGTTGTGGGCCGTGAAGGGCTTGCTGAAATCGAGCCGGATGCCAATCCGCTGAGGCATCGACTCGACGATCTCCATGCGGCCAGCGCCGGCATTCCCGGTGCCGTCCCAGGCGTAGACGGCGCCCTTGCCGCTGGGTGCGCCGCTGAACACGCGCTTCATCGACGGGTCGAGCTTTTCATAGGGGGACCAGGTGCTCCAGTTCTGGAAGTTCTCGATGAGCGGCGCGATCTTCTCCGGTGGCGCCTGGATCGTCACGCTGCGCTCGACCCGGAAGGTGTCGGGCTTGCCGGTGGCCAGCCCGAGCACGATCGCGACGGCGGTCGCGAGCAGCAGGACGATGGTGAGCAGGACCTTCTTCAGCATGCGGTCTCCCTGGTTCTTCTTGAGCTTCAGCGCGGCACGTCGGCCGAAGCGTGCATCTGCTGCTCGAGGTCCTTCAACTGCGGCCCGGCCACGCCTTCGAAGTCCTCGAGTTCATACAGCTGCCGCAGTTCCAGCGAGACGTTGCCATGCCCGTCGCTCGCGGGCCAGCGGCGCACCCATTCGAGCGCTTCCTCCTTCGACTTCACCTCGATCAGCGTGAAGCCGGCGATCAGTTCCTTGGCCTCGGCGAAGGGACCGTCGGTAACGGTGGGTTGGCCGCCCTTGAACTGCACGCGCGCGCCGGTCGAGCTGGGCTTGAGGCCCTGGCCGCCGCGCATGATGCCGGCATCGAGCATGGCCTGGTTGTAGGCCATCATGTCCTGGAGCAGCTGCGCATGCTGGGGGCCTGCGGGGCTGGTCTCGGATTCGGTTTCGGCGTCGGCCTTGCGGATGATCATGAATCGCATGGTGTGTTCCGCCTGGCGCTCAATGCTGCTGCTGCTGTTGTTGTGCGGCGGCTTCTGCCCGCAGCCGTTCTTCGTTGGCCCTGAGTTCCGGCGTGAGGGCCGGGCCGAAATCCTCAGGCGAGAACACCTGGCGGATCTCGATCTCGGCGCCGTCGCCGAAGGGCGCGCGCTTGAGCCATTCGATGGCCTCCGCCTTCGACTTGACCTGGATCAGCCAGAAGCCGGCGACCAGTTCCTTGGTCTCCGCGAAGGGTCCGTCGATCACGGTGCGCTGCGCGCCGTTGTAGCGGATGCGTGCGCCCTTGGAGCTGGGGTGCAGGCCTTCGCCCGCGAGCAGCACGCCGGCCTTGACCAGCGATTCGTTGAACTTGCCCATCTCCGTGAGCAGTTGCTCGGAGGGCATGACGCCGGCTTCGGTGTTGGCGTCGGCCTTGACGATGACCATGAATTTCATTTCTCGGGTACTCCTGAAGGATTGGGGTTGTGAAAGGGCTGCCGGCCGGTCGATGGCTGGCCCTGCGCGGCGGCCCTGTCTACACGTCGAACGAGGGCACGCGAAATCGACATCGGGCGTGCGCGGGTCTGCAGATCCTGTTCAAGCCGGCGCGACGATCTGGGCGAGCGCCCGGCTGATTTCATCGGCGCTGGTCGGGCGCACCACGCGTGCGAGTTCCTTGCCGTCGCGCATGAACACCAGCGTGGGCCACAGCCGGACGCGGAAGCTGCGGCCCAGGGCCCTGCCGCTGCCGTCCTCCACGCGGATGCGCCGCACGTCGGCATGGGCTTCGAAGGCCTCGTCGATCAGCGGTTCTGCGCGTTGGCAGAAGCCGCACCAGTTGGTGCCGAACTCGACGACGGTGGCGCCTGGCAGGTGGTCAACCGCGGCGCGGTCGGTGGACTCGGGGGTGTAGGGCGTGCTCATGAAAACCATTCTGCCCAGAGGATGAGAATCTTTCTACTGCGGCCACCGATCTCGGGCCTGCGGTGTTGGCTCCGGCATGACAAGCGCTTCGCGCAATTGTCAGCCTCGCCGCAACTGCGTTGTCGCCGCACGTGAGTGCGGCTCCGCTCCTCATCCCGACCTCGACGCCCTCGCTACGAAATCTTCTCACCCTCTGAAACTCGCTAAGGCTTCGCTCGCCATGGCGCCGCGGTGCTCAACCCAGGCTCCCATTCTGGAAATCGTGGACCGCTTCCATCAACTGCTCGCGCGTGTTCATCACGAAAGGCCCGTACTGCGCGATCGGCTCATGCAGCGGCTTGCCGGCGATGAGCAGGGCGCGCGCCGGGCTGTGGTTGGTGGCGGCGGCGCGCAGGCGCAGGCCGTCGCTGCCGCTATCGTTGGCCAGGATCGCCATGCGGCGGGTCGGCACCTCGCTGCTGCCGATCCACACTGACTCGCGAAACGCATAGACCAGCGCGTTGCGGTCGTCCGGCAGGGGCTGCCAGAACTCGGCGCCGGGCGGCAGCGTGATGTCGAGGTAGAGCGGCTCGGTGTGCTGGCGCTGCATCGCGCCCTGCACGCCGTGGCTCGTGCCGGCGATCACGCGCACATGGACGCCGGCGGGGGTCAGGTACTCGGGGATCTCGGCGCTCTGGATGTCGCGGTACCAAGGGTCGCACATCTTGTCCTTCGCCGGGAGGTTGAGCCAGAGCTGGAAGCCTTCCATGACGCCGTCTTCCTGCTCGGGCAACTCGCTGTGCACGAGGCCGCGGCCGGCCGTCATCCATTGCACGCCGCCGTTCGAGAGCAGGCCTTCGTGGCCGGCGCTGTCGCGGTGTCGCATGCGGCCGGCGATCATGTAGGTGACGGTCTCGAAGCCGCGATGCGGGTGGTTCGGGAAGCCGCCGATGTAGTCGCCGGGGTCGTCGCTGCCGAAGGCGTCGAGCATCAGGTAGGGGTCGAGCCGCTGCTGCAAGGTCTGCTGCAGGACGCGCGTGAGCTTGACGCCATCGCCGTCGCTGGTGGAGACGCCCGCGACGATGTGGTCGATGCCGCGCGGCGTGGCGACGGGCTGCAGTTCGGTGAGGTGGGTGACGTGGGAGGTGGGGTTTGCGCTGGTCATCCGATGGATGGTGGCACCAAGCGCAGAACCGCGCCAGCAACGCGGGTGTTGGCTCGAGCCGCCGCGCGCGCTTCGCTACCTCAGCGCGGCCATCTCCGGCGAGACGTTCTGCCACGCTACGCCGAAGCCGCCGGGCCCTGCTGTCTTCTGCTCGTCGCGCACCGCGTCGAGCGCCCACTGCGCGCCGGCCTGCACGCTGTCGATGAGCGGCACCGGCACCTGTTCGGCGATGCAGTTGGCGATGCCGGCGAGGCCTGCGCCGCCGAGGATGATGGCCTGTGCGTCGAAGCGTTCGGCGGCTTCGCGGCAGGCTTGCGCGAGCAACTTGCGTGCGCCGGCCGGGTCGGCGGCGAGCTCGGCGCCGGTGGGCGCGACGGTGTGGATGCCGGCCAGCGTCTGCGCGTGGCCGAGCGAGGCGGCCAGGCGCTGCAGCATCGGCCGCCAACGTTCGCCACCCGTCACGATGGCAAAGCGGCCATGCCAGGCCGCCGCTGCGAACGCCGCTTCGGCCAGCGCGCCCACCGGCACGCCGGCGCCCTCGCGCAGGGCGAAGAGGCCGGGGTCGCCGAAGCAGCCGATCAGCACCGCATCGGGCTTGCGACCCTGCGCGAGCGCGGCCGCCCAGGCGTCGAGCACGGTGTGGTTGGCCACTGCATAGCTGGCTTCGGACGAGATGTACGGGGCGCCGAATCGCGCCGTGATCGTGTGGACGTCGAGGGCATCGCCAACCTCCTGCTGCACGTATTGCTGCAGCAGCAGGCTGACGGATTCGGAGGTGTTGGGATTGATGACGAGCAGCGAGGGCATGGCGCACTCAGTGTAGCGGTCGCTCCCAGGCTCACTTCTTCCGGGCCGAGCGGCGCCGCAGCAGCGCGGCTGCGCCGAGCGCAATGCCCATGACCGCGAAGGACACGATGGTGGTCACGGTGCCGAGCGCGTAGATCGATGGGGTGGTGACGGTCGAGGTCAGCCCCTGCAGTTCGAGCGGCAGCGTGTTGACGTCGCCGATGGCCTGCGAGGTGCGCGCGATCTCGTCCCAGCTCAGCGTGAAGCCGAACATGCCGATGCCGACGATCGACGGCCCGATCAGCGGAAGCACCACGTGCTGGAACGATTGCCATGGCGTCGCGCCGAGGTCGCGTGCGGCCTCTTCGTAAGCCGGGTTGAAGCGGTTGAACACGGCGAACATGATCAGGAGGCCAAAGGGCAGCGTCCAGGTGAGATGCGCGCCGAGCGCCGACGTGAGCAGGCCGAGCGCGGTGCCGTAGTTCTCTAGCGTGCTGGTGGCATCCATGGCGGTGAGCAGGTCCTTGATGCCGGTGTCGAGCAGCCGGAACTGCAGGCCGATGCCGAGCGACACGATGATCGACGGCATGATCAGGCTGGCCACCGTGATGAAGAACACCGCGTTGCCGCCCTTGAGCTTCTTGCGGAACGCGAGGCCCGCGAGCACCGACAGCACGACGGTGAAGAGCATGACGACGGCGCCGAGCATCAGCGAGCGCCGGAAGGCCGCGCCGATGTCGACGGTGCCCAGTCCTTCGGCCAGCTTCTGGAACCAGTGCAGCGAGACGCCGCGCAGCGGAAAGGTCAGTCCACCCTCGGGCCCCTGGAAGCTCAGCACGAAGATGGTGATCATCGGGCCGTAGAGGAACAGCACGAACAGGCTGAAGACGAAGGCCAGCGGCCAGAAGCCGGGGGCCCGGTGTTCTCCGATGGGGAGTCTCATGCGGTGTGCTCCATGTCAAAGCTCCTTGCGGATGTCGACGAGCCGCGTCAGCCCCCAGATGATCATCAGCACCACTGCCAGCAGGATCACCGCATTCGCCGCCGCCAGCGGGAACTGCAGATACGAGGTCTGCACCTGGATGATCTTGCCGATAGAGGCGATCTGCTGGCCGCCCATCACGCCGATGGTCACGAAGTCGCCCATGACGATCGTGATGACGAAGATCGAGCCGATCAGGATGCCGGTGCGCGACAGCGGCACGATCACGTTCCAGAGGGTCTGCCAGCCCGATGCGCCGGAGTCGCTGGCCGCTTCGAGCAGCGAACGGTCGATGCGCATCATCGAATTGAAGATCGGCACGATCATGAACATCGTGTAGAGGTGCACGAAGGCCAGCACCACCGAGAAATCGGAGAACAGCAGCCACTCGACCGGCTGGGCCACCAGGCCCAGGCCCATCAGGAAGTCGTTGACCAGGCCGTTGCGGCCCAGGAGCGGAACCCACGAGATCATGCGGATCACGTTGGAGGTCCAGAACGGCACCGTGCACAGCACGAACAGGATCGTCTGCATGCCCGGTGACCGGATGTGGAACGCGAGGAAGTAGGCGACGCTAAAGCCGAGCAGCAAGGTGATCCCCCAGACCAGCAGGCAGAACTTGAGCGTGCTGATGTAGGTGCTGAGCGTGACGCAGTAGTCGCCGTTGTCGGTGAGGTGCGAGCAGCCTTCGAAGATGCTCAGGTAGTTGCGCAACGTGACGGCCGGGATCAGCTCGTACTCGTTGAAGTTCCACAGGCTGACCATCGCGATCAAGGCCAGTGGAATCAGGAAGAAGAGGAGGAACACCAGCGCGAACGGCGCCGCCTGCCACCACGCCTTGATGGTGTGGGTGGTCATGGAGGCGGTATGGCCGGAAGATGCTGGTGCGCTCATGGTGTTGCGAGGTCTTTCCCCTCTCCCTCCGGGAGAGGGCAAGGTGAGGGCTTGGGCGGTCGAGGAGGTACTGGTTCAACCACCGCCGCCGCCCTCACCCCAACCCTCTCCCCGCAGGGGAGAGGGAGTCAATCAGGCGGCGACGAACTCATTCCACTTGCGGACCATGTACTCGTTCTCGTCCATCACCGCGTTCCAGCAGGCGATGCCGCCCATGCGCTGCTCGTAGCTGCCGCCGTCGCGCACCGAGCCGGTCTTGGCCAGCACGTCGCCTTGCGGGCTCTTGATGTCCTGCGTGGCGGGCTTGCCTTCCATCCAGTAGGCCCACTCGTAGGCCTCCATCTTGGTCTTGGCGGTGTCCAGCACAGCGCTGTAGTAGCCCTGGCGGTTGAGGTAGGCGCCGGCCCATCCGTCGAGGAACCAGTTGATGAATTCATAGGCGCCGTCGAGCTTCTTGCCGCTCAAGGTGGCCGGCAGGCCGAAACCGGCGGCCCAGGCGCGATAGCCTTCCTTCAGCGGCTGGAAGTTGCAGGCGATGCCCTTGGTGCGCACGGCGGTCACGGCGGGCGACCACATCGACTGGATCACCACCTCGCCCGAGGCCATCAGGTTGACCGACTCGTTGAAGTCCTTCCACAGCGCGCGGAACTGGCCGGCCTTCTTGGCTTCGATCAGCGTCTTGATCGTGAGGTCGATCTCCTGCTTGGTCATGTTGCCCTTGTCGGCGTACTTGTGGATGCCCTTGGCTTCCACCACCATGGCCGCGTCCATGATGCCGATCGATGGGATGTTCAGGATCGCGGCCTTGCCCTTGAACTCGGGGTTCAGCAGCTCGGCCCACGAGTCGATCGGGCGCTTGATCAGGTCGGGGCGGATGCCCAGCGTGTCGGCGTTGTAGGTGGTCGGGATCAGCGACATGAACTGCGTCGGCGTGGCCGAGAACTTCTTCGACTTCTCGCCTTCGAGGTAGATCACCTTCTTCG
Source organism: Variovorax sp. dw_954 (assembly GCF_018449755.1). NCBI lineage: Bacteria > Pseudomonadati > Pseudomonadota > Betaproteobacteria > Burkholderiales > Comamonadaceae > Variovorax > Variovorax sp. dw_954. The sequence goes on along the minus strand of NZ_JAAVVD010000031.1, from coordinate 54,901 downwards.
GTGCCGTGCCCTGGTCGCCGACCTTCTTGCCGGCGACTTCGCCCTTGGTGAACAGCGACGTGATCTTGTCGGCGTTCTTGATCTTCTTCGTGTCGATGCCCTTGAGGTTGCCGGTGGGCACGATCTTCTTGAGCGAGAAGAACTCGGTGTCGATCAGGTCGAAGCTGTTGGGCGCGGTGACGGCGCGCTTGGTCACGTCGTCGGTGGTCACGGCCACGTACTGGATCTCGATGCCGGTGTCGGCCTTGAACTTCTCGCCGATGGCCTTGTCCTGGTTCACCGCGGTGCCGAGGTAGCGCAGCACGATCTTTTCCTGCGCGTGGACGAAGGGGGCCATGCCCGTGGCCAGGATGCCGGCGAGGCCCGCGCCGCCCTTGACGAGCGCGCGGCGTTGGATGCCTTGGTTGGAAGAATCGATCGGGTCGGACATGGGAAGGCCTCCAGAGTTGGTGGTGAACAGGGAAAACTACGTGAAAAGCGCAAGGAGTCGGGGTCAGCCCGGCGTCGGACCGCTGCAGGGGCGACAGGCGGTTGCCACGGGAGACGGCGGGCGCACGACGTCGAGGCGCGTGGAAGCCATGCGCTTCAGGCCGCTTCCGCAGCCAGTTCATCCCGCGGCGTGCGGCCGGGAGTGCTGCGTGCGGAAGGCCGCTTGACACCCGGCCCGAGCACCCGGGCATCCGCGGCGTCCCACGACAGCGTGACGTGGTCGCCTGCGCTGTACGGATGCCCCAGGAAGGTCGACTCGTTGAGCAGCACCGACACGCCCTTGCGCCCGTCGGTGGCCTGCGTGACTTCCAGCCCGAGCAGCACGTAGGTGCCCTGGTATTCCACATCGGTGATCACCGCACCAAGGCCGGACTCGTCTGCACCACGAATGCGCATGTGATCGTTGCGCACCGCGATGGGGCCTGCGGGCGTATCGATGACGTTGTGCCCGCCCATGAAGCGTGCGACGAACTCGCTCGACGGGTGGTTGTAGACGGCGTGCGGCGAGCCGACCTGTTCGATCAGGCCGTGGTTCATCACGACCATGGTGTCGGCCAGCGCCATCGCTTCTTCCTGCGAGTGCGTGACATGGATGAAGGTGAGCCCCAGCTCCTTCTGCCAGCGGCGCAGCTCGGCGCGCATCTGGATGCGCAGGAAGGGGTCGAGCGCCGACAGCGGTTCGTCCAGCAGCAGCACGCGCGGTTCGGTGATGAGCGCACGGGCCAGCGCGACGCGTTGCTGCTGGCCGCCGGAGAGCTCGGCCGGCTTGCGGTCGGCCAGGTGACCCATGGCGACGCGTTCGAGCAGGTTGCCGGCGCGCTTGTGGCGCTCGTTCTTCCCGACGCCCTTCATCTTCAGGCTGAAGGCCACGTTGTCGAGCGCGGAGAGGTGCGGGAACAGCGCGAAGCTCTGGAACATCATGGCCGTGCCGCGCGCCGCGGCGGGCAGGTTGGTGATGTTGCGGTTGTCCAGAAGCACGTCCCCGGTGGAGACCGATTCATGCCCGGCGATCATGCGCAGCGTGGTGCTCTTGCCGCAGCCGGAGGGGCCGAGCAGGCAGCAATAGCTGCCGCTTTCGATGCGCAAGTCGATCTGGTCGACGGCAGCAGGCGTGCCGGCCGCATAACGCTTGGTCAGCGCGACGATCTCAACAGCCGCAGGAGGGGGGGTGGCGACGGTTTGCATTGCGATAACAATCGCAAGACATGTGCCAATGCGCGCGCTACCACGCGTTGCGACGGATGCACCACGATCGGGCGTCCCGAAAGGCTCAGCGACCGGTCAGTGGCGCGCCAGCTGGGGCGCTGGCGTCCGTGTCGACAGCGTCTTGGGTCCAGTATTCATAGGTCCATTGCGGCGCGAACCCCGCGCGCCGGTACAGGGCCAGCGCCGGCGCATTGCCGGCCTCGACCTGCAGGAACACCCGCTGGTAGCCGCGCGCCAGGGCGGCTCGCGCCAGCCCCGCCATCACCCGTCCGGCGAGGCCGCGCCCCCACGCCGATTGCTCGGTGCGCATGCCGTGCAGGCTGGCCCAGCCATGGCCCAGTGCCATCGCCCCGGCGGCGACGGTGCGGCCGTCTTCCCGAACGCTGCCGAACAGCGTGCCGGTGGCGCGGCTCAAGGCCTGGACGAGCTTTCGCCATCGACCGGGTCGAAGCCCTCGCCGAGGAAGACCGAGGCCCAGCCGGCGTCGGGCGCCGTGTCGACATCGCCCGGTGCGTCGGGCGCGAGCCCGAACACTGCGCGCAGGTCGCCCGTCTGGGTGACGGTGGGCTTGCCGCGCTGGCAGCCGCGCTCCTGCAGGGCTTCGCGAAGGGCGTCGAAGCAAGCCCGGTCGGCGATGCGGAACGCGGCCCGCAAGCCCTGCGCGGCATAGCGTTGCCCGATCCGTTGCGCCAGTGCGGCGGCGTCCGTCGGCGCTGCATGGCGCAGCGGCACGGCGGACTTCGCGCGGCCGACCGTTCCGCTGTCGAAGGGCAGCAGCCATCCATCGAGTTCCTCCACGGTGCGCGGCGCGACCGCCGCCAGCGTGGCGCGTTCGATCGCCTCGGTGTCTTCCAATGTCATCTTTGCGGTTGATGAGCACCGCGGACCCGAGATTGGCGTCCGCAGTATAAAAATTCGCCCCTTCGTCAGGGCGGCGGCGCAAAGCGAGCGTTGCTGACTGTGCGCGCCGTGGCATCGCGCTGGCCCTTGCTCACGGTGTGCATGTTCTCGGCCACCCATTTGGCGCGCGCGGTGTTGATGTTGCCCGTGCGCTTCCAGTCGGCGAGTTCGGCATCGGGCTTGTGCAGCATCGCGGCCAGCCACACGGCCTGCGAGGGGTCCAGCCGCGCCGCGCCGCGCTTGAAGTAGCGCCGCGCTGCCGCCTCGGCGCCGCAGATGCCGTCGCCCCAGGGCGCGTTGTCGAGGTAGATCTGCAGGATGCGGGCCTTGCCGAGTGTCTGTTCCATCTCCACCGCATAGAGCATCTCGCGCAGCTTGCGCTCGCCGGTGCGTTCGCTGCCGGTGACCAGCATCTTGGCGAGTTGCTGGTTGATGGTGCTTCCGCCGCGCGCGATCTGGCCGGCCTTCTGGTTGGCGGCGGCTGCGGCACCCAGTTCGGTCAGGTCGTAGCCCGGATGCTCGAAGAAGCGCTGGTCTTCCGCTGCGATGACCGCGCGCGCAAGCCAACTCTCCGGCGACAGCCTGGCCGACGGGCCGCAACTGCTGCGGTTGCTCAGCAACACATCGGTGCCCAGCCCCTCGACGGTGAACTGCGAGATCTTCGGCTGCACCGTGAAGCTGTCGGCCGGAAGCGCGAGTTGCGCGCGCAAGGACATCGCGCCGCCGATGCGTGCGCGCTGCAGGTCGGGCACGGCCGGCGCGAACACGGCATACCACTTGTCGATCGGCCCTTCGTCCATGTCGACGTTGAGTTGCAGCTTGGTCTGCGAGAGCCGGCCGTCCCAATGGCCGCGCAGCGTCGAGGCGGTGGAGCCGGGCGTCATGGCCTCCAGCGTGCCGGTCAGCACGACGACGTCGCGGTGCACGGTGATGCGCAGGCGGTCGACGCTGATGGGCTTGGCGCCGAGTTCGGGCACGGTGGCGCTGCAGGGGGCGCAGACCAGTTCGAGGGTCTGCTTCGGGTCGTTCCAGGCAAAGCGGACCGGGCCGTAGCGGGTACCGAGGGAGCGGCCGTCCAGCCAGGGCGCGAACCATGGCGCGGTGGCCACGCGGATCACCGTCGGCACGCCGACGTCGAACCCGATCGGCCCGGCCTGCACCCGCGTCGCCCACTCCCCGGCCGCTGGCGCCAGCGCGATCTTGACGATCAGCACGACGGCCACGGCCGCCGTCACGCCCAGGGCCAGGACCACGTAGAGCAGGTAGCGCAGGATCTTCTTCACGGGGTGCAGTCTCGTCGAACTCGTTGAGTTGCGGCATGCGAGCTTGCCACAGCGGCGCGACGGCACCATAGCCGTCCAGCCGATCCGGAGGGTCGATGAACCGCGTCCTTGCCGCCTTGGTGTTGTTGCAAGTCCTCGCGATACCTTTGGGTATCACGGTGGCTTGCGCCTGGCCGGAACGACAAATCCATGGGCCTTATCAAGTGCTGCCAAGCGAGAAACACTGCACTGGCATGCAGGCGGGGCGGGCCCCTGTGAAAGCGCATCGCGCGATCATCGACAGGCGTTGTCGTCAGGCTTTGGGATCTTGTCGCACGCGAGCCAGGGGTTCCGGCAGCGGCCCGAGCGAGTTCAGGCGGTGCGAAGTGCAATGCACAAATGAAATCGCAGTCCGGTGGACTGCGATAAAGAAAACTGGAGCGGGAAAAGAGTCTCGAACTCTCGACCTCAACCTTGGCAAGGTTGCGCTCTACCAACTGAGCTATTCCCGCGTTTCCGAGCCGATGATTATATGCCGAAAATCGGCCCCGCCCTGGGCGTCGCCAGTTGGGCCTTTGCAGCAAGGGGGCAGGGCGAGGGCATCGGGCCTGTCCATCGCCCTGAATGATCAATGGCACGGAGCCCTCACCCCAACCCTCTCCCCAGAGGGAGAGGGGGCAAGAAGTGCATGTTTCATTCGACCACCCGTGCCGTCGTGATGGCCTGCCAAGGCCCCGTGGACTTGCCGCTGGCCGCCGCCCAGTACCAGGCCGACGTGTCGGTGAAGGTGGCGCCTGCCGCGTCGACGATGCGTTCGCACACGCGCAACCTGGGCGTGCCGGGCCTGTCCGCGAGGAAGCAGCGCCACAACCGTTCGCGCGGGTCGCGCTCCAGCCGCGCCTCGTCGATGCGATAGCCGAGCGCGCGATAGCAGTCGGCTGCCGGATGCAGCATGCGCGTGGGTGTACGCACTTCGCGCAGCACAAGGGTTTGCGCGCCGTCGGTCATACGGGCGATGGCGCCCGGGAAGTGTTCGGCAAAGCGCTGCTCCACCTCGCTGAGCGCCAGGGGACGCAGGCGTGCGCCGTCCCAGGTGTCGGGCCACGCCGTGGATGTGGCCGGCTGCGCGACAGCGGGGGCCGCCGGTGCGTGCACCGCCGTGGCGGCGCACCAGGCGATGCACAACACCATGGCCGCCGCGAAGGCCGCCTTGTGCGCAATGCGCTGCATGAAATGGTTGGCGAACAGCAAGCGATCAAGCGACTGCATCGACATGGCGGCCTCCGTGAAAGGGGAAGGGTTGCGCGGCGGCGCGCATGCGGCGCGACGACACGGCCCATGCGATGCCGCCGCAGACGATCGAGAGCACGATCAAGCCCAGCGTCTCGTGCGCCCACGGCGCGAGCGGCCGGCCGGCGCCCTCGCAGGCCACGAGCACTGCATTGCGCACGATGTTGCCCGCCATCACGAACAGGCTCACCACGGGCAGGCGCGCGAGAAAGTCGCGGTCGCTGCGACCCGCCCACAAGGCGACCGTGCAGGCGCTGAAGTAGCCGAGCCACACCATCTGCACGCCGGAGCAGGGCGCATCGACGATGACCATGCGGCCGTCGACGAGCAAGGTGCTGCCTTCGCGCATCACGCTGAAGGCCGGCGCGAGCAGCCAGCGACTGGCTTCGGCCGTGATCACGCGCAATGGATAGCCTGCATAGAACTGCAGGGAGGACAACAGCGGCAACGCGAGCACGGCCAGGCCCGCCACGGGCAGCAGGCCCACGCGGCGCGGCAGGAAGGCCGAGAGCCCGCAGGCCAGCGCCAGCACCGCCAGCAGGCCCGAGACCAGCGGCGGCAGCCATGGCCGCAGCAGCGTGGCCGCGATCGTACCGAGCATCGCCAGCGCCAGCCAGCCGAGGCGTGGCGAGGCGCGCAGGTCGCGCCGTGTGTGCCACGCCAGCACCGCCAGTGCGCCAAGGGCCAGCAGTCCCAGCGGATCGTCGGAACCGTCGCGCAGGCGGGCGGCCATCCAGAACCAGGTCGGCGCCAGCGCGGCTGCCTGCAGCGCGAGCCAGCCCGCGGCGGGTGCGCGGTCGAGGCGGATGCTCCAGTCCACGACGCGGGGATGGGACCGGGCGAGGGAAGCGAGTGACATCTTGCAAATCCCCTCAATGCGTCAGCCGACGTGCATCCTGGCGCCGCGCACGGCGGCGCAGCATGGCCAGCATCGACAGCACCACCGCCACGGCGCCGAGCAGTTCGGGCTCCGGCGTGCTGGGCACTTCGGCGCCGAGCGTCGGCGCGCCGCCCACCGCCAATTCGCTCACGCCCTTGGGCAGCGGCTGTGGCTGGTCGACGCTCGCCGCATTCTGCGGCGCCGGGTTGCGCACTACCTTGTCGACGGCGATGAAGCTGGTGTACTGCGTGAGCAGGCTGTAGCGCAGGCCCAGGTCGGTGACGCGCTTGGCGATGAGGTCGGTCGGCTCGATCGACTCCTGGTCGCTCAGCGCGGCAATGCGATGGCGCGCCCACAGCGTGCGCAGCGCGGCCGTGTCCTGGCGGGTGCCGGCATCGATGGCCACCTCCTGGCGATACGGGCCGCTGGCGGCCTGGCCTTCGATGATGACGCGGCCCCTGGCTTCGCCGCGCCATTTGCCGAAGACGATCACCGGACGCTCGCCGAGCACATCGGGCAGTGCGCTCGGTTCCACGTCGTACACGTCGAGACCGCCGAAGGTGGCTTTCACATGCGTGAGTACTGGCGACTCGACCATGCGCTTGAAGCGTGCGGCCTGCTCGGGCGCCTGGACCGGGTCGGTGATGACGAAGGGCTCGCCCATGCCGGCGCGCGCCAGGCCTTCCATCAGGTGGCGATTCACCGAACTGCCGATGCCGAAGGAGAACAGGTTGGCCTTGCCGAGGTTCTTGCGCACCAGTTCGAAGGCCTCGCGCTCCACGTCCACATAGCCGTCCGTCACCACGACGATCGAGCGCGAGAGGTTGTCGGGCTTGGGTTCGGCATAGGCGCGCCTGAGCGCCGGGACCAGCTCGGTGCTGCCGCTGCCCTGGTACTTGTTGATGGTGGCCAGTGCCTGCTCGATGTTGGCGCGCGTGGCCGGCACCGACTTGGGCGAGAGCATCCGGTTGCTGCCGGAGAACAGCAGCACGTTGAAGGTGTCGCTCGGGCGCAGGCCGCCGATCAGGCGCTCCAGCATGGTCTTGGCGGTGTCCAGCGGAAAGCCGTGCATGGAGCCGGAGATGTCGACCACGAAGATGTAGTCGCGCGGCGAGATCGCGCTGGCGGCCACCGACTTGGGCGGCTCGATCATCGCGAGGAAGAAGTTCTCGTCCTGGCCCTTGAAGAGCATCAGGCCGGATTCGATCTTCTCGCCGGCCAGGCGATAGTCGAGGACGAAGTCGCGGTTGTTGGCGGGCTCGTTGCTGGCAGTCAGTGCCACGTCGGCATGCTTGTCTTCATCGTTTTTCTTCACGTCGATCGCGTGGGTGGCCGAGCGGATCTCCTTGATGCCCATCGGCGTATCGATCGCGACCTTGAGCTTGAACATGGTGTTGGGCGCCACGCCGGCGCGCAGCGTCGGCTGCGCCACCCACTTCGTCGCAGCCGGATCGGCCAGCGGGCTGTGATAGCGCGGACCCACCACGGTCGGGAACACGAACTGGTAGTTGCCCGCGTTCGGCACCAGCAACTCGGTGTAGTGCAGTTCCACTTTCACGTCATCGCCCGGCAGGATGTTGGCGACGTTCATCTGGAACACGTTGGGCAGGTGCTGCTCCAGCAACGCGGCGGTCTTGCCTTCGGCCTTGGCGGTGTTGTATTCGATCTGCGCCTGCTGCTTCTCGCGGATCTGCGCGGTGATGAGGCGGTCGCCCAGGCGCACGTTGAGGCCGCTCACCGCCGCCCTGGCGGAGCCCGGGAAGACGTAGCGCGCCTCGATGGCGCGCTGGCCTTCGTTGCGATAGGTCTGCGTCACCGTCACGTCGGCGATCACGCCGGACACATGCACATTGACCTCGGTGGCCTTGAGCGGCAGCCGGTCGGTGTCGGGCGAATCGCTCTTCACGAAGAAGTACGGGCTCTCGGTCTTCAGGCGCGGCCCCGGCGCCTCCTGCGCGGCGGCGGGGCGCGTGCTCAGCAGCACGAAGCAGGTGGTGGCAACGCTCACGGTGGCGAACCAGAGCCAGGGGCCGTGACGGGGAGAGGCGGCTTGCGTCATTGTTGTGTTTCCTCGGTCGTGCGAACTTGCACGGACCTCAATGTCGCGAGCGCAGGCGAAGCCAGTTGGAAGGCCGTGGGAATGAAGAAGCGCGAATGTGAAGCCTGTGTGAAGTCCGGCGGCACAGGGCTTCACACCCGCTTCGGACGGCGCGGCGAGCATCGCGGCTTCGAAATCGAGGAGGTCTCCCCCATGAATTTCCAGGCGCTCAGGAATTCCATCCTGGTCAAGCTCGCCGGTCTGCTGTTGCTCACGCTGCTGCTGTGTATTCCGCTCGCGCAGATCGACGCGTTGAACCACGAGCGCGGGCAGAGCCAGCGGGAGGCCGCGCAGGAGCTGGCCCGCACCTACACGGACAGCCAGCAGCTGATCGGCCCCTTGCTCGTGGTGCCGTATGTGGAGCGATGGATGGAGGTGCAGCGCAGCGCCGAAGGCAACGTCCTGCGCAACCTGCAGCGCAGCAAGGAGGCAGTGCACATCGTGTTCCCCGAGCGGCAACACCTCGAGGGCAGCCTGCTGCCGCAAGAGCGCTATCGCGGCATCTTCAAGGTGCCGTTCTACTCGCTCAAGGCAACGCTGGACGGCGGCTTCGCGGGCTTCGACGTGGCCAGTGTTCCGCACAGCGAGACCGATTCGCAGATCGAGACCCGGACGCCGTACATCGCGTTCAAGGTCAGCGATCTGCGCGGGCTCGACGGCTCTCCCGCGCTGGGGGTGCAGGGCGAGTCGCTGCATTTCGCGCAGCGCGTGCCCGGCCTCGCGGACGATGGCTTGCTGGGCGGCGGGATTCACGCGCCGTTGTCGGGCGAGGCGCTGGCGACGTGGAAGGCGGGCAAGCCCTTGCCCTTCGAACTGAAGCTCGCGCTGGTCGGGCAGGAGACCTTGTCGATGGTCCCGCTTGGCGGGGAGACGACGGCGCATCTCGTTTCGCCTTGGGCGCATCCGAGCTTTGGCGGGCGCTTCCTGGCATCGGAGCGCAGCATCACGGCGCAGGGCTTCGAGGCGCGCTGGCGCGTGTCATCGCTCGTGACGACCGCGCGCGAACAACTGCTGAGCGGCGTGGTGGCACGCAAGGGCAAGGACCCGGCGTTACTGCAATCGTTCGACGTATCGCTGGCGCAACCGGTCAACGTGTACTCGATGTCCACGCGTGCGGGAAAATACGGCGTGCTGTTCATCGGCCTGGTGATCATGGCGGCCTTCATGTTCGAACTCTTCCGCAAGTTGCGCATGCATCCAGTGCAGTACGGCCTGGTGGGTCTGTCGATCGCACTGTTCTTCCTGATGTTGCTGGCGCTGTCGGAGAAGCTCGCGTTCGGAATGGCCTATGCTGGGGCCGCGAGTGCCAGCGTGCTGCTGCTGGCCGCGTACTTCAGCGCGGTGCTGGGCGGCTGGCGGCGCGACATGTCTTTCGGCGCGTACGTGGCGGTGTTGTATGGCGCGCTCTATGGCCTGCTGGCATCGGAGAGCAATGCGTTGCTGCTGGGCGCGCTGCTGGTCTTCGGCCTGCTGGCCGTGTTGATGCTGGCAACCCGCAAGGTCGACTGGTATGCCTTGTCGGCCGGCGCCGCGAATGCGGCAGGCCCCGTGCCGTCGTCGTCCTCGGCGAATTGATTGATTGATGAGAAAGCGCAAGTCCCCGATGTTGAATGGTTCTCCCAGGCTGAAGCGTGTGGTCCTATGGGGCGGCGGCGCGGTGGTTGCCGGCGCGCTGCTGGTGCTTGGCGCGGTGGGCGTGGCGGTGGTGGTGATCACGCCGAAGCTGCCCGACGTGTCGGCACTGGCCGACTACCGGCCCAAGCTGCCCTTGCGCGTGTATTCGAGCGACGAGGTGCTCATCGGCGAGTTCGGCGAGGAGCGCCGCGACCTGGTGCCCATCGGCGAGGTGCCGAAGGTGTTGAAGGATGCGGTGATCGCGGTAGAGGATGCGCGCTTCTACGCGCATGGCGGCATCGACTACGCCGGGTTGGCGCGTGCCGCCGTCACGAACGTCCTGCATGGATCCAGCCGCCAGGGCGCGTCGACCATCACCCAGCAGGTCGCGCGCAACGTGTACCTGAGTTCCGAGAAGACGCTGACGCGCAAGGCCTACGAAGCGCTGCTCGCGTACAAGCTGGAGAGCACGCTCAGCAAGGACCAGATCCTCGAGATCTACCTGAACCAGATCTACCTCGGCAATCGCTCCTATGGATTTGCCGCCGCATCGGAAAGCTACTTCGGCAAGCCGCTCAAGAACATCACGACGGCGGAGGCCGCGATGCTGGCCGGCCTGCCGAAGGCGCCGGGCACCAACAACCCGCTGGTCAACCCGCGGCGCGCTCGCACGCGCCAGCTGCATGTGATCGGCCGCATGGAGGAAACCGGCGCCATCACCGCGGAGCAGGCCACCGCCGCGCGCAACGAGGAACTGCACCTGCGCGACGCGGCCGACCCTTCGCGCCTGCATGCGGAATACGTGGCCGAGTCCGTGCGACGCGAGATGCTGGCGCAGTACGGCGACAGCGTCTACACGCGCGGCCTGAAGGTCTACACGACGCTCGTGGCGGCGGACCAGGCGGCCGCGTACAGGTCGCTGCGCCGCGGCGTCATGGACTACGAGCGGCGCCAGCCGTACCGGGGGCCGGAGCAGTCGGTCGACCTGCCGGAGGAGCAATCCGCGCTCGACGATGCGGTGGACAGCGTGCTGGCCGATCACCCCGACAACGGCGATGTGATGGCGGCGGTGGTGCTGTCGGCGAGCCCGAAGGAAGTCGTGGCGGTGCGTGCCAACGGCGACTCCTTCCAGATCGCCGGCGAGGGCTTGCGGCCGATGCTGGCCAGCCTCGCCGCCAAGGCGCCGGACAACCTGAGGATCCGACGCGGTTCGGTCATTCGCGTGACGAAGACACCAAAGAACACATGGGAGATCACGCAACTGCCCGAAGTCGAGGCCGCCTTCGTCGCCGTCGACCCGCGCGACGGGGCGATCAAGGCACTGGTCGGCGGCTTCGACTACGACAGGAGCAAGTTCAACCACGTGACGCAGGCCTGGCGCCAGCCGGGTTCGACCTTCAAGCCCTTCATCTACTCGGCTGCACTGGAGAAGGGCTTCTCGCCAGCCACCGTGGTCAACGATGCGCCACTGGTCTTCGACAGCAGCGCGACTGGCGGCGCGCCCTGGGAGCCGAAGAACTTCGAAGGCACCTACGCCGGCCCGATGACGATCCAGCATGCGCTCGAGAAGTCGGTGAACATGGTCACCTTGCGCGTGCTGCAGGCGATCGGCACGGAGTACGCGCAGGACTGGATCACGCGCTTCGGGTTCGACCGCGACAAGCATCCGGCGGTGCTGCCGATGGGCCTCGGCGCCGGCTCGGTCACGCCGATGCAGATGGCCACGGCCTACTCGGTGTTCGCCAATGGCGGCTACCGCGTGAGCCCCTACCTCGTGACGCGCGTGACCGACTTCAAGGGCAAGGTCGAGTTCGAGAACAAGGCGCCCGTGCTCGATGAAAGCATGCGCGCGATTTCCGAGCGCAACGCCTTCGTGATGCGCACCCTGCTCAACAGCGTGGTGAAGCACGGCACCGCCTTCAAGGCCTGGCAGACGCTGAAGCGCGACGACCTGTTCGGCAAGACCGGCACCACCAATGATTCCATCGACACCTGGTTCGCGGGCTTCCAGCCGACGATGGTCGGCATCGCATGGGTCGGCTACGACACGCCGCGCCAGCTCGGGGTGCGCGGCGAGACCGGCGGCAGCCTGAGCCTGCCGATGTGGACCGGCTACATGGAGACGGCGCTGAAGGGCGTGCCGGTCGCTGCGCTGACGGCGCCCGAAGGCGTGGCCAATGTCGACGGCAACTGGTACTTCGACGACTTCACGCCGGGACATGGCGTGGCGAGCCTGGGCCTCGACGCGGCGACGCCTACGCCGCCGGCGGAACAGCAGGTTGGCGGGCCGAGTTCGCCGGTGCCTGTGACGGTCGCGCCTGCGCCCGCTGAAACGCCTGCACACCCCGAGGAGCGCAATCGGATACTCGACTGGTTTCGCTGAGCAGGGCCTTGCGTCGGTACTTCTGACGCCGAGCGTCTTCCACGAACGACGAGACCGGGCGGGCGAGGTCGAGGACACCGGGTGTCTCCCTCCGCGAATGTCCCCCGGCCTTCGGCCTCCTCCTTTATTTCGCTGCGGGAGACACCCGATGCCCTCGACCCCAGGACACGTCGCGTCGAGCCGGTCGATCAACCACTGCGCGTCCGGATCACGTCGATGGTGTGCTCTGCGCAGCGAAACAGAGGAGGAGGCCGAAGGCCGGGGGATATTCGCGGAGCAGAGTACGCCGTCGGCGTGATCTCGCTCGCAACGTTACCAATTCAGGCCTCTGCAGGCACTGACTTTGCCGTTAACTGGCGTACTTCATCCGATCGAGCTTCGGAGGTGCGCATTACCCCACCGCGAGCCAGATGCGGCCGTTCTCGATCTTCACGGCATAGCTGCGGACCGGCTTGTCCGCTGGCGCATAGGTGGCCTTGCCGGTGCGCACATCGAACTTGCCCTGGTGCAGGGGGCACTCGATCTCGTGGCCTTCGAGGAAGCCGTCGCACAGGCGGCCGTCCCCGTGGGTGCAGCTGTTGTCCGTCGCGTGGATGGTGCCGTCGACGTCGAACAGCGCGATGTCGAGCCCGGCGGTTTCCACGCCGATGACGTCGCCCGGCGGCACCGCGTCGGCCGCGGCGATGTCGATCCACCGGGTGCTCATCGAAGACTCCACGCTCTGCACGTCAAGCGGTCCTGCACGGCGTTCATGTTCATAGCGGATAGATCAGTGAGTTGGGAATCATCTCGCTGTCGTAGACGACCAGGCGCGATGCGAACTTGAGGCCGTCGGGCGTGCGCACGACGGTGTCGATGTAGCGGCCGACGTTGTAGACCGTGGTCAGCTCGTTGAACTTGGTGCGGAACACCGCGTAGTTGGCCTCGCACTCGATGCGATCGCCATCGACCTTGTGCACCAGCGGCGCACCGACGACGTGGCGCTGGTAGTACGGGTCGTGGAACAGCGTCTCCTTGATACCGTAGACGCGGTCCATCAGCATGCCCTTGCTTTCGAAGGAGAGCGTTGCCAACGGAAAGCCACGCTCATGGTTCTCGCGTGGCTGGATGCGGTAGACGCAATCGTCGGTGAAGAAAGCGGGCCACAGGTCCCAGTGGCCGGAGTCGACGGCGCTGGCGTAGTCGGCATGGAGCCGGACGAGTTCGAGGTAGTGATCGAACGGCATGGTCATGCTTCCATGACTTCGCGCCAGTATTGGTACATGCCACGGATCAGCGTCTCGGTGACCATGTGGTCGGTGTCGCCGACCTCGCGGCCGCCGAGCTCCACCAGCGTGCGGTGCGACGGCCTGGCCTCGAAGCTCATCTGCGACAGCTCGATCACCTCGCCATCGTCCGCCGACACGAAGCCCGCCGGCCCGAACAGGTTGGCCTGTCGCAGGCGGCGTTGCGTCATCTCTTCCGTGTCGTCCTCGAAGCCGAAGTGCGTCCAGACGAACTCGAAGGCGCCGTGGCCGTCTGGAATGATCTGCCGTGTCGACACGCTGTTGACTTGCTGCTGCAGGATCACGCTTGGGAACAGCGTGGTCATCACGGCGGTCGGGCCGCCCCACCAGGGCTCGGGCACGATGTCGAGGAAGCGCGGGTCCTGCAGTTGCATGCTGGCCTTGAAGCTCGACACCTGCGTGACCTGCCCGGCCTGTCCCTGCGCGCCGCGCGTGGAGATCATGGCCGCATGACGGTGGCGGCCATCCATCACCAGTTGCGACTTGTTGTCCGCGCGCCAGAGCCCGAAGGTGACGAACCAGGTGTGCAACAGGCCGGGGTGGTACGGGTCCTTGATGTTCTCCTGCATCAGCTTCCAGTTGCCGGGGATGCGCTGGCGGTTGTAGCCGAGGATGCGCAGCTTGCGTCCATTGAACAGGCGATCGAAGTAGTGCAGCACGGCCGGGCCGATGAAGTCTTCGAGCGACTCGACATCGTGGTCGAAGGAGGCGAACACCACGCCGCCGCGCACGGCCACCTTGAGCTTGGTGAGCCCGTGCTCGGCCGGCTTGAAGTCGGCCGGCATGCCGCCGTTGACCTTGCCGTCCTGCTTGACGCCGCGCCGGAACGGCACGCCTTGGAGGTTGCCATCGAGCGTGTAGCTCCACTGGTGATACGGGCAGGTGAACTCCTTGCGGTTGCCGTGGCGCTCGCGGCAGAAGGCGACGCCGCGGTGCGCGCAGGCGTTCTCGACCACATGCACGTCCGTGCCGTTGGCGTCGCGCACCATGATGACGGAGCGCTCGCCGATCGCGGTGCGCTTGAAGTCCCCGGCGTTGGGTATCTCCGCTTCGAGGCCGACATAGCACCAGTGGCTTGTGTAGAACAGGCGCGCCAGTTCCTCGCGGTGCAGCGCGTCGTCGGTGTAGGCGGCGAAGGGGATGCGGCTGGTGCCTGCGTCGTGCCAATGCAGGGCGGCTTCGTGGGCCATGGCTGTTGTCTCCTCGTGGGCGGCGCTCGCTTGCCATGATGGCCGTTTTGAGGGTATCAGCCAATCGGATCCGGCGAATACTGCACATCAAGTTGGTGAATACTGCAGGCATGGACCTTCACGAGATCGACCTCAACCTGCTGGTGGTGTTCAACCAGTTGCTGATGGAGCGCCGCGTGTCTGGCGCAGCCGACACGCTCGGCCTCACGCAGCCCGCCGTGAGCAATGCGCTCGCCCGCCTGCGCAAGCTGCTGGGCGATGAACTGTTCCTGCGCACGCCGGGCGGCATGGTGCCCACTCCGCGCGCCCAACTGCTCGCGCAGCCCGTGGCGGATGCGCTGGCGCTGCTGCACGGCGCGATGAACCAGCGCATCAGCTTCGACCCGGCGACGAGCCAGCGCAGCTTCAACATCGGCATGTCGGACATCGGCGAGATCTATTTCCTGCCGACGCTGATGGATGCGCTGAAGGCGCAGGCGCCGCAGGTGCGCATCAGCACGGTGCGCAACTCTGCGGTGAACCTGTCGGATGCGATGAGCGCCGGACAGGTCGACCTCGCGCTCGGTCTGTTGCCGCAACTGAAGGCCGGCTTCCTGCAGCGCCGGCTGTTTCCGCAAGGGTACGTGTGCGTGTTCCGCAAGGGCCATGCGCTGGACTTCGGCAATGGCGGCAAACGGCGCATCACGCTGGCCGAGTTCGCTGCTGCAGACCACGTGGTGGTGGAAGCCGCGGGCACCGGCCATGGCCGTGTGGAGGACGCCTTGCAGCGTCGCGGCATCCAGCGCACCGTGCGCTTGCGCGTGCCGCATTTCGTCGCGGTCGGCCACATCCTGGCCGGCACCGACATGATCGCCACTTTGCCGCACCGACTGGCCGAGAAGATCGTCGAGCCGTTCGGGCTGACGTGGGTGAAGCATCCGGCGCCGCTGCCCGATACCGCGATCACGCTGTTCTGGCATGCGCGCTATCACCAGGATCCGGCGAACCAGTGGCTGCGGGAAGTGATCTTCGGGATGTTTGCGCGCTGAGGACGCGTTCCTGCAGTCGTCGACGCGCTCCGACACGTCGTCATCGCTTTCGTGCTGCATCGAAAGTGGTGCTGTCATCGTTTCGATTTCGTGAACGTGGCGTTCGCGATGCGCGGCGCGCAGGCGCCGAGGCCGCGCCACAGAATGCGTTTCACGCGAAGGCCACAAGGACGCCGCGCAAGAAAACCCCTCAACCAAAGGCATCGAAATGAAGACTCTTCACATCCTCTCCGCGAGCGCATTGGCCCTGCTGGCTGCCGGCCTGCACGCCGAGACCTACGAAGGCGTTCAAGCTCCCGTCTCGGTCGCGAGCCGTGACGCCGTGTACTCCGACGCCGTGCGCACCGCGGCGGCGCCCGACCAGAACATTCCGCGCGGTTCGCGTGGCGCCGAGCGCTTCGTTGCACAGGCCGACGCATCCGCCGTCCGCGCCGAGGCCGTGTATGCCAACTACGCACCGGACCAGAACGTGTCGCGCGGTTCGCGCGTCAACAGCACCGTCGTGTCGACGATGCCGCATCCGCTCGCAGCACAAGCGCAAGTGCAAGCCAGCAAGAAGGCTCCGACCGTCGCGCAATAAGCGGCGCGCGACGTGCCGGCGCGTGTGCGCCGGCACCGCTTCCGTCTCTCGTCTTTCAATGGCTCTTCTTCGTCAGTGCCTCATGCAGGTCCGCTACCTGCAAGGCGATCCGCGTGCATCGATGCTGGAACTTGATGTTCCGGGAGATGGTGTGCCGCGGTTCTCTTCCCACTCACTTTCTATGCACGAGGCGGCTGCTCGTAGTAGCGGTGGAAAGGCGTGGACTTCAATGGCCGCAACGCCCATTGATATCGCGCACCACTTCGCTTGTTGATGGCCTCTTTCATCGACTGCGCGCTGTACTCATAGTGGGGACACAGACGCGTTTCGTACTGCTTGTTCCAGAGTGGCGTGGTCCCGTAGGTCTTTGCGAAGAAGTCGATCAGTGCCGCCTCGGCGTCCCGGTAGGCTTCATCGTTGCCTTGCACGCGTGGAATGGCGATGCAGACCTGGAATGCGAAATCACCCACCAGGTTCTCGAGACTCCTGGCCCATTTGCGGTGCTGGCCGATGCGCTGGTTGAAGTTCCCTTCGCCGATGTACAGGGTGGGCGTCGCGCCGCGCGGATAGTCGATGCAAAAGTCGCCGTCGAGGCGAATGACATAGAGGCATCTCCTCAGCTTCTGCAGTGTGATGCCCAGCGCCGTCAGCTTGGGAACGATGTCCTGCTTCCATGTTTCATGCGGCATCCAGTCAATACGATGCCAGTCCAGAGCGACATGGACAGTTTTCTTCGGCATTCAAGCCTCCGGTAGTCTTCGATTGCCAGGTGCTGCTCACCCGCGTGCCGCCAGCGGCAAGGTCAAGGTCGCCAGCGCCCCCCCGCCCGGCCCGTTCACCAGTTCCACATGCCCCCGGTGCAGCCCCGCGATCTCCTTCACGAAGGCCAGCCCCAGCCCCGTGCTCTTCTTGTGGCTGTGCGGTCGCGCCAGCGAATAGAACTTCTCGAACACCTTGTCCTCCGCGTAGTCCGGTATCCCCGGCCCGCGGTCGCGCACGGTGATGCGCGCGAGCCGTGCGCTGGCCTGCAACGTGACGACCACCTCGCGCCCGGGCGGCGAGAAGTCGATCGCGTTCTCGAGCAGGTTGCTCACGGCGCGGCGCAACAGGAAGGGGTCGCCTTCGGTGGTCGCGAAAGGGGCGTCGATGGCGACCCGCACCGACACGGCGCGCGCCGACGCGGCAGCGCCCGCACTGCCCGCCACATCCTGGAGAAAGCCCGCCAGCGCAATCGGCTCCACGCGGTCCAGCGTGCGCCGCGCCTCCAGGGCCGTGAGCTCCATCATGCGGTCGACGATCTCCTGGATACGTTGCGTCTCGCGCGTGATGTTGACGAGGAAGTGCTCGCGCTGCGCCTGCGGCATCGACGGTTCCTGCAGCAGCTCGGCCGCGCCGCGGATCGCCGACAGCGGGCTCTTCACCTCGTGGGTGAAGTTCTGCACGTAGTCGGCCACGTAGTTGCGGCCGGTGAGCGCATCGCGCATCTCGCCGATGCCGCCGCGCAGCACGTCGACGGCGTGGCGCACCATGCGCGAAGCGCTCAGGCGCGGCTGGCTGCGCACCCACTTCCAGTAGTCGGAGATGAGCCCGAAGGGCCGCACCAGCCACACCGACATGATGATCGCCAGCACCAGCAGCGCGAAGGCCGAACCCACGCCCACCCACAGCGTGCGGGCGCGCGCGTCCTCCACGAACTGGCCGAAGCTCTGCACCGGCTTGCCGACGCTCACCACGCCCACGATTTCCTCGCCCCAGCGGATCGGCGCGCCGACGTACATCACGGATGAGCGCGGGTCGCTGGCCACGTCGCGCGAGGTGCGTGCGCCGTATTCGCCGGCCAGCGAGCGCGCCACGTCCGGCCAGCGCGAGTAGTCATGGCCCAGCTGGCGCCCGGTCGAGTCGAAAACGACGCGGCCGGTGCGGTCGGTGACGTACACACGCAGCTCGACCTGGGTCTTGTGCAGGTTGTAGATCTGCGCCGAAAACTGGCGCGCATAAACCGAGCGAAATAGTGGCTCCAGCCTCGCGGTGTTGAGCGCGCCGGCGATCACGTCCTGCTCGACGAGGCTGGCCATCAACTGCGATGTCTCGACCAGCGACTCTTCCGCCGACTCGCGGTAGCGCGGATCGATGTCGGCCACCACGCGGTAGAGCAAAAACGCAATGCCGATGGTGTAGATCAGCAGGATGCCGATGAAGATGCGGGTGCGTTGCGTCACTCACGCACCGAAGGCAGTTCTTCGTTCAACGCATAGCCGGTGCCGCGCAGCGTGCGGATCGGCTCGACCTCGGGCGCGATGGCCTTGAGCTTGGCGCGCAGGGTCTTGATGTGGGCGTCCACCGTGCGATCGAAACTTTCGCTGGCGTCGTCCCAGACCAGTTGCAGCAACTCGTCGCGCGTGAACACGCGGCCGGGGCGTTGCACCATGAGCCTGAGCAGGCCGTATTCGTAGCGGGAGAGGTCGAGCACGCGGCCGTAGTAGCGGATCTGCATGCGTTCGGCGTCGAGCACGAAGGGCTGCGGCGCGGGTGTTGGCGCCGCGACCGCGACAGGGGCGGCCACGGGCGCCTGCGCCCGTCCGCTGCGGCGCAGCACCGTGCGTACGCGCGCCACCAGTTCGCGCGGCGAGAAGGGCTTGGCGACGTAGTCGTCGGCGCCGAGTTCCAGGCCGACCACGCGATCGATCTCGTCGCTGCGCGCGGTGAGGAAGATCATCGGCACCTCGACGCCGCCCGCTGCGCGCGTGATGCCCTGGAGCCGCTTGAAGAGCTCGAAGCCGTTCAGGTCCGGCAGGCCCACGTCGAGGATCGCGAGCGCGGGGGGCTCGGCGGCGAAGGACTTGATCGTGTCTTCCGCGGTCGCGCACCACACGGGCTCGAAGCCGTCGCTGCGCAGCACGTACTGCAGGGTGTCGGCAATGCCCGACTCGTCTTCGGCAATCAGGATGCGGGGCTTGGGCGGCATGGCGCGAATGGTACCGACTCGCCCAGCCGGCTTGCGCCGGGCCGCTGGATGCGCCTGCTCGACAGGGAGCGCCGCAGGCGCCCGGTGGCGGGCTGATCTCAGCTGGTCGGAATGCGGATCTGCAACTGCGCGCGCGAGGGCTCGGGCGCCACTTCCGCCGACACCGGTGCGAGCCAACGCGGCAGCAACAGTGCGCGGGCGAGTGCCGGCGAGCGGTGTTGCACTGCTTCCAGCTTCCCGAGCACGCGACCCGTGACCTTCAGGTAGCGGCGAATCAGCTTGCCGCGCCTCGGCGAGGTTTCGGCTTCCTGCGCTGCGACGTCCTCGACGTAGTCGTCCCAGTTGGAGCCGTCGAGGATGTTGCTGCAGACCGAGATGGAGGTCGACAGCGCGCGCGCCACGTGCCACCACTTGGCCGGCACGAAGACCATGTCGCCGGGATTGAGGATGGTGCGGTATTGCGTGGCCCGGGCCAGCAGGGGAAAGCGCTCCAGGTCCTGCATGACCGGATCGTCGATCAACGAATGGTTGTGGAAGAACTTCTTGGGATAGAGGTTCGGCGTGTCTTCCGGCGCGTAGACGATGAATTCCTTGTCGCCGTAGACCTGCGTGATGACCGCGTGCGCGTTCTCGCCGTCGAAGTGCATCACCGGGAACTTGCTGCCGACGCCGCCGACGAGCAGCTTCAGGTAGCCGTCGGGGCGGCGCCATTTCTCGGGCATCAGCGGGCTGGCGTAGCGGCGTGGAAAGGCGAACTTGTTCTGCGGGATCACGTCCGGCAGCAACTCGGGCAGCACCTCGTGCAGGAACGAGCGGTACATGTAGGGGCCCGGTTTCTCCGGGCTCGAGGCCGCCACTTCGTCGATGAACTTGTCGAAGGGCATGTCGCGGCCGTACCCGATGGCCACGGGCTTGCTGCCAAAGCGCTGCTTGAAATGCGCCGGCGTCCACTGGCGCATGGCCGACCATTCGCTGGCGACATTGGAGATGACGACCGGGCGGCCGGCATGCACATAGCGGGCAAGGAAGTCCTCGTAGTCCAGGCGCGCGGCATCCGCGCGTTCGATCGGGAGCCAGGGCGCGCGTGTCCGCCCGGCATAGTCGGCCGGCGAAGGTTCGGGTGTCGACTGTCCCTGATCAGCCGGGGGTTGCAAATGCATACTCGAATCCTACAAACGTCCCTGCATGGCGGCGATGCACCAGTCTTCGCACACTCCGGATAACGTCCGATAAAGTCACGTTCCCGCCAGATCATCGAGGATGGGGCACTCTGGCCGAAGGTCGCCGTGGCACCCATCCACCAGTTGCGTCAGCGTGTTGCGCATGGCCTGCATCGCGGCGATGCGCTGGTCGAGGTCGGCGAGGTGCCGCTGCGCGATGCTCTTGACGCTGGCGCTGGTCCGGGCGCGATCGTGCCAGAGTCCGGCCAATTCCGCGATCTCGTTCATCGGAAAGCCAAGGTCGCGCGCGCGTTTGACAAAACGCAGGGTGTGGATGTCGGCCTCGCCGTACTGGCGGTAACCGCTGTCGGTGCGGTCGACCGGCGGCAGCAGGCCGAGCCCTTCGTAGTGCCGCACCATGCGGGCGGAGACGCCGGACTGGCGCGCCGCTTCGCCGATCGCGACGCGCGCCATCATGCCGCCCGGTAGCCGGCGTTCTCGATGGCCAAGCGGATGTCTTCGCGCGCCTGGTGGGTCAGCACATCCACATGGCCGGTGGGCAGGTCCACGGTGACCTGGGCTTCGGGGTCGACCTGCTTCACGGCTTGCGTCACGCTTTCCGCGCAATGGGCGCAGCTCATGCCATCGACCTGGAATTTCTGGCTCATGGGTAGTGCTCCTCATTTTTCTGGACGGTCCGGAGTGTGGATGCTGCCGACGCGGCACGGCCGTGCACGTCGGACTTGACCTTGCCACGGTGTGAGACTTTAGCCTTGGGCCTGTGAACAGGTGGGCGACATGAATACCTCGAAGGAAGCGATGCTGGATATATCGGTGGGCGGGATGACCTGCGCCTCGTGCGTGGGCCGGGTCGAGCGCGCTTTGCGCCAGGTGCCGGGGGTGACCGCGGCCACGGTGAACCTGGCGACGGAGTCGGCGCGCGTGGCCTGGGGCGGGGCGAGCGCGGTCGAGGCCATGGATGCGCGCCTGCGCCGCGCCGTGCGTGCCGCGGGCTATGAGCCGCGCGCGGCGATCGTCGGGGCGGGGCCGGCGGTGTCGGCCTGGCAGGGCTTCGGACCGGTCGCGGCAGGGTTGCTGTTGTCGGCGCCGCTGCTCGCGCCGATGCTGCTGGCGCCGCTGGGCTTCGCGGTCATGTTGCCGCCGTGGCTGCAACTGTTGCTGGCGGCGCCCGTGCAGTTCTGGCTGGGCGCACGCTTCTACCGCGCCGGCTGGCATGCGCTGAAAGCGGGCGCCGGCAACATGGACCTGCTGGTGGCGCTGGGCACGAGCGCGGCTTTCGGGCTGTCGCTCTGGCTCTGGTGGCGGGCCGGCGCGGGCGCGCATGCGGGGCACGCGGCGCCGCACCTCTACTTCGAGGCTTCGGCGGTGGTGATCGCGCTGGTCATCCTCGGCAAGTGGCTGGAGGCGCGCGCCAAGCGGCAGGCGACATCGGCGATCCGGGCCTTGCAGCAGCTTCGCCCTGAGGTGGCGCACCTGCTCGGTCCGCGGGGGGAGTCGGACCTGCCGCTGGCCGAGGTCATGCCGGGTGACCGGCTGGCGGTGTGGGCGGGCGAGCGCGTGCCGGCCGACGCGCGGGTGCTGGAGGGCGAGTCGGAGGTGGATGAATCGATGCTGACGGGCGAGCCGCTGCCGGTGCCCAAGCGCGTGGGGGACGGGGTGACCGGTGGCGCGGTCAACGGCGGCGGGCGGCTGGTGGTCGAGGTGCGCGCCGTCGGCGCCGAGAGCGTGCTGTCGCGCATCATCCGGCTGGTCGAGGACGCGCAGGCGGCGAAGGCGCCGATCCAGAAGCTGGTCGACAAGGTCTCCGCCGTGTTCGTGCCGGCGGTGTTGCTGATCGGGCTGGCGACGCTGCTCGGCTGGTTGCTGGCCGGCGCGGGAATCGAGCCGGCGCTGGTGCATGCGGTGACCGTGCTGGTCATCGCCTGCCCGTGCGCGCTGGGCCTGGCCACGCCGGTGGCGGTGATTGCCGGTACCGGCGTGGCGGCGCGGCGCGGCATCCTGATCAAGGACGCGCAGGCGCTGGAGCTGGCGCATCGCGTGGACACGGTGGCCTTCGACAAGACCGGCACGCTCACGCTCGGCACGCCGGAACTCACGGCCCTGCTGCCGGTGGGCGAGGGTGAGGGCCAGGAGGCGGCGTTGCTGGGCGTGGCGGCGGCATTGCAAGGCGGCGTCGGCCATCCGCTGGCGCGCGCCGTGATCGCGGCGGCGCAGCGGCGCGGCCTGCAGGTGGCATCGGCGCGTGACGTGCAGGCGCTGCCGGGGCGCGGCGTGCGTGGCGTGGTGGACGGCAGCGAGTGGGCCGTGGCGAGCCTGCGCTGGTGCGAGGAACTCGGCGTGCCGGTCGAGCCGCCGCCGGCATTGCAGGAACAGGGCGCGACCTTGTCCGCGCTGCTCCAGTTCGAAGGCGCGCGCCCGGTGTTGCGCGCGCTGCTGGCCTTCAGCGACCAGCCCAAGCCGCATGCGGCCGAAGCCATCGCCGCGCTGCGCTCGCGCGGCCTGCGCGTGGTGATGATCTCCGGCGACAACCAGCGCGCGGCGCGCGCGATGGCCGCACGCCTGGGCATCGATGCGGCGGACGTCCACGCCGAGGTGCTGCCGGCCGACAAGGCGGAGGTGGTCGGCGCGTTGAGGCACGGCGGGCACGTGGTCGCAATGGTCGGCGACGGCGTCAACGATGCACCGGCACTGGCCGCGGCCGATGTCGGCATCGCCATGGCGCATGCGCAGGGCGGCACGGACGTGGCCATGGAAGCCGCCGGCATCACGCTGATGCGCGGCGACCTGGCGCTGGTGGCCGAGGCGCTGGAGCTTTCGAGGCGCACCGTCGGCAAGATCCGGCAGAACCTGTTCTGGGCCTTTGCCTACAACGCGGCCGGCGTGCCGCTCGCGGCGCTGGGCCTGCTGAGCCCGGTGGTGGCGGGCGCGGCGATGGCGCTCTCCAGTGTCAGCGTGATGGCGAACGCGCTGTTGCTGCGGCGCTGGAAGCCGTCGCGCCCGCAAGCCTGAACAACTCGGTCAGCAAGGCTGCCGTATGCTGACGCCCCTGATCAATCGCGCCAACGCGGCCTGCGCACGACGATGCCCGCCCGTTGGCCCAAGTACCAAAAGCCATGCGAATCCTCCTGGTTGAAGACGACACGGTTCTGCGCGACGTGATGTTGCGCAGTCTGGCCGATGCGGGACACCGCATCGATGTGGCGACCAATGTCGAGGACGCCGACCACCTCTGGCGCGTGCAGCCCTTCGATGCAGTGCTGCTCGACCTGAACCTGCCGGCCACCGCCAGCCCGACCAGCGGGCTGTCGAGCGGCCTCAATGCGCTGCGCCAGGCGCGCGGCCGCGGCGACCGCACGCCGGTGCTGGTGCTCACCGCGCGCGACCGCACCGACGAGCGCATCGCCGGCCTGGACGCGGGCGCCGATGACTACCTCGGCAAGCCCTTCGACCTGGCCGAAGTGGAAGCCCGGTTGCGCGCGCTGGTGCGCCGCGCCCAGGGCACCGAGGACATCGTCATGCAGGGCGACCTCAAGCTCGACCGCAAGGCGCGCCGCTTCTCCAATGCCGATGGCCCGCTCGACCTGCCCGCGCGCGAGTTCGAGGTGCTGTGGGAACTGATGAGCCCGCCCGGCCGGGCGGTGAGCAAGCGCGCCTTGTCCGACAAGCTGTCGGGCTTCGACGAGGCGCTGGGCGACAACGCGCTGGAAGCCTTCATCTCGCGCCTGCGCAAGAAGCTCGCAGGCAGTGGCGCCAGCATCCGCACGCTGCGCGGCATCGGCTACCTGCTGGAAGCCGAAGCGGAATCCCGTGCCTGAACCGGCTACGGCGCGGCGGGTCCGCGCCGCGCCTTCGCTCACGCGCAGGGTGCTGCGCAATGTGCTGTGGCCGCTGGCGCTGAGCTGGTCGATCGGCACCTTGGTGGCTGGCGGCGCCGCGCATTACCTGACGGGGCAGGCCTTCGACCACGCGATGCTGGACGATGCGCTGGCGGTGTCGGCCAACATCCAGCTTGGCGATCGCGGGCCGGAGTTGCTGCTGTCGCCGCGCGAAGTGACCACCTTGCTGTTCGACCAGGTGGAGGAGGTCCACTTCGTGGTGTTGCGGCCCGATGGTTCTCGCATCGCCGGCGAGGCGGGCTTGACGGCGCCGGCGCCCGAGCCCGGCACGCGCTTCCAGTTCTCCGACATCCAGTTCCAGGGCCGGTCCTTTCGTGCCGTGGTGCTCAGCCAGGAAGACCCGACCGGCCACAGCGTCGTGATCGCGCAGACCACGCGCGCGCGCGCCGGCCTCATCCAGCGCCTGCTGCTGTACACGCTGGTGCCGCAACTGCTGCTGCTCGGGCTGCTGGCGGTATGGTTGTGGCGCGGCATCCGCAGCGACCTGCGGCCACTGGTCGACCTGCAGCAGGCGCTCGACCGGCGCGACGCCGATGACCTCGCGTCGGTGACGGTGGTGCGCACCTCGCGCGAGGTCGAAGGGCTGGGCGACGCGGTCAATTCGCTGTTCGAGCGGCTCGGCCACAGCGTGCAGGCGCAACGCCAGTTCGCGGGCAATGTCGCGCACGAGTTGCGCACGCCGCTGGCGGGCATCCGCGCACTGGCCGACTATGGCCTGGCGCATCCGGATCCGAAGGTCTGGCGCGAACAGCTCGAGCGCGTGTCCCGGAGCGAGGCGCGTGCCAGCCACATGGTCGACCAGTTGCTGGCGATCGCACTGGCCGACGAGGCGCACGCGACGCAGCAGCGCGCGCCGGTGCGCCTGGCCGAACTGGTCGAGCAGACGGTGCTGCGCCATCTGGCGCGGGCCGATGCGCGCGGCGTGGACCTGGGCGCACGCGGCATCGAGGAGGGCGCGGGCGTGGTGGTGCAGTCCAACGCGGCGCTGATCGAAGGCGTGCTCGACAACCTCATCGACAACGCGCTGCGCTATGGCGGCCGCACCATCACGGTCGAGCTCGCCGGCACCGTGCTGAGCGTGGTCGACGACGGCCCCGGCATCCCGCAGGAGGCCCGGCGCGACCTGATGCAGCGCTGGGCCCAGGGCGCGGCCGGCCACAAGCTGGGCGAGGGGGCCGGGCTCGGGCTGTCGATCGTGTCGCGCTATGCGGGGCTGCTGGACGCCGTCCTTACGCTGGACAACGATACGGTCACCGGCGGCTTGCGCGCCAGCGTTGCGCTCCCGGCGCGGGGATGAAGCCCACCCTTGAGCCGGCACGCCTTTCCCGCCATGGCTTGATGCGTCGCGAAAGCCAGCTTCAGCGGGGTGCGTTGTTGCCCGGGTCGAAGTCGTCGTCGAGCGCGAAGTCGCCGCGCTCGAAGGCGGCGATCACCTGCCTGGCTTCCGCGACATGCGACGCCGCCACGCGCAGCTTGGCGCCGCCGACGGCCACGCTCCAGAGCGGGTTGGCCTGCACCAGGTTGTCGTCGGCCACGACGGCCGGCACGCGCGCCGCGTTGAGGCAGGCGCACAGCATGTGGGCGTCGATGGGCGAGAGGTCGCGCGCAACGGTGACCATGTCGCCAAGGTAGGGGCCGGAGTCGTCGTTCATGGGTGGCGTGAGAGGGCAGGTTCAGCCTTGCGAGCGGTGCGGGCGGGACCTCGGCGCGGAGGCGTCGATGGCGCCGGTCGCGCTGCGCAGGTTCTTGTCGATGAAGTCGCGCGCAATGTCGTCGACGTCGCCTTCGACCGGACTCGGGAAGTTCATGCGGTACTTCAGCAACCGGCCCTGCAGGCCGGTCATGAAGGTTCGCGATTCGAGCGGGCGGCCCTGGCTGCGGAACCGGTAGCTGACGGTGCGGAAGTCCAGGCCGCCGATGCGCGTGTCGCTCGTGGGGCCGACCTTGAGTTCGGTGTACTGGCCGGACTGCGCAAGCTGCCGGACCTCGTTGATGGTGCTGCGGAAATGCGCATCGAAGGAGGGGTCGGAAACGCCCGTGGCCCAGTTGTTGCGGCCCAGGCCGTAGTGGTAGACATCGACCCAGCCGACGGCGCTTTCATAGCGCTGCCTGCTGCCCAGGCCCGGGCGGTTCGGCTCGAAGTCGTGCGCGCCGGCCAGCTCCCAGGTGACGCCGGGGGGCGGCCGGATGGTTGGCGCGGGCGCGGTGACGGCTGCTGTTGGCGCGGTGGGCGCGGTGATTGCGGTGGTCGCGCAGCCGGCCATCCAGGCGCCGACGAAGGTCGCGGCGGCGAGCGACATGAGTTTGCTGGTCATCGTTGGATCTCCCCCTGTGATTGGCGTCAGTCGGCCAGTTCGACCTCGCCTTCGATTTCCACCGGCAGGTCGAAGGGCAGTTCGGCCATGCCTACCGCGCTGCGCGCATGCGCGCCGACCTCCGGGCCGAAGAGTTGCAGGATCAGGTCGGAACAGCCGTTGATGACGCCCGGCTGCTGGTTGAACCCCGGCGCCGAGTTCACCATGCCAAAGACGCGGACCCAGGCGCTGATGCGGTCGAGGTCGCCCAGCGCGCGCTGCAGGCTGCCGAGGATCGACAGCGCCGTCAGCCGCGCCGCCACGCGGCCCTGCTCCTGCGTGAGCGCGGCGCCGACCTTGCCGAGCGGGCCCGCGATGGCGCCGTCATCGCCTTGCGGCCCGTGTCCGGAGATGATCGCGCGGCGCCCGACCAGCCGCACCGGGCGGAATGGCAGCATCACGCCGGGCGGCGGCTTGACCGGCGGCGGCAGCACCAGCCCGAGTGCTGCGAGGCGTTCTTCGATACGAGCCACTTCAATCTCCTTCCCCGGGGGGTGGATGTCACCATACCGCACACTGAACCAAAGTCCAGTCCCCGACAAGCCCGCGGCGGCGTAGGGTCCGGCGGTGGTCAATCCCGAACCGCTCATTGCCGTGGTGGACGATGAATCGCCTGTGCGCATCATGCTCGGGCGGGTGCTGCGGCTGGCCGATTACCGCGTGGGCGAATACGCCAGCGGCGAGGACTTCCTGGCCTCGCTGGACGGGCCGCAGCTTCCGTTGTGCGCCATCGTGGACCTGCACATGCCGGGACTGTCGGGCTTCGAGGTGCAGTCGCGCATCCGGGCGGCGAAGCTCGAAGTGCCGGTGGTCTTCATCACCGCGAGCGACGATCCCGGCCTCGATCGCTCGGCGCTCGCGCTCGGCGGGAGGGGCCTGCTGCGCAAGCCGTTCTCGAGCGACAAGTTGTTCGAGGCGATCGTCAGCGCCATTGGCCGGCGCGGCCAAGGCAGCGACGGCGACGGCGGAGATGACAGCGACGGCGGGCGCGCGACTTAACCAAAGTCCAGTTCCGCGCACGATGGCGAGCGTCTAAAACCGACGATTGATTGATCGGCACGCCTGAAGGAGGTCGCGATGGAAAGTGCAGGAGCAAGCGCATGATCGAGCCCGCGGAGGACCCGGCTCCCGGACCCACCTCCACCGAGATGGCGTGGCACCGCACGGCATTGGCCGATGCGCGCTCTCACCTGGCCAACGAACGCACGCACCTGGCCTACCTGCGCACCGCGCTGTCGATGATGAGCTTCGGCATCACCATCAACCGCTTCAGCATCTACCTGCTGCAAGGCCAGAACGCGGACAAGCTGCTCGAGCACCAGCACTTCCCGATGCGCGATGCGGCCAACGTCGGGCTCGGCATGGTGATCGTCGGCATGGTGCTGCTGCTGTGGTCGCTGTTGCGCTATCGAAAGACCTACACGCAGATCGTGGAACAACGCTTCGAGCCCAGTTCCACGTCGGTGAGCCTGCTGACGCTGGCGGTGGTGGCCATGGGCGCCGTCAGTGCGATCTGGCTGCTGCTGAATTGAAAGCCTGCGCCGCGCGTCCTGTTGCGCATTCGACGGGCGCCGGCTAGGGTGGGGCACCCCCATTCCCCTGACCCCATTCCATGAAGTCCCTCGCGTCCCGATTCGCCGCATTCCTTGCGCTGGTCCTGGTCTTCGCGGCCTTCGGTGCCGGCGCGCAGCAGCATCCGCAGGATGCGACGGTCGAGGCGCCGCTCTCCGTCGCGAACCGCCATGTGTTCGTGTTTCGCGCGACGATGTTCGGGCTGACGGCGAAGCAGCGCGCGGCCCGTGCGGCGGAGCGCATCGGCGCGGTGCCGGCCAGGCGCCTGCAATCGCCCGTGCTGGTGGCGGAAATCGAGCAGGACGGTGTGCACGGCTACGTGATCACGCAGGAAGGCGCGAGCTTGTTCGCGGTGTTCTCCGCCGACCTGGAACCGGGCGATCCGCCGCTGCGGCAAGTGGCCACCGAAGCCGGCCAGCGGCTGCAGGCGGCAATGCAGGTGCGGTGGGAGCAGGGTCGCGTGCGCAGGATCGCGCTGGCCATCGCATGGACCGCGCTGGCCAGCGCGATCTTTGCGGCCATCTTCATCGCGCTGCGCCGCGGCGCGAGCATGATCGAGGCCAGGACCAGGGGCATGCGTGCGCGCGCTGCCAGCCGATCGATGTTCGACTGGCGCCGCATGGCGGTGCAGGTGCTGTTGCACATGGTCCAGTGGGTGCGGTATGCGCTGGTGCTGATGGCGCTGTACGTGTGGCTCGCCTTCGTGCTCACGCGCTTCCCGTACACGCATCCCTGGGGCGACACGCTGGGCGAGTCGCTGGTGGCCCTGGTGGAGCGGGTGCTGCTGGCCGTGGTGGGCGTGCTGCCGGACCTGGCGATGATCGCGGTCATCTTCCTGCTCGCCCGCGTCGTGGTCCGGACCTTGCACGCCCTGTTCGAAGGTGCGCGTGCCAGCGGCGCATCGGTGGACGCCCTGCAGCCCGACACCATCGGCGCCACCAAGCGCCTGACGTCCGGGCTGGTCTGGCTCTTCGCGCTGGTGATCGCCTATCCGTTCATCCCGGGCTCGGACTCCGATGCGTTCAAGGGGCTCAGCGTGCTCTTCGGCGTGCTGGTCACGCTGGGTTCGTCGGGTGTGGTGTCGCAGGTCATGGCCGGCTTCGTGCTGATCTACTCGCGCGCACTGCGCCCCGGCGACCAGGTGCAGATCGGCGACGCCGAAGGGCGGGTGTTGAGCCTCGGCGTGTTCTCGACCAAGCTGCGCAACCGGCTCGACCAGGAGATCACCTTGCCCAATGCCGTGGTGGTGGGCGCGCGCGTGCTGAACTACAGCCTCACGGGCCAGCCTGCGGAGATGTCGATCTCGACCTCGGTGACGATCGGCTACGACACGCCGTGGCGCCAGGTGCACGCGATGCTGGCGATGGCCGCCGGGCGCACGGCGAGCCTGCTCGACAAGCCCGCGCCGGTGGTGCGCCAGTTGCGCCTGCAGGACTGGTACATCGAATATGAGCTCAACGTCTTCATGGCCGTCGAGGCACGGAAGTACGACGTGCTCGACGAACTGCACAGCCACATCGTCGATGTCTTCAACGAATACGGCGTGCAGATCATGTCGCCCAACTACGTGCTGCAGCCGGCCGACCCGGTGCTGGTGGCCAGGGACGGGTGGCGTCCGCCGCCTGCGCAATGAGGGGCGGCCGCAAGGCGAATCAAGAGAAGAGGGCATGCCAATGAAACTGCTTCTGCTTTCAGTGTTCGCCGCAGCCCTGCTGTGCGGATGCACCTCGACCACGACGTCCTCGGACATCGTGCTGCTGAAGACCGAGTTGCAGGGCCCGCGCTGCTCCGCGCCCGCCGAGGGCGCGTGCGCCAGTTGCGCGACGGCGTGCCCGGCGCAGAAGCAGGCGTTGTGCATTGGCGGGACGAGCGCGGTGGCTGCCGGGAGCGCGGTGGCGACCTGCGCGGTGCCGGCGTCATGCAGCTGCCAGGAGCTTTCGCTGGAGCGGCTGCCGCGATGAAGGGGTGAATTTCTACTGCGGCCACCGATCTCGGGTCTGCGGTCCTCACCGCACGAGAGTGCGTTTCCGGTCCTCAACCCGACCCCGATGCCCTCGCTACGAAATCTTCACACCTTCTCTGACGCTTCGGGCAAGCCGGCCGATCCGGCCTGCGCGCGAAATGCGCGGCTCGAGATCGCGACGGTGTTGTTGTCGGGGTCTTTCGCATTGGCGAACGCGTAGCCGTTGGCCTGGTGTGTCGCGCCGAAGTCGAGTCCGAGGTCGACGCAGCGTTGCTTGAACCCCTCGACATCCTCCACGCTGAACATGAGCTTCACGCCGGCCTGGCCGAGCTTGACGCTCCTGGCCGCCTGGTGGATGAGGATGCTGGCGCCCTGGCCCGGCGCGCTGAGTTCGATCAGGCCTTCGACCACTTCCTCGGTGGTCGTGAAGCCGAAGAACCTGCGATAGAACCCGGCGCTTCTTTGCATGTCCCTGGCGTAGAGGATGATGGTGTGCAGCGGTGGGGTCATGGTGGTGAGGCTGGATCGGCTTGCACGATCGTAGCCACCAAAAGAAAAGGCGCCATCCACGGACAGCGCCTTCGTTCGTCGCGCGCACGAGGCCCGCGCCGATAACGTATCAGGCCATCAAGCCAGTGCCGGATAGTCGATGTAGCCCTTGGCGCCGCCGCCGTACATCGTCGCCTTGTCCAGTTCGTTCAGCGGCGCGTTCTCGCGCAGGCGGCGGACCAGGTCGGGGTTGGAGATGAAGGGCTTGCCGAAGGCGACGAGGTCGTCGCCTTCCTTCACCGCCGTCTCGGCCATCGGCTTGTCGTAGCCGTTGTTGACCATCCAGGCGCCCTTGCCGCCGGCCGCGCGGTAGGCGGCCTTCAATGCTTCGTAGTCGAACGGGCGGTCCTCGATTTCGCGCGGGCCACCGGTCGCGCCTTCGATGACGTGGATGTAGGCCAGGCCGAGCGGCGCGAGTTGCTTCACCACGTAGTCGAACAGCGGCTGCGGGTCGGCGTCACGCACGTCATTGGCGGGCGTGACGGGCGAGAGGCGGATGCCGACCTTGCCGCCGCCGACCGCGTCGACGATGGCGCGCGTGACTTCGAGCAGCAGGCGGGCGCGGTTCTCGATGCTGCCGCCGTAGTCGTCGGTGCGCTGGTTGCTGCCGGTCTTGAGGAACTGGTCGAGCAGGTAGCCGTTCGCGCCGTGGATCTCGACGCCGTCGAAGCCCGCGGTTTCAACGGCGTTGCGCGCGGCGGCCGCGTAGGTGTGCACGATGCCCGGCAGTTCCTCGGCCTTGAGCGCGCGCGGCTCCGAGGTCTCGACGAAGGTGGGCACGTCGTCCTTGATGAGCACGGTCTTGGTCCTGGCGGTGATCGCCGAGGGTGCGACGGGCTTGCCGCCGTCGGGTTGCAGCTCGGTGTGCGAGACGCGGCCGACATGCCACAGCTGCACCACGATCTTGCCGCCCTTGGCATGCACTGCATCGGTCACGCGCTTCCACGCATCGAGCTGCTCGGTGCCGTAGAGGCCGGGCACGTCGGCATAACCCTGCCCCTGGTGGCTGATGGCGGTGGCTTCGGTGATGAGCAGGCCGGCGCTGGCGCGCTGCTCGTAGTAGGTAGCGGTGATGTCGCGCGGCACGGCGTTGGGCGAGCGGTTGCGCGTGAGCGGCGCCATGACGATGCGGTTGGCGAGTTGCAGGTCGCCGGCCTGGACGGGGTCGAAAAGCGTGGTCATTGTTGTGTGGGTTCCCAGGTTGCAGTGAGGCGCGCCAGCGTACGGCGGCGCGGTCAACCGTGCTGTGGTGGGGTTGTCGAGTTTGGTGCTAGGGAAAAGGAGCAAGTGCGCGCGCGCATGGCCTTGCCTCAGAATGGGCCGCCCGCCCCGATGACGAAATCCGCCCCCACATTTTCCGCAGCACCTGCGTTGACGCCTGAACGTGCGCTGTGGGTTGCGCTCGCATTGTCGATGGGCGCGGCGGTGTCGCTGGGCCTTGCGCGTTTTTCCTATGGCTTGCTGCTGCCGCCGATGCGCGCCGATCTCGGCTGGAGCTATGCGCTGGCGGGCGGCATGAACACGGCCAATGCGGTCGGCTACCTGGTCGGTGCGTTGGTGACGCCGGCGCTGATGCGGCGTCATGGCGCGATGCGGGTGCTGATCGTGGGCGCCCTGTTGGCGACGCTGTTCATGACGGGCAGCGGCTTCGTGACTTCGGCGCCGGCCTTGTTGTCGCAGCGTTTGCTGGCGGGCCTGGCGAGCGCCTGGGTGTTCGTGGCGGGTGGCTTGCTTGCCGCGCGGCTGGGCGCGGCGCAGCCCTCGCGCAGCAGCTTCCTGCTGGGGCTCTACTACGGCGGCACGGGCTTCGGCATCCTGCTGTCGGCCCTGGTCGTGCCGGCCGTGTTGCAGGCTGCGGCGGGCGTCGCGCACGGCTGGGCATGGGCCTGGTGGGCGCTGGCGCTGGCCAGCGCCCTGGGCACGGCGTTGCTCGCATGGGCGGTGCATGCAATGGCGGGGCAGGGCCTGGGCGTGCCCGTCGCTGCGGCGGCCGGTGCCGGGCCGCAGGCGGTCGCGCAATTCGTGCCCTTGCATCGATTCGCCTGGGCGCTGGGCGGCTACACGTTGTTTGGCGCGGGCTACATCGGCTACATGACCTTCATCATTGCCTTGTTGCGCGAGCAGGGCGCGAGCGCGGGATTCGTCACGCTGTTCTATTCGCTGCTGGGGCTGGCGTGCGTGGCGTCGTCGCGGCTGTGGGCGGGCTTGCTCGACCGCTTCCGGGGTGGCCAGCCGCAAGCGCTGCTGAACATGCTGCTGGGCGTGGCGACCTTGCTGCCGGTGCTGAGCCCGTCCTTGCCGGTGGCGCTGGTGTCCGGGGTGATGTTCGGTGCGGTGTTCCTGTCGGTGGTGGCGTCGACCACCGCGCTGGTGCGGCACAACCTGCCTCAGGCCGATTGGGCGCGCGGCATCAGCGCGTTCACGATCGCCTTCGCGCTGGGCCAGATCGTGGGGCCGACGGTCACCGGATGGATCTCCGACGGCGCTGGCGGCCTGGCGCGTGGGCTGGTCGTGTCCGCTGGAACGCTGTGGCTCGGTGCGGCGCTGGCATCGCGCCAGCGCGCGCTTCATCATTGATACGGGCGCCCGCGCAGCCTGGAGGTGCGCTTACTTGAGCAGGCCTTCGGCCTTCATCGCCTCCTGCACCGCCGGGCGGGCGCCGACGCGTGCATGCCATGCTGCCAGGTTTGGAAAGCCGCTGATGTCGACGCCAGTCGGCTTGGTCCAGTTGGTGACGGTGAACAGGTAGCCGTCGGCCACGCTGAACTGATCGCCCATCAGGTACTGCTTGCCGGCGAGCTGGCCGTCGAGCCAGGTGTAGCGGCTCTTGAGCTTGTCCTTGGAGATGACCTTGTATTCCTCGGGCGTGGCCGGGTTGAACAGCGGGCTGAAGGTCTTGTGGATCTCGGTGCCGATGAAGGTCAGCCATTCCTGCAGGCGGTAGCGGCCCAGGGTGCCGGCGGCCGGCGCAAGATTCTTGGCAGGCGCCTGGTCGGCGATGTACTGGACGATGGCGGGGCCTTCGCGCAGGCGCGTGCCGTCGTCGAGTTCCAGCATCGGCACGTAACCAAGCGGGTTGATGCCGTAGTAGTCAGTGCCGTCCTGCAGCTTGTGGCTCTTGGTGCTGGCCAGCACCGGCTCGAAGGCGATGCCGGCCTCGTGCAGTGCGATGTGGGGGGAGAGCGAACAAGCGCCGGGCGAGTAGTACAGCTTCATTGGAATGCTCCTGATTTCGGGTTGGGACACGGGGAGGGAAAGCGAGGGCAATCCTAGCGGGTTTGCCGCACGGGCTTGTCCTACGGGGCTTCGAGGGCGCGGCTGTCCGGGGGTAAGCGCCAGCAAACCTATGCTTGCATTCACCGCGGACGTTGTGCCGCCAACAGGAGATGGGTCATGCTCAAGTACGCCATTGTTTTCGCGATCATTTCGCTCCTCGCCGGGGCGCTTGGGTTTACCGGTGTCGCGGCCGGCGCGGCCGGCATTGCCAAGGTGCTGTTCGGCCTCTTCCTCATCCTCGCTGTGGTGTTTCTGGTGCTTGCCGCACTGGGTGTCGGCGCGGCCAGGAAAGCGCTGCGCTGAATGCACTACTCGAACATCGAAACCGTGCTGGCCTATGAGGTGACCGGGCCTTCCCACATGCTGCTCAACATCGAGGCCGCACGATGCGGCGGCCAATCGGTGCTGAGCGAGGAGTTGGTGGTCGAGCCGCCCCTTGAATTGAATGCGTTCTGCGACGAAGGCAGCGGCAACCGATTCATCCGCTTCGACGTGGAGCCAGGGCCGCTGAAGATCCGCTATCGCGCCGTCGTGCAACGCTCGCCGCTGATATTGCCGGCCGAACTGGCCGAGGTGCCGGTGAACGAAGTGCCCGACTCGATCCTGCACTACCTCATGCCGACGCGCTATTGCGAATCGGACCTGATGTCGCGCGCGGCGCAGCAACTGTTCGGGCACTTGCCGCCGGGCATCGGCCGCGTGCAGGCGGTGGTGGACTGGATCCACGAGAGCATCACCTACGAACCGGGCAGCAGCACCTCGACCACCACGGCGCAGGAAGTGTTCGTGCAGCGCGCCGGGGTGTGCCGCGACTTCGCGCACCTGGGCATCACCTTGTGCCGGGCGCTCAATATCCCGGCGCGGCTGGTGGTCGGCTATGTCTTTTTCGACGAGCCGCCGCAAGATTTCCACGCCGTGTTCGAAGCGTGGCTGGGCGGGCGCTGGGTGCTGTTCGATGCGACCCGGATGGCGCCTGTGGATCGAGTCGTTCGCGTAGGCACCGGGCGAGATGCAAAGGACGTGGCCTTCTGCACCATCTTCGGCCCGGTGGGCATGACGGAGAAGACCATCATCGTGCGCGAGTACCAGGATGAGACCGCGCCGCCGCTGCGTGAGCCGGCGCCGACGGGCGAACTGGTGGGCATCGAGAAGCCGGTGGCGGTGAAGCCGCGAGGCGATGACGATGGCGGCGAGAACGCTGCGCACTCGCTGGAGGCGGCGGGCTGAGGGCTGCGCACGGTGGCAACGCCTTGCGCGTGTGTGTCGACGGCTGGAGTGCGTTGCTTGCAAAGGCACGGCGTGGATGCGGATGGTTGCGGGTGCCTTGCGCGGATGCAACGTTCCGCCGTACGGGCGCAGCAGGGGAAAGGCGCCTCGGCGGGACCAACGACACCCATCGGTTCGGCCCGGTGGCGCCTTCGAGCGAGTGTCACTTGGCGCTATGAAAATGATAGCAATTCGTAGTTGATTGACAGGCGTTCCGGCGCTTTTCATTCGCGGTAGTCGCGCCGGGCGCGCTTGACCACGCCGCAGGCATGAGAGTGGGTGCCCGACTAAAATTGGTGCCCCCTTTTGCCGCGTACCTGCTGTGCGCTTGCTCCCATGCTCTACCCTGAAGAATTCGACGTGATCGTCGTTGGCGGCGGCCATGCCGGCACCGAGGCCGCCCTGGCCGCGGCGCGCATGGGCGCGAAGACGCTGCTGTTGAGCCACAACATCGAGACGCTGGGGCAGATGAGCTGCAACCCGTCGATCGGCGGCATCGGCAAGGGCCACCTCGTCAAGGAGGTCGATGCGCTCGGGGGGGCGATGGCAATCGCCACGGACGAATCCGGAATCCAGTTCCGCATCCTCAATTCGAGCAAGGGGCCGGCCGTGCGGGCGACCCGCGCGCAGGCCGACCGTATCCTGTACAAGGCCGCGATTCGCCGCCGGCTGGAGAACCAGCCGAACCTGTCGCTGTTCCAGCAGGCGGTCGATGACCTGATGGTGGAGGGCGACCGCGTGGTCGGCGCCGTCACGCAAGTCGGCATCGCTTTCCGCGGGAGGACTGTTGTGCTGACGGCTGGCACCTTCCTGGATGGCCGCATCCACGTCGGCCTCGACAACTATCAGGCCGGCCGCGCGGGCGATCCGCCAGCGATCAGCCTGTCGGCACGGCTCAAGGAACTGAAGCTGCCGCAAGGCCGCCTCAAGACTGGCACGCCACCGCGTCTCGATGGCCGCACGATCGACTTCTCCAAGTGCGCCGAGCAGCCCGGCGACGGCATGCCCGGCGGCACGACCACGGCGCTGCCGGTGTTCAGCTTCATGGGCAGCGTGGACATGCATCCGCAGCAGATGCCGTGCTGGATCACCCATACCAACGAGCGCACCCACGAGATCATCCGTTCCGGCTTCGATCGCAGCCCGATGTTCACCGGCAAGATCGACGGTGTCGGGCCGCGCTATTGCCCGAGCGTGGAAGACAAGATCAATCGCTTTGCCGACAAGGAAAGCCACCAGATCTTCCTGGAGCCGGAAGGGCTCACGACCAATGAGTACTACCCGAACGGGATTTCCACGAGCCTGCCCTTCGATGTGCAGTACAAGCTGGTGCGCTCGATGGCCGGGCTGGAGAACGCGCACATCTTGCGGCCCGGTTATGCGATCGAGTACGACTACTTCGACCCGCGTGCGCTCAAGTCGAGTTTCGAGACACGGGCAATCCAGGGCCTGTTTTTTGCCGGGCAGATCAACGGCACGACCGGGTACGAGGAAGCAGCGGCGCAGGGTTTGTTCGCCGGCATCAATGCGGCCCTGCAATGCAGGGGCGAAGAGTCCTGGATGCCGCGTCGGGATCAGGCCTATTTGGGCGTCCTGGTCGATGACCTCATCACCAAGGGCGTGACCGAGCCCTATCGCATGTTCACGAGTCGGGCCGAGTTCCGGTTGCAACTTCGCGAAGACAACGCCGACATGCGGTTGACGGAAGACGGGCGCAAGTTGGGCCTGGTGGACGACGCGCGCTGGGATGCGTTTTCGCGGAAACGCGACGCTGTTTCACGTGAAACAGAGCGGCTCAAGTCCATCTGGGTGAACCCGCGCAACTTGCCGGCGACGGAGTCTGAGCGGGTGCTCGGCAAGGCCATCGACCATGAATACAACCTGGCCGACCTGCTGCGTCGGCCGGACGTGAGTTACCAGTCGCTGATGTCGCTTGACGGCGGCAAGTACGCGGCGGAGGAGGGCGCGACCTTGCGCGCCACTGAAATCGAACAGATCGAGATCGCCGCAAAGTATTCGGGCTACATCAATCGCCAGCACGACGAAGTGCAGCGCGCCGCGCATTTCGAGAACCTGAAGATGCCCGCCGACTTCGACTACAGCCAGGTCACCGCGCTAAGCTTCGAAGCGCGACAGATCCTCGGCAAGCATCGGCCCGAGACCTTGGGGCTCGCCTCGCGCATTTCCGGCATCACGCCTGCGGCCATCTCCTTGTTGATGATCCATCTGCGCAAGGGAGGCCATCGCGCCTTCACGACGGCCGCCGCCGAGATCGCGGAATGACGCAGATCGCTGCACTGCACGCGGGTGCCGCCGCGTTGGGGCTGGCGTTGACCGAACGCCAGGCGCACCGGTTGCTGGCGTATGCCGCACTGATCCTGAAGTGGAACAAGGTCTACAACCTCACTGCCTTGCGGGATCCGGCGCTGGTGCTGTCGCACCACTTGCTGGACAGCATGTCTGTGGTCGAACCGCTCCGCCGGGAGCAGCCGTCGGGCGGCAAGTTGATCGACGTGGGCGCTGGCGCCGGCTTGCCAGGTGCCGTCATCGCCATCCTGCGAGACGACATCGACGTGAGTTGCCTGGACGCGGTTGCGAAGAAGACGGCGTTTGTCCAGCAGGTTGCGGCCGAATTGAAGCTTCCCAATCTGCACGGCGTGCATGCGCGCGTCGAGTCCCTGGCAGGGCAGTACGACATCGTCAGTTCCCGTGCTTTCGCCTCGCTACCGGATTTCTTCAACGGGTCTGCCCAACTGCTGGCGCCCGGCGCGCGCTGGATGGCCATGAAGGGCAAGGTGCCGGTCGATGAACTGGCCGCTCTGCCTCCAGGTGTCGACGTGTTTCACGTGGAACAATTGACCGTGCCAAGTTTGGATGCCGAGCGCTGCATCGTCTGGGCGCGTCAGAAAGCAACAGTTGTTGACTGATTTTTGACGGTAAGCGCCTGCGATGGGGAGGGCGCGCAGTCGCTCCGGCACCGCCCTTGCGTACACTCGACGGTTTCATCCCCCCCAAGCAGATTTCCCCATGTTCGGCATTGCTGATTACGGCGCGTTCGTCGCGGCCATCATTCTGTTTCTTGCCATCCCCGGACCGGGGAATCTGGCCTTGATCACGTCCACCAGCAAAGGTGGCATCCGGGGCGGACTGTCCGCCACTTTCGGTCTGATCGCCGGCGACCAGGCACTCATGTGGGCCGCAGTCGCTGGCATCGCTGCATTGCTGGCGGCATACCCCGCAGTCTTTCACGGCGTCCAATGGCTGGGCGCCATCTACCTCGCCTGGCTCGGCGGCAAGATGCTGCTGGCCAAGCCCGGCGCCGCCCCGATCCTGAACATCCGCCCCCGCCAGTACTTCAGCCAGGCCTTCACCATCACGCTGTTGAACCCCAAGGCGATCGTTTTCTACATGGCGTTTTTTCCGCTCTTCATCGACCCGGTCAAGCACCAGGGCCTTGTGACCTTCGGCGTCATGGCGGCGACGGTCGCTGTGTTGACCTTCATCTACGGGCTGGGCGCCGTCTTGTTGACGCACTTTTTCGCCGAACGGCTGCGCGCCAATCCGCGCATTTCATCGAAGCTGCAAAAGCTGGCTGGCATCTTCCTGATCGGCTTTGGCGTCAAGCTCGCCGCTTCCAGTTGATGCGGCATGACCTTCAACCGCGCGCGACCTGCGGCACCCGTCCATCCGAATTCCCGGTGCCGCGCCGCCAGAAGCGCCGGCGCATCACCGCCGCATCCATGATCCCCCGCGACCCCACGCAACACGGCTCGACTGAGCCGGGAAGAGAACACTGATGGCTCGCATCTTCTGCATCGCCAACCAGAAAGGCGGCGTCGGCAAGACGACCACCACGGTCAATCTTGCGGCCGGACTGGCCAAGGTCGGCCAGCGCGTGCTCATGATCGACCTCGACCCACAGGGCAACGCCACGATGGGTTCGGGTATCGACAAGCGCCAGCTCGAACTCACCGTCTACGACGTGCTGCTCGAATCGGCGACCGTGGCCGAGGCCCGCCTCACCGCCGACAAGTGTGGCTACGACGTGCTCGGCGCCAACCGCGAGCTGGCCGGCGCCGAGGTGGAAATGGTGTCCATCGACCGCCGCGAGAAGCGCCTGCGCACCGCGCTCGCCGCGGTCGGCGCCGAATACGACTTCATCCTGATCGACTGCCCGCCCAGCCTGAGCCTGCTGACGCTCAACGGCCTGTGCGCCGCGCACGGCGTGATCGTGCCGATGCAGTGCGAATACTTCGCGCTCGAAGGCCTGACCGACCTGGTCAACACCATCAAGCAGGTGCATGCGAACCTCAACAAGAATCTGCAGATCATCGGCCTGTTGCGCGTGATGTTCGACCCGCGCATCACGCTGCAGCAACAGGTGGCCGACCAGCTCAAGTCGCACTTCGGCAACAAGGTGTTCGACACCGTGATCCCGCGCAACGTCCGCCTGGCCGAAGCGCCCAGCTACGGCTTGCCCGGCGTGGTGTTCGATCCGTCGGCCAAGGGCAGCCAGGCCTTCCTCGCTTTCGCGCAGGAGTTGGTGGTCAAGATGCCGGGCGCCGGTGCAAACGCGTCCGCATCGGCACCCGTGGTTGCCCCGCAGCAATCCGTGGCCCCGGCGTCGGCCACTGAAACTCCCGCTCCGAACGACGTCCAGTGAGCGCGCGATCTGGTCCGCCATCGTTCCTGCTATCAATTTCATAGCAAATGACCGCCTCATCGATCTGGTTGTTGCCTGG
The DNA here is from genome assembly GCF_018449755.1 of Variovorax sp. dw_954. Classification (NCBI taxonomy): domain Bacteria; kingdom Pseudomonadati; phylum Pseudomonadota; class Betaproteobacteria; order Burkholderiales; family Comamonadaceae; genus Variovorax; species Variovorax sp. dw_954. The sequence goes on along the minus strand of NZ_JAAVVD010000031.1, from coordinate 14,931 downwards.
CTGGCAGAACAGCGACGCACCGCACTGGCAGAGCCGCTGGGAGGTGGTGCACGGCGACCACCGCGTCGAGCAGTACGACTGGATGCGCCCGCTGCGAGGCGATTGGCAGGCGCGGCTCGAGGATGAGCTGCTGGCCGCGCCAGCGCCCGTCACCTTGGTCGCGCACAGCCTCGGCTGCATCCTCGTCGCCGCCTGGGCCTCTCACTCACGCCACACGGCCAAGGTGCGCGCCGCGTTGCTGGTCGCGCCGGGCGACCTGGAGCGCGACGATCTGCGCCAGATGATCCCTGGCTGGGCGCCCATCGTGCGCCAGAAGCTGCCATTCCCCTCAATCCTGATCGCGGCCAACGACGACCCCTACTGCGCGCAAGACCGATCGCGGCAGCTGGCAGCCGACTGGGGCTCGCGCTTCGTCGACGCCGGGCAGGGCGGACACCTCAACGGCGAATCCGGCCTGGGCGATTGGCCCGAGGGCCGCAGGCTGCTCAACGAACTGCTGAAACAGAAGGACTGAAATGACCCGCCCCCGCGTTCACCACCCCGTGCATCTGCCTTCCCGGCGAAAGGTGGCCTGACCATGGTCACCAAGAAACCCAAGGGACTCGGCCGCGGGCTCGAGGCGCTGCTCGGCCCCACGGCCAGCGAATCCGGCGAGCCGCAGCCCGAAGGCGGCGTAGCGCAGAACCCCAACACCCTTTTGCTCGACCAGATGGTGCCCGGCGTCTACCAGCCGCGCACGCGCATGGACGAAGGCGCGCTCTACGAGCTGGCCGAGAGCATCAAGGTGCAGGGCATCATGCAGCCGATCCTGGTGCGCCGGCTCGACCCGGCCTCGGCGGCGGCCAAGAACGCCGAATACGAAATCATCGCCGGCGAACGTCGCTACCGCGCAGCCCGTCTGGCGGGGCTGGACAGCGTGCCCGTGCTGGTGCGCGACGTGCCGGACGAATCGGCCGCCGCGATGTCGCTCATCGAGAACATCCAGCGCGAGGACCTGAATCCGCTGGAAGAAGCCCAGGGCCTGCAACGCCTGGTGTCCGAATTCGGTCTCACGCACGAACTCGCCGCCCAGGCCGTGGGCCGCTCGCGCAGCGCCGCCAGCAACCTGCTGCGTCTGCTCAACCTGGCAGAGCCGGCGCAGGCGATGCTGATGGCCGGCGACATCGACATGGGCCATGCCCGGGCGCTGTTGTCACTCGACAAGGCCATGCAGATCACGGCCGCCAGCCAGATCGCGGCGAAGAAGCTGTCGGTGCGCGAGGCAGAAGCGCTGGTCAAGAAGCTGGGTGCCGACTTCAGCCTGTCATCGCCTCGCCGCACAGGCCAGGAAGAGAAGTCGCGTGACCTGCAACGGGTGGAGGAAGAACTGGCCGACCTGCTCATGGCGGAGGTCGAGGTGCGCATCAAGAAGCGCAGCAAGCGCGGCGGAAAGCTCGAGCAGAGCGGCGAACTCGCCATCCACTTCGGCTCCATCGAGGCGCTCAACGGCCTCATCGACCGCATCCGCCTGACGACATAGCTCCACGCGGCTGCCTTTTGGCGAATGAGCAGCGAAGGCCTTTGTGCCTATGCTTCGCTTGGATTGTTCAATCGAACCAACAGAAGCATCGAGGGGCCGCCATGCGTCTTGCCAAGCTTTCCATTGCCGCTGCCGCGGCCGTCGCGGGCGCCGTCCTGCTGGCCGGTTGCGAGTCCACCAACATGCAGATGGGCTCGCCGGCCGCCAAGACGACGGCCACGGGCGCCGCCGCCGGCAGCGCGTCCGCCAATGCGAGCGGCCAGCTGGAGCGCTGCGCGGCGCCGCTCGGCACGGTCTCCCTTGTCGAGAACCAGAACGCCGGGTGGTACACCATCCTGCGCAACGAATACCGGCTTCCACCCACGTCCAACCTGCTGCGACTGCTGATCCAGCAATCGAACTGCTTCGTGGTCGTCGAGCGCGGCGCGGCAGGCATGAACGCCATGAACCGTGAACGGCAACTCATGCAGTCCGGCGAGATGCGCCAAGGCAGCAACTTCGGAGCCGGCCAGATGGTCGCTTCCGACTACGGCATGTCGCCCGACATCATCTTCAGCAACAGCAACGCAGGCGGTGCCGGGGCCGCGCTTGCCGGCTTGGTGGGCGGACGCTACAGCAGCGTGTTGACGGCTGTTGGCGGCAACATGCAGACCAAAGAAGCCAACGCGATGCTCACGCTGATCGACAACCGCTCCGGCGTGCAGGTCGCGGCCTCGGAAGGCAGCGCCTCCAAGACCGACTTCGGCGCCTTCGGCTCGGTGTTCGGCAGCGGTGGTGCGGGTGGCCTGGGCGGCTACACCAACACCGCACAGGGCAAGGTCATCGCCGCGGCCTTCATGGATGCGTACAACCAGATGGTCATCGCGTTGCGCAACTACAGGGCGCAGACCGTGCAAGGCCAGGGCCTGGGTGGTGGCGGGCGGCTGGGTATCGATGGCGGCGTGGCACCGTCGCAAACCTCGGCGCCGCAGCCGGCGCGCAAGAAGTAGACGCGGCGGGCCGGGTGGGAGAGGAAGGCGCCACCAGTAGCCATGGCGGGCTGGGTGGGAAAGGGAGGCGCTACCCGCCGCCGGTTTCGCAATCCTTGCGCCTGAATTCGACGTCGGTCGAACCGTAGCCTTTTCGAAGGTTTCGGAGCGTGGCAACCGGGCGCCTCGCGCATGCCGAATCCACTTGAAAGTGGTTTGCCAGCCCCAGCTTCAGGCGTTCGCGACTCGCCCTGTCATCCGACAGTGCCGGGTGCGAACCGCCGGTGCTTCGCTGCCCTCACCAGCTGAAGATCTTCCCCGGATTCATGATGTTCTTCGGATCCAGCGCCCGCTTGATCGTGCGCATCATGTCCACCGCGCCCGCGCCGGCCTCGGTGATCAGGAAATCCATCTTGTGCAGCCCCACGCCATGCTCGCCGGTGCAGGTGCCTTCCAGCGACAGCGCGCGGCTGACCAGGTCGTGGTTCAGCTTCTCGGCCTTCACGCGCTCTTCCGGGATGTTCGGGTCGATCAGGTAGCCGAAGTGGAAGTTGCCGTCGCCCACGTGGCCGACCAGGAAGTAGGGGATGCCGCTGGCGTCGGTCTCGGCCACCGATTCGAGCAGGCAATCGGCCAGCCGCGAGATTGGCACGCAGGTGTCGGTCGAGATCACGCGGCAGCCGGGCCGCGACTGCACCGCCGCGAAGTAGCTGTTGTGCCGCGCCGTCCACAGGCGCGTGCGTTCTTCCGGCGTGCTGGCCCATTCGAAGGCGTTGCCGCCGTGCTCGCTGGCGATCTCCTGCACCGTCTCGGCCTGCTCCTTCACGCCGGCCGGGGAGCCGTGGAATTCCATCAGCAGCATCGGCTCCTCGCGCAGGCCGAGCTTGGCGTAGGCATTCACCATGCGCACCGCGTTCACGTCGATGAGTTCGACGCGCGCGATCGGTACGCCGAGCTGGATGATCTGGATCGTCGTGCGCACCGCCGCCTCGATGCTCGGGAACGAGCAGATCGCCGCCGACACCGCCTCGGGCAGCGGGTAGATGCGCAGTGTGATCTCGGTGACGACGCCGAGCGTGCCTTCGCTGCCGACCATCAGGCGCGTCAGGTCGTAGCCCGCCGAGGACTTCTTGGCCCGCGTGCCGGTGCGGATCACTTCGCCAGCGGCCGTGACCACTTCCAGCCCGAGCACGTTTTCGCGCATGGTGCCGTAGCGCACCGCGTTCGTGCCGCTGGCGCGCGTGGCCGTCATGCCGCCGATGGAGGCGTCGGCGCCGGGGTCGATCGGGAAGAACAGGCCGGTGCTCTTGATCTCCTCGTTGAGCTGCTTGCGCGTGACGCCCGGTTGCACCGTCACCGTCAGATCGTCGGCATTGACCGACAGCACCTTGTTCATGCGCTGGAGGTCGATGCTGATGCCGCCCTGCACCGCGAGCAGGTGGCCTTCGAGCGACGAGCCGACGCCGAAGGGAATCACCGGCACGCTGTATTCGCTGGCCAGCTTCACCGCATCCGCCACGTCCTGCGTGCATTCGGCGAACACCACCGCCGCGGGCGGCGGCGCGTCGAACGATGACTCGTCGCGGCCATGCTGCGTGCGCACCGCCATGGCCGTCGAGCAGTTGGCGCCGAAGCGCGACTTGAGTGCCGCGATCGCCGCATCGGGCACCTCGCGCAAGGCAATTTCCGGCGTGAGGTGGGCGAGGGCGGCTGGGGCGTTCATCTTCGTGTCTCCAAATGGGGGGGCCTCCCGGCATCGCGGCGAGCAGACTGCGACGAGCGGTCTACCATTCTATGAACCGCACTTCAGAAAGCTATCCACATGGGCAATCGCCTCACACAGATCGCCACGCGCACTGGCGACGACGGGTCCACCGGTCTCGGCGACAACACGCGCGTCCCCAAGGACCATCTGCGCGTTCACGCCATGGGCGACGTCGACGAACTCAACTCCAGCATCGGTCTGCTGCTGTGCGAGCCGATGCCCGATGCGGTCCGCGAGTTGCTGGTCGACGTGCAGCACCAGTTGTTCAACCTCGGCGGCGAACTGTCGATGCCGGGCTTCACGCTGCTCAAGCCCGACGCGCTGCTGCAACTCGACAACGCACTGGCCGCGCACAACGCCACCTTGCCGCGCCTGGCTGAATTCATCCTGCCCGCCGGCACGCGCGCCGCTGCGCATGCGCATGTGTGCCGCACGGTCGCGCGGCGGGCCGAACGCGCCGTGGTGGCGCTGGGGCAGGGCGAGCAAATCAATGCCGCGCCGCGCCAGTACCTCAACCGGCTGAGCGACCTGCTGTTCGTGCTGGCCCGCGTGCTGAACCGCGTCGACGGCGGAGATGACGTGTACTGGAAGAGCGAGCGCATGGCGCGTGCGCAGGCGCAGGACTGACCCCGGGTTCGCCAATTCGGGAGCGGACAGCCGAACGCAGAAGTCGCAAAGGCTCGCAAAAGTCGCAAAAAATCCAGAAGAAGAAGGAAGTCCTTCTGCGTTCGGCTGTCCGCTCCCGAATTCAAGCCCGGCTACACACGCCCCCACCCCGTCTCGGGCGGCGCGGACGAAGGCGCGAATTGATTGAGCGCGTCGGCGATGCGGCCGGCCGAGCCGAAGGAGAGCGTGAAGCCAAGCGCCCCGTGGCCCGTGTTGAACAGCAGGTTCCTGGGCGCGCCAGGCAGTTGCCCGATGATCGGCAGGCCTGTCGGCGTCGCGGGGCGCATGCCGGTCCATGGATTCAGTTCCGCGAAGTCGCTGCAGTCCGGAAACAGTGCGCGCGTCGAGGCCACCAGCGATTCGATGCGCGCCGCCGGAATCGACGCATCCGCCCCGACCAGCTCCGCCATGCCGGCCACGCGCAAGCGCCGGCCAAGCCGCGCGAACACTACCTTGTGTGCGCTGTCCGTCACGCTCACCAGGGGCGCCGCGCCCGGCGTCTCGTCCACCGCCAGCGTGATGCTGTAGCCCTTCAGCGGATACACCGGCAGCCGCACGCCGAGCCGCTGCGCCAGCGCATTCGACGCGCTGCCCAGGGACAGGACAAACGCATCCCCATCGACCGCGCCGCGCGAGGTCGTCACCGCGCTGACACTGTCGCCGCGCAGCGCAAAGCCGTCGATCGTCTCGCCGAGCATGAAATGCACGCCACGCGCCTGCAGCGAATCGACCAGCGCGATGCAGAGCTTCAGGCAGTCGGCGGCGCATTCGCTTTCCGTGTACACCGCGCCGGCGATCTCGTCGTGCACGGCCGCGAGCGCGGGCTCGATCGCGATGCACTCGTCGGGCGACACGATCCGTTGCGGCGCACTGCCCAGTTCACTCTGTAGTGCGACCTGGCGCGCCGCCCCGTCGAGGGCTGCCTGGCTGCGGTAGATCACCAGCTTGCCGGTGGCCGAGAAGTCGCAGTCCGGCTGCAGCCTTGCCATCATCGACTCGAAGCCTGCGCGGCTGCGCGCGGCGAGCGCGAGGAGTTGCGCCGTGGTGCTGCGCGAGGTCTCGGCATTGCACGCGCCCAGGAACTCCAGCCCCCAGCGCCACTGTTGCGGATCGAATTGCGGGCGCAGCTTGAGCGGCGAGGAGCGCGACAGCAGCAGCTTCGGCAATTGGGCCCAGATGGACGGGTCGGCCAGCGGCTGCACATAGGAGTAGCTCAGTTGCGCGCCATTGCCGCCGCTGGCACCATGGCCCGGTGCGGCCCGGTCGATCACCGTGACCGAGTGGCCGCGCAACGAAAGCTCCCACGCGGCAGCAAGGCCGACGATGCCGGCACCGAGCACTGTGACTTGCATGAAATGGTTCGACGTTCTTCAGGGGTGGGTCGTTGTCTGTCCTCCACTGTAGCCGGGGCGCGTGCGTTCGGGAAAAGGAGGGGGCAGGCCGGCGCGCTTCGCTCCTAGACTGACCATTCACCGACCATAACCACAACCCTGAAGGGAACTTGCTTCATGAAGATTTCTGCCGTGACCTCCGCCCTGGTGTTACTGGGCCTCGCCAGCGTGGCGGGAGGCGCCCAGGCGGCCGATACGCTCGCCAAGATTTCCGCGGCCAACAAGATCTCGCTCGCGTACCGCGAATCGTCGGTGCCGTTCAGCTACCTCAACGGGCCCGAGAAGCCCATCGGCTTCTCGGTCGACATCGCCAATGCCGTGGCGGCCGAGGTCAAGAAGAAACTCAACAAGCCCAACCTCGAGGTCGGCCTGATGGCGGTGACCTCGCAGAACCGCATCCCGCTCATCACCAACGGCACCATCGACCTCGAGTGCGGTTCCACGACCAACAACACCGCGCGGGCCAAGGACGTGAGCTTCGCCATCAACCACTTCTACACCGGCACGCGGCTGCTCGTGAAGAAGACGGCGGGCGTCAAGGACTATGCCGACCTCAAGGGCAAGAAGGTGGCCATCACCGCCGGCACCACCAACATGCAGGTCGTGCGCAAGTACAACGAGGAGAAGAAGCTCGACATCGACATCATCTCGGCCAAGGACCATGCCGACGCGCTATTGCTGGTCGAGAGCGACCGCGCGACTGCCTTCGCGATGGACGACATCCTGCTGTTCGGCCTCAAGTCCAATTCCAAGTCCGCGGCGGACCTCGAAGTGGTCGGCGAGTCGCTGCAAGTCGAGCCCTATGCCTGCATGCTGCCCAAGGACGACCCGCAGTTCAAGGCGCTGGTCGACGGCGTCATCACCGGGATGATGAAGTCGGGCGAATTCGCCAGGCTCTACGACAAGTGGTTCGTGCAACCGATCCCGCCGAAGAACCAGCCGATCGGCCTGCCGATGAGCCCGCAACTGCAGGACAACATCAAGGCGCCGAACGACAAGCCAGCGACTTGAAGGCGTGAATATTTCTACTGCGGACGCCGATCTCGGGCCTGCGGTGCTCACCGTACTTGAGTACGGTTCCGCTCCTCAACCCGACCTCGGCGCCCTCGCTACGAAATCTTCACGCCTTCAGGGCTGACGTTCAACTCCGGCTGGGGCCGTGCGCGTTGCCCGTGAGCCCCGCGAAGCCCGTGACCACGCCTAAACCCCTTTGGCGAATTGCGTACTTGTGATCTACATTTGAGGAGGTTAAGGGAGCGCTAACCAACGTGCGCCATCCGATGCGCGCGAGGTTTCCACAAAGGAAGCTCTTGCCGGTCGCCGCCCTGTCACTTCCTCGCGCCGAGGGCGCCAATCACTTCCGCATGGAGCGGCAGAAGGGCGTGCTGTCGGCGGGCAACGGCGAGAACGTCCACATCTCATTGGGCGAGCGCGAGGTGGTCGAGCGCGGCATCGACTATCGCCGCGCGCCGGCCACGCCCCCCGGATTCATCGACCGCGAGGAAGCCACCGGCATCGTCGTGGGTTCGCTGCAGCTCGGCCTGACCTCGGTCGAACTCACCGGCGAGCAGGGCATCGGCAAGAGCTGGATGCTGCGCCGCGCGGGCGCCGAGGCGCAATCGCTTTTCGAGGGCGGCGTGGTGCGCGTGCCGCCCGGCACTTACGGCGGCTCCGACCTGCTGCAAGCCCTGTTCGAAGCCTTCTTTGGCGTCGAGGAACGATGCCGTCCCGCGCGGCGCGAGCTGCGCGAGCGTTTCGTGGACAAGCGGGCGCTGCTGCTGGTCGATGATGCGGCGCTCGACGATGCCGCCATCGAGCAGCTGCAGGACGTCGCCCCGGGCTGTGCCGTGCTGCTCGCCACGCATGAGCCGCGGCTGCAGCGCGAAGCCGGGCCGATCGTGCTGGGCGGGCTGTCCGCGGCCGACTCGATGGCGCTGCTGGAACGCCTGCGCGGTGCGCCCATCGTCGGCGCCGAACTCGGCGTGGCGCTGGCAGAGTGCCACGCGACGCGCGGCCATCCAGAGCGGCTTTCGCGCAGCGGCGGGGCCGATCCGGCATCGCTGGACCGGCTCGACGCAACCCCGCGCGCGGTGCTCGACATGCTGGCCGCGTTCCACCCGCAGGCCGTGCAGGCCGCGGTGATGACGGATCTCAGCGGCAAGCGAGATGCCTTGCTCGCGATCGAGCTGCTGATCGGCGCCGGCTGGGTCTATCAGGATGACGGGCAGGTGCGGCTGATACCGAATGTCGTGGCCGCACTGGAGGCGTCGCCCGTGCTCGTCAGTCAGCGGCGCATCGACGGATTGGTGCGGCTGGCGCACCGCGCGAGCCGCCAGCCGCGCGCCATGGCATCCGGCCTGGTTTCCTTGCCCTTGATCTGGTCGGCGCTGGGCGCTGCGCGCGAGGCGCATGCGTGGCTCGACGTGATGGCGATCGTGCGCGCTTGGGACATTCCCCTGGTGCTCGCCTGCCAGTGGGATGCAGCCAAGCGTGCGCTCGACTGGCACGCAATGGCCGCCTGGAAGGTCGGCGATGAACGCGAGCGGGCCTGGGCGCTGCATCAGCGCGGCACGCTGGAACTCGCGCAAGGCTATCCGCCACTGGCCGCCCAGTTGCTGCGTGAAGCCTTCACGCTGGCCGAGCACGTGGAAGACCATGCGCTCGCCGCGTCGGCCCGCTACCACCTCGGCTGGCTCACGCCCGAGGCGCCACCCGAAGGCTGGGCCAGCACCTCGGGGCCGATGCCGCTGGCGGCGAGCGATCCGTTCGCCAAGGCGGTCGGCACTGCTGCGCCCTCGCCAGGATCGTGGCAGATGGCGCCGCACTCGCCGATGCGCTCGCTGGCGGCCCAGCTGGCGCTGGCGGTCGCGATCGGCCTCGCTGGCGTGCTCACCGTCGCGGCGGTGCTGCGCATGGTCGACACGCCGGGTCATCCACGCGGCTCGACGGCTGTGGGAGAAGAGTCAGCCACCGGGCTGACCCGGACCTCCGTGAACGTGGCCAATCCGGAGCACTAGGACCTGGGCGCAGGACTCTGCCAAGAAGTTGCGAACCAACGGGTGGCCGGATTGAATCACCAGGGACCGGCAAGGCCGCTGGGCGCAAGAGAGGGCGCTGGGGCGCTTGGGGCCCCCGCGCTCAGATCGAGGAAGGCGCCAACTGCGCGCGCACATTGCGACCGGTGATGGTCAGTCGCAAGCCGCCGCCGTGCCATTCGAGCCAGTTCAGCGCCACGTAGGCCTCGATGTCGTCTGCATCGATCAGGTCCGCGTGTCGCTGCTTGAGCCGGTCCACCGTTTCCGGGAGGGCCTGCCTCAGTCGTTCACGTTGTGCTGCCCGCTTGTTCGCTTCTTCGAGCGACTTGGACGCACGAGAAATTGCTGCCATTGCTTGTCCGTTCTGGAACCTGTAATGAGAACCCCAATGTACGCCGTACGAGTTGCCGGCGTATTCCTTTTTTCTGACTGTTGAAACTTCCAGTACGCAAACCGTGCAGTTGGTGGCCGGTAACAGGCCCCTGGTTACGCAGATGCCTTCTCGGCCGTTGTCCGCTTTGCGTTTTCCTCGTCGTAGAGCTCTTTCTTCGAGAGCTTGCCCACGGCGGTCTTGGGCAACTCGGCGCGCACGTCGATCTCGCCCACCATTTCATGCTTGCCCAGGCGGTCCTTCAGGAAGGTCTTGAGCGACTCCAGCGTCAACGGCTCGGCGCCGGCCTTGAGCTTGATGAAGGCCTTGGGCGTCTGGCCGCGGTAGGCGTCGGGAATGCCGATCACGGACACCTCCTCGACCGACGGGTGCTCGTAGATGGCCTCCTCGATGGTGCGCGGATAGACGTTGAAGCCGCCGCACAGGAGCATGTCCTTGGTGCGGTCGACGATGAAGACGAAGCCGTCCTCGTCCATGATGGCCACGTCGCCGCTGCGGAAGAAGCCGTCGCTGGTCATGCTGCTGCGGGTGGCCGCGTCGTTGTGCCAGTAGCCCTTCATCACGTTCGGCCCGGAGATGCACAACTCACCGCGTTGGCCGGTCGGCACCTGCTGGTCGGGGTTGTCCAGGCTGCGCATCGACAGCAGGATGCCCGGCAGCGGCATGCCGCAGGAGCCGGCCTTGCGACGTCCGCGCGCCGGCGTGAAGCTGCCGGTGGGCGAGGTCTCGGTCATGCCCCAGCCTTCGTTGAGGTTGCAGCCGGTCATGGCGAAGAACTTCTGCGCCACTTCCACCGGCAGCGGTGCGCCGCCGGAGCCGCAGGACTTCAGCGAGGTCATGTTGATCTCCTTCGCCTTGGGATGGTTGGCGATGGCGGTGTACATGGTCGGCACGCCGGCGAACATGGTGATCTTCTTGGCCTCGAATTCCTTCATCACGGTCTCGAGGTCGAAACGCGTGTGCAGCACGATCTCGGCACCCAGCTTGATGCCCATCAGCATGTTGACCGTGAGCGAGTAGATGTGGAACAGCGGCAGCACCGCGAGCACGCGCTCCTCGCCGAAATTGACGATGGGGTCGTCGCCCGAGAGGCTCTCGACATACTGGCTGCAGGCGGCCGTGAGGTTGCCGTGGGTGAGCATCGCGCCCTTGGGCAGGCCGGTGGTGCCGCCCGTATATTGCAGTACCGCGACGGTCTCCGCCGGGTCGCCGAAGGGGTGCGTGATGTACTGGCCGTCGTTGTCGAGCAGCTGGGCGAAGCTCATGTGGAAGTCGTCGGTGGCCACCGGGGCCAGCAGCTTGCCGGCTTCCATCTGCGCACGGATCGGCCCCGGCGCGGCCGAGTACTCGGGCAGCGTGCCGACGACCAGCTTCTTCAGCCGCGAATGGCCCAGCAGGCGCGACATCTGCGGATAGAGCGCGGCGAGGTCGAGCGTGACGAGGATGTCGGTCTCGCTGTCCTCGACCTTGTGCTCCAGCACACGCTCGGCGTCGAGCGGCGAATAGTTGACCACCGTGCCGCCGGCCTTCATCACGCCGAAGAACGCGATCGGGTAGTGCGGCGAATTGGGCAGGTAGAGGCCGACGTGCACGCCCGGCTTGACGCCCAGCTTCTGGAAACCGCTGGCCGCGTGGTCGACCATCGCGCCGAATTCGCGGTACGTGATGCGCCGGCCCATGAAGTCGAGGAAGGGCTGGTCCGGCCAGCGGGCAGCGGCATCGTCGAGCAACTGCTGCACCGGCGAGATCGTGAGCGGTGCATCCCAGCGAACGCCAGCGGGATAGGAAGAGGTCCAGGGGTGGGCGTTGTTGGCCATCGTTGTCTCCTTGGGATGTTTTTCTGGCGGGGGAAGGGGGGCCTGGCAGCGGACCGCCGCCAGGCGCCGAGTCTCGAAGTCAGCGCGTGGATGCGTTCCGCGCCGTATGGTTGGCAATACCTTCGATCACCGGTGGCCAGAGCGACACCGGCAGGGCATGGCCCATGGTGGGCAGGCGCAGGAGCTTTGCGTCGGGAATGGCCGCGGCCACGTCGATGCCGGCTTCCACCGGCACCAGCGGGTCGGCGTCGCCATGGATGACCAAGGTCGGCACATGCGTGTTGCGCAGCGCCGGCTTGCGGTTGCCCGAGGCGAAGATGGCCGCCAGTTGGCGCGCCGTGCCGGCCGGGTTGAGCCCGCGCGCGAAAACGGCCCGGGCGCGAGCCTCGTCGCGGGATTCGTCCTCCGGGAAAGGATGCGGCCCGCGCAGCACGCGCCACACCTTGGCGTAGTGAGGGATGTAGCCCTCCAGCGTGGGTGGCGCCGGGGTGAACAGCACGGCCAGCGCCTCGGGGGTTGGCGGCGGCAGGGACGGGTCCCCGGTCGACGACATGATGCTGGTGAAGGACAGCATGCGGCCCGGATGATGGATCGCCATTTCCTGGCCGATCGCCCCGCCCATGGATGCACCCACGATGTGGGCGCGCGCGATGCCGAGCGTGTCCATCAGTCCCGCCACGTCATTGGCCATGTCGTGCAGCGTGTACGGCGTGGTGAAGGACTGGCGCGCGAGCGCCTTCATCATCAGGGCCTGCACGTCCGGCACGCCGAGTTGGGCCATCGAAGTCGACAGTCCGACGTCGCGGTTGTCGAAGCGGATCACACGAACGCCGGCCGCAGCGGCCAGGTGCGCGCAAAACACTTCGTCCCAGGCGATCATCGACGCGCCCAGCCCCATGACCAGCACCAGGGGCGTCGCGCCCGGGTCGCCGAAGCTGTCCCAAGCGAGCTCGACGCCGTTGGCTTTCGCGAAGCTCGGCTGACTCACTTGCCGCCGGTCTTGAGCAGATCGCTGACTTGCTTCACGTTGTCGTTGATGCGGTCGCGCACCACGTTGAACGCGTCAGCTTGCGACTTGGCGGCCAGCTCTGCCAGCTCCTTCATGTCGGCCAGCGCCTGCTTGAAGGCGGCGCGGCCCATCTCGTCGAGCTTGGCCAGGTTTTCCTTCGGGTCCTTGCCCGGCATGCCCTTCACGGCGCTTTGCCATTCGCCAATGTTGGTCTTGAGCATCTCGGCCTGGCGCTGCACCACGGCCTGCAGGCCCTTGTACGACTTCTCGTTGGCCTCGACCAGCGCCTTGAGGTCCTTGCGGCGGTTGTCCAGCACGGCACTGGCCGCCCCTTGCAGATTCACGTTCTTGAACGCCTCGGGCACGCCCGGCAGCTTCAGGCTCTTCAGCTTCTCGACCGCGCCCTTGAAGGGCTTGGTCATTGCCTCCTGCATGTCCTGCACCGGGTTTGCGGCGGGCGCCGCTGCAGGCTTGGCTGCAGCTTTCTTGGCGGCGGTCTTCTTTGCAGTTGCCATGGCGTGAATCTCCTCTGGGGGGTTGATGAATTGGGCTGACACGATACGCTGAGAGCGCACGTTCGTGGAGCCTCATCCCCACTTTTTTGCATCGGGCTTTCCCGCTGTCCCGCGCGGGACTGAGTGGCGCGAAGGGTCCCGGCCCAAACAACGACGCCCGCGAGCGCAGGGCTGGCGGGCGTGTGCGGCTATCGGAAGACCGGTTTGCGCGTCAGGCGGTTTCAACGCGCAGGCACCATCGCGTCGGGCAATTCGATCTTGACCTCGAGGACCTCGAGATCGTCCTGCCGCTCCAGGTGCACCTTGATGTCCTCGGGCTTGATCGAGACGTACTTGGAGATCACGGCCACCAGTTCGCGCTGCAGGTCGGCCAGGTAGTCGGGGCGGCTGCCGCGGCCGCTGCGCTCGTGGGCCAGGATGATCTGCAGCCGTTCCTTGGCAACGGTGGCCGTCTTCTTCTTTTCGCCGAGCAGGAACGAGAGAAAGGACATGGCTTATCTCCCGAAGATGCGCTTGAAGAAGCCGGGCTTCTGCGCATCGATGAAGCGCAGCGGCCGGTCTTCGCCGAGGAAGCGGGCCACCACGTCGGTGTAGGCCTCGGAGACGTCGGTGCCCTTGTCGTGGATGGCGGGGATGCCCTGGTTGGACGCGTTGAGCACGGTCTCCGATTCGGGGATCACGCCGATCAGCTTGATGCGCAGGATGTCCTGGATGTCTTCCAGCGACAGCATCTGGCCGCCGGCCACGCGGTTCGGGTTGTAGCGCGTGATGAGCAGGTGTTCCTTGATCGGCTCCTTGCCCTCGATCGCGCGCTTGGTCTTGCTGCTGAGGATGCCCAGGATGCGGTCGGAGTCGCGCACCGAGGAGACTTCCGGATTGGTCACCACCAGCGCCTCGTCGGCGAAGTGCATGGCCATCAGCGCCCCGGTCTCGATGCCGGCAGGCGAGTCGCAGATGATGTAGTCGAACTCCATGTCGGAGAGGTCCTTCAGCACCTTCTCGACGCCCTCCTGCTTGAGCGCGTCCTTGTCGCGCGTCTGCGAGGCGGCCAGCACGAACAGGTTGTCGCACTGCTTGTCCTTGATCAGCGCCTGGTTCAGGTTGGCCTCGCCCTGGATCACGTTGATCAGGTCGTACACGACGCGACGCTCGCAACCCATGATCAGGTCGAGGTTGCGCAGGCCGACGTCGAAGTCGATCACCGCCGTCTTCTTGCCCGCGAGCGCGAGCCCGGATGCAAAGCTCGCGCTCGTGGTCGTCTTGCCGACGCCGCCCTTGCCCGAGGTCACCACCACAATCTTGGCCATCTACGTTCCTTCTGAATTCAAATACTGTCGAATGAGTTTGCGGCCGCCGTCGGGCCGCCACGGGCGTTCATATCGGGTCGATCACGAGTTTCTTGTCGTCGAGGCTGATCTGTGCCGCCTTGCCCGCCACCGCGGCCGGGAACGGCACCTCGGCGGTGCGGTAGATGCCGGCGATGGCCACGAGTTGGGCTTCCAGGCAGGTCGTGAAGATCCGTGCGGCGGTGTTGCCGCGAGCCCCTGCAATTGCCTTGCCACGCAGCGGGGCATAAACGTGCACGTTGCCGTCGGCGATGACTTCGGCGCCGTCGCTAACCACGGCGGTCACGATCACGTCGCCGCCGCGTGCATACACCTGCTGGCCGGAACGCAGCGGCTTGTCGATGACCAGGGTGCCATTGGGCGGCACCGGCACCTCGCGCACAGCCTCCGCCCCCGGCCTCGCGGCCCCCCCTGCCGCCGGGCCCCGGCCCCCCGGCCCCCCCCGCCTCGCGCCCCCCCCCCCGCCCCCGCCCCCCCGCGCCCCTCCTCTCCTCGCCCCCCCCCCCCCC
>NZ_JAAVVD010000030.1:0-92216 GCF_018449755.1 Variovorax sp. dw_954 | reverse complement strand
ATATCACACTTAGAGCTTATCCGTAAATTATGTTGACGTCGGCAGGTACCTTGCGGAAGGCGATGATGGCGGCAGCAAGGTGGTTGAGGGCGACGAAGCTGCGCTCGAGTTTCTCGTAGCGTACGAGCAGCTTGCGGAAGCGGTTGAACCAGCTATGGCAGACCTCGACGACCCAGCGTCGTGCCTTCTTGGTCGGATCGCGCCGCTTGATGTCGGCTTCGGTGCCTCGACCAACGACGTGAGGGATGTAGCCGTTGCGCTCGATGGTGCGAAGGTGCTCGGCTCCACGGTAGCCCGCGTCGGCGCACAGATGTTTGTGTCGCCGATATGGCGGATCCTTGCGCCTGACGACGATGGCTGCGAGCACGTCGTCAAGCCTCTTGCAGTCATGGACGTTGGCCCCTGTCACGACGAGCGACAACGGGACGCCACGGCCGTCCACCAACAGGTGGCGCTTGCTTCCTTTTTTTTTCCCCCGATCCGTCGGGTTGGGGCCCGCGGCTTCCTGTGCCAGTGGCGCCTTCATCATCGCGCCGTCGATGCTCTGCCAGCGCCAGGCAATGCCCTGCATCTGGTCGTATTCGGCCAAGCCCGCCTTCCAAAGAGCCTCGAAGAATCCCGCGGCCTCCCACTCAAGAAATCGCTTGTGGATGGCGCTTGCGCTGCCGAAGCGCTCCTTGGGCAGCGCCTTCCACTGGCAGCCCGTACGCAGCACGTAGACGATCGCCTCGAACACCAGTCGAGCCGGCTTTGGTGGTCGCCCGGCCCCTGGCTTGCGCATGTAGATTTTCTCTGCCGCCAAGCGCGCGGGAATCAGCGGCTCCACCCGCTGCCAGAACTCATCGCTTACCACCCACGACTCGATACGTTTCGCCAAGATCTTGATCCATCGCCGCGCCCAATGCGGCTCGGATCGACAGTTTATCTATTTACGGATAAGTTCTTAGGTTGCCGCATAGTCATGGAGTCCGGGCCTGCAGTGGCGGAGCGCGGATCGGCTGCCCGCGAGCCAACGTCAGCAAGATGATCATCGGAGCGCCGCAGTGCGTGCAGACGAAGGTCGGTTGAGCATGGCAGGGCTCGGTATCAAGGCTTGCGCTTTGCGCGCGCGAGTCAGCCTCTTGACCCAGCAGATCGCGGACGCGCGCCAGGCTGGCAGCGCGATTGCCGTTGGCCAGGAGCCCGTAGTGTCGGATGCGATGGAAGCCGCTCGGCAGCACGTGCAGCAGAAAGCGGCGCATGAACTCATCGGCATCGAGCGTCATCGTCTTGCGCCGGGTGCGGCCCTTGGCCCGATAGTCCTTCCAACGGAAGGTGACGCCTTGTTCGTCCATGGCAACAAGCCGGCTGTTGGAGATGGCGACGCGGTGCGTGTAGCGAGACAAGTAGGCCAGAACCGCTGCGGGACCCGCGAACGGTCGCTTGGCGTAGACGACCCATTCGCACTTGCGCAGCGGCGCGAGCCAGGCCGCAAAGGCGTTCGCGCCGGTCAACGCAGCAAACTCGCCAAAGAACCGCAGGCGGCCCGCACGGTGCAGCTGTGCGAGCGCTTCGAGGAAGCGCCTTCTGGGGTGATCGTCCTTTCCGTGTAATTTGATACGGTTTGCCCCGAGAGCCTTGTCTGGCGCGGGTTTCAGGCGCTGGCGCAGGATCCTGAACGCTGCGCCTCGGTGGCCGCCGGTCCCCATGTACAGTGCGCCGACAGCCTGAATTGGTCGGTCATGTCCACCTATGTCTATCGCTTCGTCGGTCTGGAAGCGCTGCCCGGTCGCCTGACGGACTTCGACCTCCAGCAGTTCTTCCAGCTTGGAACTCATGATGTCGAGGCGATCCGCCTGCGGTTCAGATCCGACCGGCGAGTCGCAGCCGCGCTACAACTCCTGTTCCTGCGCGCGTGCGGTCGCCCGATGGATCGCTTTTCGGTGTTGCCACGCAATCTGCTGCGGTACGTGTCCGAAACGCTGGCGCATTGCGCCGCCGCTCACCGTGAGCCACGCGGAGATCGACCGCGCCATCGCCATCCTCGACCGCGCACTGCGCGAGAGCCTGGACGAGATTGCCAGCCCGGCCCCCGTCGCGCTGGCGGCTTGACAGGCACGGTTTGCATCATCATGAACCACCGATCGATCTTCATCGGCGCGGCACTGGTGCTCGCCGTGGCGGGTGCCAGCGCGCAGGACAGCGGGGGCACGCTGGCCAAGGCCAGGGCGGCGGGCACCATCACCATGGGCGTGCGCGAAGCCTCGCCGCCCCTGTCGTATTCGCTGGGCGGCAGCTATGTCGGCTACCACGTCGAACTGTGCGAGCAGATGCTCGGCAAGCTGCTGCCCGGTTTGGCGATCCGGCAGATGGCCGTGACTTCGCAGAACCGGGTGCCGCTGCTGCAGAACGGCACCATCGACATCGAGTGCGGCTCCACCACCAACAGCGCGCGCCAGCAGCAGGCGGCGTTCGCCAACACCACCTACATCACCGAGGCGCGGTTCGCGGTGCGGGCAAGCAGCGGCGTCCAGTCGGCGGAGCAGCTCAAGGGCAAAACCATCGTGACCACCACCGGCACGACGCTGGTGCAGCGGCTGCGCAAGCTGGAGCAGGAAAACAAGGGTTTCGGCCTGAGCATCGTGTTGGCCAAGGATCATGCGGAAAGCTTTCTGCTGCTGGAAACCGGACGCGCCGACGCATTCGCCATGGACGACAACACGCTGGCCGGAAACATCGCCAATGCGCGCAACCCTGGCGATTTCAGGATCGTCGGCAAACCGCTGGGCATCGAGCCGATCGCGATCATGTTGCGCAAGGACGACGTGGCGTTCAAGAGCGCGGTGAATGCTTATCTGGGCGACGTGATGGCTTCGGGTGCGCTCGAGAAGCTCTATGCGAAGTGGTTCATGGCACCGATTCCGCCTCGCAACGCCATCATCAACATTCCATTGAGCGATTCTCTGAAAGCGGCGTTCCAGTCTCCGAACGACCGACCGGCCGAGGCCTACGAAGAGAAGCCCTGAGTACGGCAAGCCCGGCCTGCCGCACTGCGCTCAGCGACCCGTGCCCCAAGCGCGTGTCGAGGAGCCCGCTCTTCTCGGGAATTAAACCGAAGAAGCTTGCGTCGCTCAGAGCGTGCCCGGGCGGCATCGCCAACAGGTCCGAATACGCTTGAGTTGAACAGGCGTCGGCGCCCGATGCCTTGCGGTACGCTTGTGCCACGTGGATGCAGAGCCACTCATCGCGCCGGCAATGTTTTCGACGATGACGGTCTGATTGAGCTCCTCGCCAACCCGGGCGGCGAGCACGTGCGCGCCGATGTAAGAGGCCTGCCCCGGCGGGAAGCCGACGATGATCTGGATCGGCCGATCCGGATAGGCGTCACCCTTGGACGAAGGACTTCGTGGCCGGGGTTGCCGCACCGGCCGCCGCGATGAAGGTGCCGCACGGCGCGGTCGGATGGAAGCCGCGGTTGTGGAAGTCGGGCGCCCCCACGGTTGCGAGCCCGCAGCCGATCTCCAGCGCGGCGATGAAGGCCAGCAGCACCTCCGCGCCCAAGGCGCCGTTGCCGTAGATATGCGCGCGCCCTGCTTCATGTGACGCGGGAGAACACGCGGCCGATCGGTTAGGCTGCCGCCGAGAAACAGGCGCGGCGCGGAAGCCTGTCGAGACTGCTCGCGCGGGCGGGGGCAGCGCCACGCGGTCCAGCGCCGCAATGGCATCGCGGGGCCAGGTCTATCTTGTCGCAGCCAGGCTCTCGTGTAGGTGACTGATCGACGAGGTGCCAGATCAGAGAAGCAGTCTTTTCAGCGCCAATATTCGCAGGTGTTGCGAAGCCGTAAAAGATCGATTCCTAGCCGCTGTAGACCAATGCTCAACTTGCCGTCTTTGGCTGGCGCTTCGCGGAAGATCCCGAACGCTTAACGCTGGCCTTCAGCCCTGAAATGATCGGCCCTTCCACCGCGCCCGGAATCTCGAGCGGCATGAAGGCAATGCGATCAGCTTCCTGAGGCGTCAGGCCGAAGCCGACCAGCACGCTTTGCAGGATGAGTTCCGGGTGGTTCGCGCGCGTGGGTTCAGTCAGCATGGTCTCAATGCCGTAGAAGATGGAGCCGAGCACGATGTCACGTGCCACGCGCACGCTGTCGACCGTCAAGCGGTTCTGGCTTTTGGCAAGTTCAAGATCTCGCGTGAGATAGATGTCGATCATCTGGCCACGGGTGGCGATGCGCGTTCCAACCTGCGTGATGAAGCTGCCCCATACCGGATAGCGCAAGGCCATCTGCATGTAAAGGCGCGTGCCGGCCGCGAAGCGTTCAACCGGATCGTCAAGGTGAAGCACCAGCGGATCGACGATCTGGAGCACTTCGTCGCTCATCGCGGTAGCGAGCGCGAGCAGCAGCTCGTTGGTGGTCTTGAAATGGTTATAAAAGGTGCCGCGCGACACGCCCGCGGCCGCGATGAAGTCGTCAATCACGGCGACATCAGGCCCCTTCTCGCTAAACACCGCCAGTGCACTTTCGAGCAGGCGCAAACGCGTCTTCTCGCGGCGCTGCACACCCACCCTCACGCGGTGGTCTTCGACCTTCAGCTCACTCTCTACGTTTGCCATCGGCGTGGAGCGTACACGAGATGCCCGGCCGGAATGAGCGTGCCTGTCACCTAGGGAAATCCCTGTCATTTTGCCCTCCATGTCATATTGACGAAATCGTCATATCGGATAGAGTTCGTTCTAGACAAACAGTCTAAATCAACCCAGAAGGCAAACACCATGAAGCTGCTACGCCATGGCCCCGTTGGGGCAGAAAAACCTGGAGCGCTCGACTCAGACGGACAAGCGCGCGATCTTTCCCTCCTCGTCCCGGACTTCACGCCCGACTGGATGGCTCCCGCGAAGCTCGAAGCATTGAAGGCGATCGATTTGGCCCGGATGCCGCTGGTGCCCGCTGGTGCCCGGCTCGGCACCCCGGTGGCCGGTACGCGGCAGTTCGTCGCCATCGGTCTCAACTACCGCAAGCACGCCGCGGAATCGGGCCTCGAGATCCCCAAGGAGCCGGTCGTCTTTACCAAGGCGCTGACCTCACTGGCAGGCCCGAATGACGACGTGGAACTGCCCGAAGGCTCGGAAGCTGGAGATTGGGAGATCGAGCTTGGCTTCGTGATCGGCACCCAAGCGAAGAAGGTTTCGGTGGCCGACGCGCTTTCACACGTCGCGGGCTACTGCCTGGCCAACGACGTGTCAGAGCGGGACTGGCAGATCAAGCGCAACGGTCAATGGGGCAAAGGCAAGAGCTTCGACGGTTTCGGCCCGATCGGCCCGTGGCTCGTGACCAGCGACGAACTGCCCGACCCGCAAGGAATACCCCTCGAACTGGCAGTCAACGGCGAGATCCGGCAGCGCAGCAACACGGCCGACATGATCTTCCCGGTGGCCGAGATCGTCTCGTACCTCAGCCAGTTCATGACCCTTCTGCCTGGCGACGTGGTGATCACCGGCACACCGGAAGGCGTCGGGCTCGGCGTCAAGCCCAATCCCGTCTTCCTGCGCCGTGGCGACGTCATGACCCTCAGTGCCGGTCCGCTCGGCACACAGCGCCAGCAAGTGATCTGACCCGCCGCGGTCGGACGCAAATCCCAACGAGAGACAAGACCGTGCACCGCACGGTCGCGGGCGCAGCTTTGCCCGAATCCAAGGAGACCACGATGACTCAGAACCAGGGCAAGCACGAACCGCTGTTGGCTGTGCACTCCGTCGACGAATTCGTCTTCGGCGTGCCCGACCTTGAAGTGGCGCGGCACTTCTATTCAAGCTTTGGCTTGGACGCACGAGATGAGCGCGGCGCGCTCGCTCTTTATACCTTCGGCCATCCGCATCGTTGGGCGCGCATTGTGCGAGCCGACACCAAGCGCTTGCTTTGGCTCAGTCTCGGCATCTACGCAGATGATCTGGCTCGCTACGAGGAGCACCTGGCTGCACAGGGCGCTGAACGTATCGCGCCACCTTCCGGCGCAGGCACGGATGGGCTTTGGATCCAGGGGCCCGATGGGTTGGCAGTGCAATTGCGCGTCGCCGAGAAATCCTCTCCCTCGCAGCCGTCCCCGCGCGAATTTCCGCCCGAGAGCGCCAACGTCGGCCGCTCGCCGAGCCGCAGCAAAGCGCAGGCGGCGCGCCCGCTCTATCTATCGCACATCCTGCTGTTCAGCGCGGACGTGGATAGTGCTCGCCGGTTCTACGAGGACGTGATGGGTCTGCGACTTTCGGACAAGTCCGGATCCGTGATCGCCTTCATGCACAGCCCACACGGCAGCGACCACCATCTCATCGCCTTGGCGAAGTCCGAAGGCCTGGGGTTGCACCACAGCAGTGGTGCGTGCCTTCCATCGACGCCGTAGGTATCGGCACGCAGCAGATGGCCCAAGCTGGCTATGCGCGAGGCTGGGGCATCGGTCGACATGTGCTGGGCTCCAACTACTTCCGCTATGTGCGGGACCCGTGGGGCAGCTACGCCGAGTACTCCTACGACATCGACTTCGTTTCGCCCGACAACGCGTGGCCTTCGGCAGACCATCCGGGCGAGGACTCCCTTTATGTCTGGGGGCCCGCGTTGCCCGAGGACTTCATTTCCAACCACGAACTCGCGAACCGCTGACCCACGGATCCACCGACTTGCACTAACACCAGGAGCACACCACCATGAGCCAACATATTCCCCTCTACGACGTTGTCCAGATCGGCTACGGCCCGGTCAGCGAAATCATGGCCCTTGCGCTGGCGCGCCAAGGTCGCAGCGTGGCCGTGTTCGAACGCTGGAAGATTCGCTTCGCGCTGCCGCGTGCGGTCTGCATCGACCACGAGTTGTACCGCGTGCTGTCGGCCCTTGGCATGAGCAAGGATCTCCCGGCGGTCAGCCATAAGGGACCGATGTATCGCTGGTTCAACGCCGACTGGAAGGAACTCCTGGCCATCGATTGGGAGTCGGAGTCGATCTCCGGCGGGCCGGAAGTCAACTTCGTACATCAGCCCACGCTGGAGAAGATGTTCGAGGACGTCGTTCAAGCCTGCCCCAACGTCGAGCTCAACCTCGGCTGGGAAGCGATCGAAGCGACCCAGACACCAGACTACGTCGAGTTGGTGGTGCGCGACTTCGAGACCGACGAACGCCGCACCGTGCGCGCCAAATACCTGATCGGCGCGGATGGCGCCAACAGCCTGGTGCGCGAGGCGATCGGGTCGACCCAAGAGGACCGCGGGTTCGAGGCTGACTGGCTCGTGATCGACGTGCTGCCGAACGAGGGCGTGACGCTCGACATTCCGCCAGCGGCGCAGTGGTGCAACCCGACGCGTCCGACGACGATCGTGCCTGCCGGCGTCAAGGACGGCCGCTACTTCCGGCGCTGGGAGTTCATGCGCCTGCCGCACGAGACGCGCGAGGAACTCGAGCACGAGAATGTCGCATGGGATCTGCTTGCACCCTGGGTCAAGCCGGACCAGGCCACCATCGTGCGGCACAAGGTGTACACCTTCCGCTCGCTGCTCGCCAACACCTGGCGCAGGGGCCGGATGCTGATCGCCGGTGACGCGGCGCACGTGATGCCTCCCTTCATGGGGCAGGGCATGTGCGCCGGCTTGCGCGACGACTGGAACCTGGCGTGGAAGCTGAACCTGGTGCTTGACGGCAAGGCCGACGACAGCCTGCTCGACACCTACCAGCCGGAGCGGCGGCCGCATGTGAGCGACGTCATCGACCTGTCGATGTATCTGGGCAAGATCATCTGCATCCCGGATGCCACCAAGGCAGCTGAACGCGACCAGGCCTTCTTCAGCGGCGAGGCGCCGCCGCCGCCCGCCTTTCCCTGCCTGACGGACGGCATCCTGCGCCGCGGAGCCGATGGTGCCGTGCAAGCGCCGGCCGGGTTGCTCAGCCCGCACGGCAGGATGGTGGCCGGTGACCGCGAGGGGCGTTTCGACGACCTGGCCGGACTGGGCTTCGTGCTGGTATCGCGCAGCGCCGCCGTCGAGGCGTCGCTCGGTGAAAAACAGCGCGCCTTTCTCGACAAGCTCGGTGCAAAGCGCGTGCAGATCGCTGCGCGCGGGACAGAACCCGACGCGGGCGTGCTGGTCGACCTTGACGACAAGTTCATCCCGTACATGACGCAGCACGGCATCGACGTCATGCTCGTTCGGCCCGACTTCTACCTCTACGGCGCGACCGACAAGGTCGACGGCGTCAATGCACTGGTCGACGACCTTGCCGCTGACCTGCAGCGCAACGGGGTGCGGCTGGATCGCGCGTGGACTGCGTCGCCGACGCAAGTCGACGAGCGGCTGGCCAAGCACGCCTGAAAACTCCCATTACCGAAGGAAGCAAGCCATGACCACGCACATCGCCATCCAGCCGAGCCCGGCTGCGCACAGGGGCTCTAGCTACGAATGGAAGACCGTCACCCTGTTGTGCCTCGGATTCGGCCTGGTCGGCATCGACCGCTTCATGATCCTGCCGCTGTTCCCGGTGATCTCGAAGGAGCTGAACCTCGACTACCAGGACCTCGGCCAGATCACCGGCGTGCTGGCCATCGCCTGGGGCGTCGCTGCGCTCTTCATGGGCAACCTCTCTGACCGCCTCGGGCATCGCAAGGTGATCATTCCTGCGATCATCGTCTTCTCGCTGCTGGCAGGCCTCAGCGGACTTGCCACCGGCGTCGGGAGCCTGATGATCATTCGCGCGCTGATGGGCGTGGCGGAGGGCGCCTACACGCCGGCCAGCATCGTCGCCACCATCGACGCGTCCAAGCCGAGCCGTCAGGGCATGAACGTCGGGATCCAGCAGGCGGCCCTGCCGCTGTTCGGCCTGGGCATCGCACCGATCCTGGTCACGCAGTTGCTGAAGGTCGTGGAGTGGCACTGGATCTTCGCGATGGTGTCCATCCCAGGCTTGGTGATTGCCTATCTGCTTTACCGCGGACTTCGCAATCCCGATCCGAAATCAGCTGCGGCGCACACCGCGACGCACGACGCAGCGGCCCACCCGTGGAGCGACGTCTTCAAGTACCGCAACATCCCGCTCAACATGATCGGCATGTTGTGCTGGCTGACCAACCTGGTGGTGCTGAGCGCCTTGCTGCCCAGCTACCTGATCGACTATCTGCACCTGACGCTGGAGCAGATGGGTTACGTGCTGTCGGCCATCGGCTTCGGCGGCACGCTGGGCACGCCGGTGATGCCGGCAGTGTCGGACCGGATCGGACGCAAGCCCGTGATGATCATTTCAGTCTGCGGAGCGGCCATCGGCCTGTACTTCCTGATGCACGCCGGGGCCGAGCCCTTCGCGCTCTTCGCGAGCCTGGCCGCGACGCTCTTTTTCATCTTCAGCATGATCTGCCTGACCGTCGGTCCGATCAGCGCGGAGTCGGTCCCGGCCACGCTCATGTCGACGGCCTCTGGCATCGTGATCGGCACCGGCGAAATCTTCGGCGGCGGCATTGCACCGGTCATTGCGGGTTACGTGGCCCACCACTATGGCATCCAGTACATCATGCATCTGGCTGCGATCGCGCTCGTGGTCGGATTGGTGGTGACGCTGTTGCTCAAAGAGACCGCGCCCGCCCGGCGCGGCTGATACCGCCGCCACGCGCGACGACAAATTCTTGGGCGTATCCGGGCCGCGACTTCACCGTGCGTCTTGGGCGATTTCTAGCTTGTTTTTTCGCCGCGCCACGGCTCTCTCATTTCGTCTCAACCTACTTTGCGAGCATTGTCCATGACTGAACTTTCCACCTGCTTTTCCCACAACAAACCGAGCGACACATCCTTTGTCTGTGGAGGTCTGCGCGACTTCTTCACCTATCGAGATCTGGGCGTCGACGAAGCGACGGGTGGTCGCGTCGTGGCGCAGTTGGTGCGCGCCAATCAAGAGCCCGAGAAGGGCACTGGCTGGCATGTACACGAGGCACAGTTTCACATCGTCTACATGCTGAAGGGCTGGGCGCGCTTCATGTACGAGGATCGCAACACGCTGGTGGAGGCCGGGGATTGCGTGCATCAGGCACCGGGCATCCGACACTTCCTGTTCGACTATTCACCCGACATGGAATATCTCGAAGTCGTTGGGCCTGCCGCGTTCGGGAGCATCGAGGCAGATGGGCCGTGCGCGGTGCCAGCGCCAACGCCGTGGGGCTCGCGGGTCATAGCGTGAGCGCCGAACCACGAGATCCTGCGCGTCGCGCTGCGCTCGGCAAGGCAGTGTCGGTTGCGGTGGCCCTCGCTGCTGGAGGCGGCTCCGTCGCCGCCGCTGAACCGCCATCGGAAGTGGCGGCGAATGTCCCGCTCGTTGCCGCCAAGGGCAATGGTGCAAGCAACGCTGGCCTCCGGTGCACCTGCGGACTGATTGACGCGCACTCGCACTATCTGCCTCCGACGTATGCACAGGCGTTGGCTGACGAAGGGTTGGTGACGCTTGATGGAGGTTTTCCCGTGCCGCAGTGGTCAGAAGAAAAGGCACTCGCGCACATGGATCGACATGACATCGAGGCGTCGATGTTGTCGGTCTCCTCCCCGACGGTCGGATTCCTCAAGGATCCGCTGGCGCGACGGCGACTGGCACGGGAGGTCAACGAATTCGCGGCCACCTTGGTAAAGAGCAAACCCAACCGGTTTGGAGCCTTTGCAACCTTGCCGCTGCCGGACATCCAGGCCTCACTGGACGAAATTGGATACGCACTGGAGGTGCTTCACCTCGACGGCGTCGTCATGGAAACGAATGTCCATGGGATCTATTTGGGCGACGCGCGGCTAGATCCGATCTTTGCGGACCTCAACCGACGGCGCGCCACTTTGTTCCTGCATCCGACCTCGCCCCCATGCCTGGAAGCGGTGGGACTGGGAAGACCCGCGCCCATCCTGGAATTCCCGATGGACACCGCACGCACCGTCACCGACCTGATCTTTGCCGGCACACTGGCCCGCTATCCGGACATCCGCATGATCATTCCGCACGCGGGCGGCGCATTGTCCGCGGTGGCCGAGCGAATCGCGGCGTTCTCGTCGCTCCCATTCCTGAACCAGCGGCCAGCCGGCGGCGCAGCGGAGGTCAACCGTGTGCTCGCTTCGCTCTACTACGACCTGGCTGGATCGGCGAGCGATGCTGCTATTGAGCGGCTGCGCCGGCTGACATCGACGACCCACATCCTGTTCGGCAGCGATTTCCCGTTCACCCCGGCGGCAGGCATCGAAGCCAATGTCGAGAGCTTTCGCACGCTCACGGGCTTGACGATTTCCGAGCACGAGGCCATCGCAAAGGGCAACGCGATCCGGCTGTTTCCTCGATTCGCTATCAGCGGCGGAGCTGAGCGTCGAAGCTGATCACGCGTGGCAACGAGGTCGAGGACCGAAGTGTCGGCCTAAACCCACTTGCACGCCTCCCGCTCGAAGCTTCCTGACGAAGACCTTACCGAACGTGCGAACCGAAATGAGTTTGCAGGTTCTTGCGTACAACCTGCGGCGGGCGATCAAGATCCTTGGCGCTATGCGCTGACGCGCTGGAAATCGCTAACCGCTATCGCGACGACGATCGCATCGAGGTGGACAACAACGCAGCCGAGCGCGCCCTGCGCGGCATAGCTCTTGGAAGATCCAACTACCTCTTCATGGGCTCGTCACCAGGTGATCGGGCCGCACCAAGTCGGACGCACGCGAGTGGATGCTCAAGGTCAGCATCATCGGCGTCGGCCGGGGGGCACTGATACACCATTTCAAAACCAACGCGTAGTTGCTTGCTCGCCCTTTGTTGCTTCGCTAGGCCACACCACCAGTGCGTGCAGCTTTCGCTTGCTCATCACCGTACTTAGAAGTCGAAACAGACCCGGTGCGTCCCTTTTCCCTGCGGCATTCGCAAGCCCTCAGGTCGCGGTGGTCGCCGGAAGCAACCGGTCGTACTCGGACTTGACGACCGCATAGCACTCGCAGGTGCGCTTCTCCAACCCCGCGCGATCCAGCACCGAGATGTGACCTCGCGCATAGCGGATCAGACCCGCCTGCTGCAGCTTGAGCGCCCCCTCCGTCACGCCCTCGCGCCGGACGCCGAGCATATTGGCGATCAACTCCTGCGTCATCACGAGGTCGCTGCCCTGCAGGCGGTCGAGGCTCAGCAGGAGCCAGCGGCACAACTGTTGGTCCAGCGAATGGTGCCGGTTGCACGCGGCCGTCTGCGCCATCTGCGTGATCAATGCCTGGGTATAGCGCAGCAGCAGGTGCAGCACCGGGCCGGCCCGGTTGAACTCCTTTTTCATGAGATTTGCCTTCAATCGGAACCCATGGCCGGCGCTCTGGACCACGGCGCGACTGGGCGTAGATTCGCCGCCCATGAAGAGCGAGATACCGACGATGCCCTCGTTGCCCACCACCGCGATCTCGGCCGAGGCACCGCTTTCCATCACGTACAGCAACGACACGATCGAGGTGGTCGGAAAGTACACGTGGCTCAGCGCCCTGCCCGATTCGTAGAGCACCTGTCCCAATGGCATGTCGACCGATTCGAGTTCCGGGAACCACCGCTTCCGCTCGGCGTCGGGCAATGTGCACAGCAAGTGGTTATCCAGGGGGTCGGGGGACTTGGGCATAACGCAACTCCGCAATAAGACAGGCACCAAGATCCAGTCGGAGCCGCGTCCACCGCATTGCTCACGATGAAATCCAGTATAGGCATCGCGGAGCGACTGTGTGCGGTGTCGCACAGTGACTGCGGCCGGAGTGTTCCATATCAGGCGGGTGTGAGTGGACCTGACCAGTTCGGGCAGCTCGCCGGGGGACCGCGCGATGAGAATGCCAATGAGCACCCTCGCGCGCTCGCCAGCGACGTTGAGCGGTCGCGCAGACTAGATGCGGCGGAGCAGCGCACGGCCCTCCCGCACGCAACGGGCACCCCCGTGACATAGCCAGCGCGCCGGCAATGTTGCAAGCGAATTCGCGTGTGCGGCACCGTGTATGTTCGACACCGCACAGACTGGTCTTCCTCAAACAGTTACAGAAGAAGTCGTACGCCTTTGAAGAACAAATGGGCGGCATCCGATAAATGAACCGGCAAAAGCCAAGGACTGGAGCATGCGTAACTTTCTCGCCAACAATCGGGAGGAGGTGGTTTCACGCTGCAAGTCGAAGGTTGCGCTGAGGCCTCAGCGCTCCGCCACTGAAAAACAGTTGGCAAACGGCATTCCGTTGTTCCTCGACCAGCTGATCAAAACCCTTGAAGCGGAAGATGCTGACAAGCCCGCGGAAAGCATCAGGATCTCGGGGCCCTCAGGCGGAGATTCGATAGACTTGTCGGAAATGGGGGTGGGCGCCGCTGCCCATGGCAAGGAACTGCTGAAGCTAGGCTACACGGTGGATCAGGTCGTTCATGACTATGGCGACCTTTGCCAAGCGATCACGGATCTTGCCTTTGAACGCGACGCCCCCTTCGCCATCGGGGAATTCCGCACTCTGAATCGCTGCCTGGACAATGCCATTGCGGACGCTTGTCGGCGCCGGTTGAATTTTGACCCACCCTGCCGGTTGAACTTTGACCCGGGGACGGATGCCGGCATCGTGGATGCCGACTGTGGATAACTGTAGCTCGTTCCCCCTTTCTTGCCTTGCTTGTTGAAGCCGGTTGTTCGGTCTCAGAAGGCGCGGAGGGCGAAGCCCGTAGCGCCTTGTCCCTGCCTGCGGTCGATCAGGCGAGGTTCGCTGGTGGCGCTTTGGCTTCCTTGCGTTCTTGCTCCCGAGCGCGGATGCGCTTCTTCGAGTTGGCCGTGGCGTGAGTGATGCGGTAGCTCTCGTTTCCCGTCTCCACGATGTGGCAGTGGTGCGTGAGCCGGTCCAGCAGCGCGGTGGTCATCTTCGGATCCACGAACACGCTGGACCATTCGGCGAAGTCCAGGTTGGTCGTCACCACCACGCTCGTGTGCTCGTAGAGCTTGGAGAGCAAGTGGAACAGCAACGCTCCTCCAGCCTGGCTGAAGGGCAGGTATCCCATCTCGTCGAGCACCACCGCGTCCAGGCGCAGCATGCTCGCGGCAATGCGCCCGGCCTTGCCTTGGGCCTTCTCCTGCTCCAGCGCGTTTACCAGATCGACCGTCGAGTAGAAGCGCACGCGCTTGCCGTGCTGCGTGATGCCCGCCACGCCGATGGCGGTCGCAAGATGGCTTTTTCCGCTACCTGGCCCGCCGACCAGGACAACGTTGTGCGCCTCGTCGGTGAAGGCCATTTCCGCCAACTGCATCACCAGCTTGCGGTCCACCGGCGAGACCTCGAAGTCGAAGCCCGCCAAGTCCCGATGCACCGGGAACTTTGCTGCGTTCATCTGGTGGCTCACCGAGCGCGTGGCACGTTCGGTCGTCTCGGCACGCAGCATCTGCTCGACCAGCCAGCGCGATCGCTCCAGCTCGGCCTTGTTCTGCTCCAGCAGATCCGCCCAAGTCCCGGCCATGCCGTGCAGGCGCAGCGCCTTGAATTCGGCAATCACGTCACGCGTCATGGCCGGCCTCCTGGATGTCGCGCAGCCGGTCGTAGCGGGCGGTGTCGGCGCTCGGCGGCGTCAGCACCTGCAGCGACGTCACCACGTTGGCCGGCCGCGGCGCAGCGTTCAGACGCCCCAGCACGTTGATGACGTGCTCGACGCTCACCCGCCCGGACGGGGGCGCTCCGTCGAGCGCCAACTCCACGGCCACCAGCACCGCCTCCAGTCCCGCCGTCGGCACCAGGTCCAGCACCTTGGCCATGACGCGATCGCCACCGTTCTCGCGCAGCAACCCGCGGCGCAGCCGTTGCAATGCCGGCGGCAGGTCGGCGAACGGCGCCCCGTTGCGCAGCGCCCCCGGCTTCCTCTGCACCAGCGGTATGTAGTGCTGCCAGTCGTAGCGCGTCTTGCCTTTGTCGCTCAGGCGCTCGTGCTCGGCCACGACGGCATCGCCGGCCACCACCGTCACGCGCGTCGGATACAGATGGGTGCTGACCATCTGCCCGGCCAGCTCGCACGGCACCGAGTAGCGGTTGCGCGCCACCGACACCAGGCAGGTGCTGCTGACCCGCGCCACCTCCTCGACGTAGCCATCGCGGCCTGCTGCCGCCCGCGCGCGGCGAAGTCCATTGGCAAGGCCGCGCGATCGCGGCGCAGGGCGCGGACTTCACCGGGCAACTGGCCTACCTCGGCCACGCAGACGGACTGCGCGGCGAACTCACGCTGCGCGAGAACCTCGTCTTCTCGCTGCACATCGCCGGCCGCCGGCCCGACGCCGTTGCCAGCCGCATGGTGCTGGAACGGCTGCAACTGGCCGGGCGCGAGAACGACCTCGTGCGGCTGCTGTCGCAAGGCCAGCGCCGCCGCCTCGCGCTGGCGCGCGTGCTGTTGAGCCAGCGCCCCCTGTGGCTGCTGGACGAACCGCATGCCGGCCTGGATGCGGACGGCGAGCAGGTGCTCGAAGCCTGCCTGGCCGAGCATGCCCAAGGCGGTGGCCTGGCGGTGCTGGCGACGCACCGAGCGGGCGGCGGCGATGCCCTGGACATGGACGGACTTCACGATGGCTCCCGCCATGATTCCGATCATCGGCCGTGAGTTGCGCACGGCGGCGCGGCGGCCGATGGACGCGCTCGGCGCACTGCTGTTCTTCGTGGTGGTGGGCACGCTGTTCGCGCTGGCCATCGGGCCCGACCCGGCCCTGCTGCGTGCCATCGGCCCGGGCGTGGTCTGGGTGGCGGCGCTGCTCGCGCTGCCGGTCTCGCTGCACCGGCTCTTCCTGCCGGAACTGGAGGACGGCGTGCTGGAGCAACTGCTGCTGTCTCCCCGCTCCCTGCTCGGCCTAGTCTGGGCCAAGGTCGCGGCGCACTGGCTCGTGACCTGCCTGCCGCTGTTGCTGGTAGCGCCGCTGCTGGGCCTGCAGTTCGAACTGTCGACGCCGGCGATCGTGGTGCTGCTGGCCTCACTGCTGCTGGGCACGCCGACCTTGTCGTTGCTGGGTGCGCTCGGTGCCGCCCTGACCCTGGGCCTGCGCGGCAACGCCTTGCTGGCGCTGATCATGCTGCCGCTGTGCGTGCCGGTGCGGTCTTCGGCAGTGGCGCGGTCAGCGCCAGCCAGCAGGGCATGCCGGCCGGCCCGCACCTGTCGATCTTGGCGGCCTGGCTGCTGCTGGCGGCCTTGCTGTGTCCCTGGGCCGTGGCATCCGCGCTGCGCCTGGCGCTCGAATGAAGGGCCGAGCGATGGACGGCCTGCGCCCCCTCGAACCCACGTTGCGGCGCGAGGCGCACGGCGCGCCTCGCGGCCGCTGGCGGCGCTTGGCCTCGCCACCGGTCTTCCATCACTGGGCCGGGCGCGCCTTGCCGTGGTTCGCCGCGCTCGCGGCCCTGCTCGCGGTTGCCGGGCTGTTCGTCGGCTTCGTCGTGGCGCCCACCGACCACCAGCAGGGCGAGGTCTACCGCATCATCTTCATTCACGTGCCTGCGGCCTGGATGTCGATGTTCATCTACCTGGTCGCGGCCTTCCATGCGGCCCTGGGCCTGGTCTTCCACACCCGCCTGTCGCCGCTGATGGCGCGCGCCCTGGCACCGACCGGCGCATTGTTCACCATCATCGCTCTGTGGACCGGCATGGCCTGGGGCAAGCCGACCTGGGGGCACTTGGTGGGTCTGGGACGCGCGCCTGACCTCCGAGCTGATCCTGCTCTTCCTGTACCTGGGCTACCTGGGCCTGGTCTCGGCCATCGACGATCCGCGGCGCGCCGACCGGGCCGGGGCCATCCTGCTCTTGGCCGGCGTCGTCAACGTGCCGATCATCTACTTCTCGGTGCAATGGTGGAGCACGCTGCACCAAAGGGCCTCGATCAGTTTCACTGCCGCGCCGACGATGGCGCATACCATGGTGCTCGGCCTGCTGCTGATGGCGCTCGCCTGCTGGGCCTATTCGGTGGCGGTCGCGCTGGCGCGGGTGCGCTGCCTGATCGCCGAACGCGATGCACTGGCGAGGCGCGCATGACGCAAGCCGGCGCCCATCTCCTGTTCATCGTCGTGGCGTACGCCCTGCCTTTGCTGCTGCTGGCCTGCGAGGTCTGGCACGTGGCGCGGCGCGGCCGCGGGCAGACACCGCCACGGGAGGCAGAGGATGAAACCTAGGAACCGGCGCCTGGCCTTCGTCGCTGCCGGCCTGCTGGTGCTGGGCGCGGCGACCTGGCTGGTTCTCGATTCGCTGCAGTCCAACGTGGTGTTCTTCTTCACGCCGAGCCAGGTGGCGGCCCACGCCGCGCCGCGCAATGGCGCCTTCCGGCTCGGCGGGTTGGTGGAGGAAGGATCGCTGCAAAAGGCCGCGGATGGCCTGGCGCTGAGCTTTGTGGTGACTGACCGGGCACAGCGGGTGCCGGTGCGCTACCGCGGCCTGCTGCCCGACCTGTTCCGCGAGGGCAAGGGTGTCGTGGTGTCCGGCCGCCTGCAGGGCGACGGCAGTTTCGCTGCCACCCAGGTGCTCGCCAAGCATGACGAGAACTACATGCCGCCCGAAGCCGCGACGGCACTCAAGCAGGCGCGTCCGGCGGAAGCACGCGCCGCCACGGAGGCAGCGCAGTGATCCCCGAACTCGGTGTGTTCGCACTGGTGCTGGCGCTGCTGCTGGCGCTGGTCCAGGGCAGCCTGCCGCTGGCCGGCGCGCATTGGGGCGTGGCCGGCTGGATGGCGGTGGCGCGGCCGGCCGCGGTGGGCCAGTTCGCCATGGCCATGCTGGCCTTCGCGTGCCTGGCGACTTCGTTCCTGCAGAACGACTTCTCGGTGCTGTACGTCGCTTCCAACTCGTACACGGACCTGCCCGCCGCCTACCGCTTCTCCGCGGTGTGGGGCGGGCACGAAGGCTCCATGCTGCTGTGGCTGTGCATACTGGCGGCATGGACGCTGGCGGTGGCGCGCTTCAGCCGGCAACTGCCGCCGGCCTTCGTGGCACGCGTGCTAGCGGTGATGGGCTGGCTGAGCGTGGGCTTCCTGCTTTTCATCCTGTTCCTGTCGAACCCCTTCACGCGCCTGATGCCGCCAGCGCTGGAAGGACGCGACCTGAATCCGCTGCTTCAGGACCCGGGCATGGTGATCCATCCGCCGATGCTCTACATGGGCTACGTGGGCTTCTCGGTGGCCTTTGCCTTTGCCATCGCGGCCCTGCTCTCGGGTGAGCTGAATGCCGCCTGGGCGCGCTGGTCGCGCCCCTGGACGGCAGCCGCGTGGATGTTCCTGACCCTGGGCATCCTGCTGGGCAGCGCCTGGGCCTACTACGTCCTCGGCTGGGGCGGCTGGTGGTTCTGGGACCCGGTGGAGAACGCCTCCTTCATGCCCTGGCTGGCCGGCACCGCGCTGCTGCATTCGCTGGCCGTCACGGAGAAGCGCGGGGCCTTTCGCAGTTGGTCGGTGCTGCTGGCCATCCTGACGTTTTCGCTCAGCCTGCTGGGCACCTTCCTGGTCCGCTCGGGCGTGCTGACCTCGGTACATGCCTTTGCCGTCGATCCGGGCCGGGGCCTGTACATCCTGGCCTTCATGGTGGCGGTGGTGGGTGGCTCGCTGCTGCTCTTCGGCTGGCGCGCGCCGCGCATCGGCATGGGCGGCAGCTTCGCTCTGCTGTCGCGCGAATCGATGCTGCTGGCCAACAACGTGGTGCTGACGGCGGCCGCCATGTCGGTGCTGCTCGGCACCCTCTACCCACTGGCGCTGGACGTGCTGCGCGGCGAAAAGATCTCGGTCGGGCCGCCCTACTTCGAAGCGGTGTTCATACCGCTGATGGCACCGGCCATCTTCCTGATGGGCGTCGGGCCGGTAGCCCGCTGGAAGAACGCCCACGTGCCCGAACTGGCGCGGCGCCTGCGCTGGGCGCTGGCTGTCGCGGGGGCGGTTGCACTGCTGTGGCCGTTCGCGCTTCCGGCTGAGCAGCGCGCCTGGGCGCCGGTCTCCACCTTCGCCTTGCTACTGGCCGGCTGGGCACTGGGCAGCGCCGGCATTCATGCCTGGCAGCGCCTGCATGAAGGCGCGGGGGACTGGCGCACGCGCGCGCGTCGCCAGCCGCGTGGCTGGTGGGGCATGCTGCTGGCTCACGCCGGCATCGGCGTCTTCATTTTCGGAGTGACGCTGGCCGACGGATTCGAGAGCAAGCGCGAACTGAGCTTGCGGGTGGGCGAGACGGTGTCGCTGGCCGACTACGACTTCCGCTTCGCCGGCGTCGCGCCGGTGCGCGGCCCCAACTACGACGCACAGCGCGCCAGCGTAGTGGTGAGCCGGGCCGGCCACGAGTTGATGACGTTGCATCCGGAGAAGCGAAGCTACCGGGCGCAGCAGATGCCGCTGACGCAAGCGGCCATCGACGTCGGGCCGACGCGCGATCTATTCGTCGCGCTGGGCGATCCCGCCGGGAACGACGCCTGGACCATGCGCCTGCATGTGAAGCCGTACATGACCTGGATCTGGGCCGGCTGCCTGCTGATGGCGCTGGGCGCGCTGCTGGCGGCCACCGACCGCCGCTACCGGCTGGCGCGCGCCACGCGCGCTGCGCCCGGGCCGGTGGCTCTGCCATCGCTGCCGCGGGAGGGCATCTGATGCGCTTCAAGCTGCCGCTGGCGATCTTCCTGGTGTTGGCGCTTCTGCTGGCCGTGGGACTGAGCCGCGATCCCCGCCGCCTGCCCTCGGCACTGGTCGGCAAGCCGGCCCCGGCCATTGACCTGCCATTGCTGGAGGACCCGCAAGCACGCCTGCAGACCGACACGCTGCGCGGTCAGGTCTGGCTGCTCAACGT
This sequence comes from Variovorax sp. dw_954, assembly GCF_018449755.1. Classification (NCBI taxonomy): domain Bacteria; kingdom Pseudomonadati; phylum Pseudomonadota; class Betaproteobacteria; order Burkholderiales; family Comamonadaceae; genus Variovorax; species Variovorax sp. dw_954. The sequence continues at coordinate 72,456 of NZ_JAAVVD010000030.1, read as the reverse complement.
GTGGGCCTCCTGGTGCGCGCCCTGCCGCGAGGAACTGCCGGTGCTGCAGGAGGCAGCGCGCCGCGATGGCGTCGCCCTCTACGGCCTGAACTACAAGGACCAGGTCGATGCCGCACGCGCGATGCTGAGCCGCAATGGCAATCCCTATCGCGCCTCGGCGGTCGATGGCGATGGCCGCATCGGCATCGACTATGGGGTCTATGGCGTGCCCGAGACCTTCGTGATCGATCGCGAGGGCCGCATCCGCCTGCGACATCCTGGCCCGGTGACGCCGGACATCTGGCGCGACGAACTGATGCCGCTGGTGCGGAGCCTGCAATGACGCGCCGCTGGCTCATGGGGCTCGCCTTGCTGTCGGCGGTGCGGCTCGCACAGGGCGGCCCCGGCCTCGAGGAACGCGAAGCCGCGGTGGCCGCCAACCTGCGCTGCATGGTCTGCCAGAACCAGACCCTCGCGGAATCGAATGCGCCGCTGGCGGCCGACATGCGCCGCCAGATCCGCGAGCAATTGGCTGGGGGCCGCAGCGAGGCGCAGATCCGCGACTATTTCGAGGAACGCTACGGCGCTTTCGTGCGCTACGACCCACCGTTCAGGCCCTCGACCTGGCTCTTGTGGCTGGGGCCTTTCGCGCTCCTGATGCTGGGGCTTGCACTGCTGGCGCGCATAGTGCAGCGCCGCCAACGTGCGGCGCCGCCTCCGTTGACGCCCACGGAGCGCTTTCGCGTCCAAGCCTGGCTGGAGGGTGACGAGCCGTGATCGCACTCTGGCTGGCGGTGGTCGCGCTGATCGCACTGGCGCTGGCCCTGGTGCTGCCACCGCTCTTCAGAAGCACCGGGACGGCGGACATCACGCGCCAGGCGCTGGCGCGCTGCGTCTACGCCGATCAGTTGGCGCAGCTCGGACGCGACCTGGATGCACAGGCCCTGAACGCTGGAGATCGGGCTCAGGCCATTGAGGAACTTCAGCGGCAATGGCTCGAGGAAGCTGCGCAGCCCGCGGCTGCCACGCGCCCTGCCCGGCCCTGGATGGCGTGGGGCGTGGCGCTCGGCCTGAGCCTGGCGTTGCCGGCGGCGGCGCTGTTGCTCTACCAGCGAGTTGGCAATCCGCGCGCCGCCGCTGCGCTGGCCGCCGGCCCAGCCGGCGCGCATGAGCGCTCGGGCCAGGATCTGGAGCAGATGGTGGCGGGCCTGGCCGCGCGGTTGCAGGCGCACCCGGCCGACCTCGAAGGCTGGATCGTGCTGGCGCGTTCGTACGAAGTCCTGCAGCGCTACGACGATGCGGTGCTGGCCTATCGTAAGGCCATCGAACTGGCGCCGGGCCAGCCGCAACTGCTGGCCGACTACGCGGATGCGCTCGGCTCGACCCGCCAAGGCGACCTTGGCGGCCCGGCGCAGGAGGCCATCGACGACGCGCTGGCCATAGATCCGCAGCACCCCAAGGCGCTGGCGCTGGCCGGCATGGCGGCCTACCAGCGCGGCGATACAGCCCAGGCGCGCGTGCGGTGGGAAGCAGTACGGGGCCTACTGCCGCAGGACTCCGAAGCGTTGCGCGACATCGAGGCCAACCTGGCGCAACTGGATCCGCCGAAAGCGTCCACCGACCCGCCGGTCGCTGCGCATGTCGGCGGCACCGTATCGATCGCGTCGACGTTGCGCGACCGGGTTCCACCGCAAGCCACCGTGTTCGTGCTGGCGCGGGCGCCGTCGGCCGGGCGCATGCCGCTCGCCGTGCTGCGCCTTTCTGCCAAGGACCTGCCCGCTCGCTTCGTTCTCGACGACAGCATGGCCATGTCACCCGACCGGCCGCTATCGCGCTTTTCGCCGCTGACCATCGAAGTGCGGGTGAGCATTTCTGGTCAGGCGTCCCCCCAACAAGGCGATTTGTATGGCGCTGTGCGCGACGTCGCGCTCGGGCAAGACAACCTTGCCTTGCTCGCTGACGAACAGGTCAAGTGACCATGGACTTGTGGTCTCGCGCTATTGGTTGTGCAGCGCGTCATGCTGCGATGCCGGCGGTCACAGTGAATGGGAGCGTGCTACCTGTTGGAGACCGTCGACAGCGACGTACTGGCCAATGCAAATCCGCGTGGCCGCGAATCGCGGTCACGCAAGTGAGCTTCATCCCCTGCCGACGCGCAGCACGGTGACGAGCAGCAAAGCATCCCGCGAGGCCTCGATCTCGTGCGATTCGCCACCCGGCAGCGCCATCAGTTGGCCCGCGCCCAGCTGGCGCCTGCATTGCGAGGTGACCACGTTCACCTCGCCCGCCACGCACTGGATGGTGATCTCGCCGGGGACATGATGCGCCGGCAGCCTATGTCCTTGTGGCAGGTTCAGTTGCATCAGTTGCATGTGCGCCGTCTTCAACAGGCTGCTGCTGACAGAGGTGCCGCGTGCCTCATGCGTGGCATGAAGATCGATCACATCGAGGAGTTGGGCGTGCTTCAAGGCCATGGCGTGCCTCCCGTTCAGTTGAGATGGATCAATGCCGCGACCTTGTAATGCGGTCCGGCAGGCGTAAGATATATATTATATGAATCTTATGTCGGAGAACTAACTTGGGCTCGCCGGACCTCTGCACCGAACAGGAAATTGCACGCATGGTGCACAGCTTCTACGAGGCGGTGCGCCAGGACGAGTTGATTGGGCCGACTTTCAACGCCCGTGTCGGCGACTGGGACCATCACCTCGCGAAGCTGGTGGACTTCTGGTCGTCGATCCTGCGCGGTACGCGTCGCTTCAACGGCACGCCCATGCCCAAGCACGTGGCCCTGCCCGATCTGAGCGCCGAATCGTTCGAGCGCTGGCTGCGCTTGTTTCGCGAGACGACCGCCGCACAACCCAATCGGGCCATGGGCGAATTTGCGTACGAGATGGCCCAGCGCATCGCCCAAAGTCTCTGGTACGGCTATCAGATGAGCCTCCGCCCGGCGACTGCGCCGACGGAATTGCAGGATGTCTGAACTGCTCCGCATCGCCGAGCCAGCGCGTGCGCAGACCTCGCCGCAATGGCAGGCATTTCTGGAACTCGGGTTTCGCCCGCTGTATCTGGCTGGCTGCCTCTGGGCCGCCGTTTCGATAGCGCTGTGGGTCTGTGCACCGCAGCTCCTCACGGGGGCCCTGCCGGGCGTGCTCTGGCACGCGCATGAGATGCTCTGGGCTTTCATTGCCGCCATCGCCGTAGGCTTTCTGCTGACGGCCACAAGCAATTGGACCGGAATCAATCCGTTGAGCGGCACCGCGCTCGGCATCTTGCTAGCGCTGTGGTCGATCGCGCGCATCGGCTACCTGGTGCCGGGCGCCATCGCCTTCTGGGTTGCAGCCTGCAGTGAACTTGCCTTCTTTGCCTGGGCCGCAGCGGCATTGGGCAGGGCCATCTATGGTGCCCGCAGCCGCCGCAATTACGGCCTCCCGCTCCTGGTCCTGGGACTCGGAGTGGCCGACGCGCTCTACCTTCTGGCCGCGCGTCAAGGCGACCACGCACTGCTGCTGCAGCGCTTCAACCTGGGCTTGCTGTGCATGGCCGTGATCGCGTTGCTGGTGGCACGGCGCGTCATTCCATTCTTTGCCATGCGCGCCGTTCCTGGTTTGACGATCCCGATGCATACCCGCAGCGGCCATTGGCAGATCGGCGCCGGCCTGATCGCGGTGCTTGGCGGCCTGCTGCAAATTCGCTCCGTCACGGCGGGTGCACTGGCGGCGGCCGGCGGCCTCGCACTGATCCAGGTGCTGGCGTGGCGGCCGTGGGCAGTGCTACGCGTGCCACTGCTCTGGATCCTGTACGCCGGCTATGCCGCGCTAGGCGCAGGACTGCTCGTGGCCGCCGTGCAGGCGATGGGCTGGATTGTGCGGGCCGCATGGCCGGCGCATGTCATCGGCACCGCGGGGTTTTCGGTTCTGATCATCGGAATGGTGACGCGCACCGCACTCGGCCATCTGGGCAGGCCGCTGGAAACCGACCGCGCCATGGTGATCAGCTACGCGTTGGTCATCGTGGCCGCGGCACTGCGCCTGGTGGCGCTGCTGCCCACAACCATCGCCCTCGGCGCGCTGCACGCCTCGGCAGGCGCATGGGTGCTGGCCTTTGCGCTCTACCTGTGGCGCTTCTTCCCGATGTTGATCCGCCCGCGGGCCGACAGGCCTGTCGCAGATGTTGCGCTGCGCGCGTCGCGCTGACCGGAGAATTTTCGATGCACCTGACTACGATGACCGACTACGCGCTGCGCCTGCTGATCTACGTCGCGCAGCGTCCCGATCGCCTATGTACGATCACCGACGTGGCCCAGGCTTACGGCATCTCGGAGGCTCACCTGATGAAGATCACCCACCAGCTTGGCCAGCAGGGGTGGATCAAAACCGTGCGCGGCAAGGGAGGGGGCATGCGACTGGCCCACCGACCCGAGGACATCAACCTCGGGACGCTGGTGCGCGGCGTGGAGCCCGACTTCGAACTGGTCGAGTGCTTCGCGACAGGCAGTGCCTGCGCGCTGACGGGCCACTGCGGGCTGGCCGGCGTGCTCGACGGCGCCTTGCAGCGCTTTCTGGCGCACTTGGACGGATTCACGCTGGCCGACGCGCTGGAGACGACCGATGCTACACGCCTCGATTGGCGCCGCGTGAGCGTGCACCGGCGCGCGCTGTCATGAGCCATCCCATCCTGCTCGTCCTGCATCTGCTGGCCGCCTTGGTTTGATCGGCACCGTATTCTTCGAGGTGCTGGTCCTGAAGAACGGCCGGTCGAAGCATCAGACTTGCGTCACGCCGCCATCGGCGACCAAGTCCATGCCGGTCGAGAAGCTACTTTCGTCCGAAGCCAGGAACAGCGCCGCCGCAGCCATCTCCGCCGGACGCCCCATGCGCCCGAGCGGAGTCATGCCAGCAAACATCTTGCGAGCGCCATCAGCCTCGTCCTTCGTCTTGAGGGGGCCGTCGATGATGGACGTCTCGATGGCGCCCGGCGACAGCGTGTTCACGCGAATGCCGGCTTCCTTCAGTTCCATCGCCCAGGTCCGAGCGAATGAGCGCACCGCAGCCTTGGTGACCGCATAGGCCCTTCATGTGCATGCCCGAAGATACCAGCACCACGGCGCCACCGCGCGTCATCAGCGGAAGCGCCTTCTGCACAGTGAAGAACACGCCGCGGGCGTTGACGCCGAAAGTTTATCGAAGTGCCCGGGAGTTGCTACGGCCAGCGGCGCGTGTTCGACAAAGCCGGCGCTGGTGACGACGATGTCCACCACGCCCTTCTCTGCCTTGACTTGGGCAAACAGGCGGTGTAGGTCTTCCAGATTGGAAACGTCACCCTGGACGGTTGACACGTTGCGGCCGAAATAAGCCTTGGCCTTCTCCAGTTCTGACTGGCGACGGCCGGTGATGAAAACGTAGGCGCCTTCTTCCACGAAGCGTCTGGCTGTGGCAAGGCCGATGCCGCTGCTGCCACCGGTGATGACGGCGACCTTTCCGTTGAGTTTTGACATGATGCACACCTTTCACAGATTCAATGGCTGGCTGCCACGACGCGTGGCATGGAGCGAAAGGTAGAGGTTCAGCGCTTCTGGCAGAAGACCGGACAGGGGCATTCAATGCATGCCGGCCTGGAATGTTCCCGCACCGCGGCGGTCGATTCTCATCGCACACGAAGGTGCGGCTCGGACTCACAGACCTCGGCCAGGAAGTCGGTGAACACGCGCACGCGACTAGGCACTCGGCGGCCGCTCGGGCTGACGGCATGGATGGGGAAAGGATGAGGGGCAAACTCGCTCAGGAGTTCCTTGACCTGGCCCGATGCAATCTCTGGCGCGAACAGCCAGCTTGCGGCTTGGCAAATCCCGACGCCGCCGATGACCGCGGCGCGCAAGTGTTCGGCGTCGTTCGAGCGAACGGGGCCATCCGGCCCACGCCCGCTCCACTAAGCCCTTATATTACGGGTGAATCTTTCGTTTCATCATCTAGTAGATTTACTCCCGCGCCGCCCAATGGTCAACAAGCTCCCGAATCCGACTCACGGGCCGCGGGTCCTCTTTCTCAAAGCAGGAGAGCCGTCTGAGGCCGCGGTTCGAATCCTCGAAGTCGCGGAGCGCCTGTTCGCCGAGAAAGGGATTGAAGCGGTTACCACGCATAGCATCGTGACTGCGGCCGGCCAGAAGAACCGTGCTGCAGTTCTCTACCACTTCGGAAAACTGCCGGACCTGCTGGCAAGCCTTATCAACCGGCGACTTCGTCACGTCAACGCGTTGCGACATATTCATCTCGATGCGATGGAGGCGCGCGGCAGAGGCGACGATGTCCGCGGCATCGTTACGGCGATCGTACAGGCCTTGACGGACACCGTGCGCGAGACGCCTTGGGGCCGCTACTACGTCCAGGTGCTAGCGCAGACGACGTTCAGCCCCAGTCTCATGACCAGCGACGTCGTCGAACCCGCGAATTTGGGGGGAATCTTGCGAGCGCGTCGATTGCTGCAGGCTGCGCTCGCGGACCTGCCTCGGCCCGTGCTTGACCAGCGCATCGTGTGGATGTCGGACAACGTGGTGTATTCGGTGGCACGGTGGGTACGCGAAGAAGGCCCCGCTCTGCGCGAACCTGGCATGGTCGACGACTTGGTGGACTACTGTGTGAACGGGCTCCAAGCGCCCGTAACGCACGCCGATTCGAAGCGCAAAGTTGCCCCACGCTCCAAGCGTACAGGCATGGCACGCTACTTCACCTAGGTCCAGATCCCTACGGCCGACAGGCACGGAAGCGCACGCGGTCTTGATGAGACCGGGCAGATCCATTGGTCCATTTCCACAGGTCCCCGTACGCCGCCGCGCCGCGGTCCCTCCGTCAGCACTCGCGCTCGTGGCGCGCCAACGGCTGACTTGGATACCCAGGATCCCGTGCACGGGACAGCGACCGGCCGCGGCAATAAGACGTTGTATTGACACTTTGACGGCGCGATTGGTCGAGCGACTGGCGGCCGCTCTCGTCCGTCACCTGAGAGACTCGGTTTGAGACCCTCATGGGGAAAACCCGATTCCCGCAAATCTCATTGGCAAGGATGATTTGCGAAATTAATATGAAGGCTTAATCAATCCGAATCCACCTCGTTGCAAACCATGAAGATTTCCTTCAGTGCACGCTTTGAGGCTAGCACCAGAAGCCCCGCAGACCGGTTTTGACAACCGTTGTCCGTGCGGCAAGCGACCGACCGCAAGTCCACGTCTCCACATTCGTTTTTTGTCTTTCGCTTCCTCTTGCCCGGGCGCAAGAGCTTCCCTGTAACAAGAGCATTTCATCCATGAAGAAGACCATCATTGCCCTGGCTGCGCTATCTGCCATTGGTTCGGCCACGGCGCAATCGTCCGTGACCTTGTTCGGCGTCGTCGACATTGGCGTCAGCTACTACGAGACCAACAGCAAGTACCAGAGCAACGGCGTCCTGCCCGCGACGCCGAAGCCGGACCTCACGCAGAACCAATGGGCCTTGTCCAATGGCGGAAACGCAGGCGGCCGAGTGGGCTTCCGGGGTCAGGAAGACCTTGGCGGCGGGCTGGCCGCGGGCTTCTGGCTGGAGTCCTCAATGTGGGGCGATGTGGCGACGGTGGGCCGCGGCGCGCTCTACTTCGACCGGCGCTCGACGGTGAGCCTGCTCGGGCCTTTCGGCGAAGTGCGGCTCGGCCGTGACTACAGCCCGACCTTCTGGAACGACGCGGTCTTCGATCCTTTCGGCAACGCTGGCTCGGGCAGCAGCCTGATCGTGCAGACGCTGGGCAGCGCGTTCCCGACCCTGGCCCTGAACCGCGGGTTCTACGCGCGCAAGTCCAACTCGGTCGGCTACTTCCTGCCGCCCAGCCTGGGCGGCTTCTACGGCCAGGTGATGTATGCGTTCAACGAGGTGGTCCACTCGGATGCGCTGAACGATCCGACGACCGCCAACAACGCGCGCCTGGGCCGCTATGCGGGCGGACGCGTCGGCTACGCCAATGGCGCGCTCGACGTGGCCGTGGCCTACGGCGGGAGCACGGTCGCAGACAACTACCGCTTCGGCTCGACCACCAACGTGACCACCTTCAACGCCGGCGCCTCGTACGACTTCGGTCCGGTGAAACTCTTTGGCGAGTACTCGAAGGTCGACGTCAAGACCGACTTCGTGAACATCGCCAACTTCCCGCTCACGCCCGCGTTGAGCCCGCCGGCCGACCTCGATACCAACAACTATCTGGTCGGCCTGACCATCCCGATCGGGGTGGGCATGATCAAGGCGTCGTACGCGCAGGTGAAGGGGGAGTTTTCCAACTTCACGCGCATCGGGGCGGTGCCGGTGACCACGCCGCCGCCGAAGGCGCGCAAGTACGCCATCGGCTACGTCTACAACCTGTCGAAGCGCACGGCGTTGTACACCACCTTCGCGGTGACGGACAACGGGAACGGTGCGGCCATCTCGCCGGTCAGCGTGACCTCGGCCGACACGGGTCCGGGCTACACCAACACGATCAACTCCTCGGCGCCCGGCTATCGGGCGGGACGTGGCTACGGCTACGACTTCGGGATCCGGCACGCGTTCTGAGCCTAAAAACGGCAGTTGCACCCGACCATTGAGTGGGCGAATCCAGCACTGGCGAGGTGGACCGCCCCTCATTTTGAGGAGGCTCCTTGGCTTGAGTCCAGCGTCTTGTCTCTGTGGGGTTGTGCGAAAACGGGTCCGCTTGCGTTTGCGCGCAGGCGGCACGGGCATCGGGGTAGTGTCTTGTGCAAGGCCGCGGCGATAAGCAGCCGCAAAGTCGTGATCGACGAAGGCACGTGGCGCTGCGTACGCTGGGCTACCGCGAGGCTTGTAATGCGTGGGTAAGGCAGGTTCTTCGCGTCGTGCAGCGTTCTTTTTGCCGGCGCTCTCGGGATGGCGCAGTTGCTGGGCCATCAAGAAGCCGTACGCGCCGATGCTCAGGCTGGCATGGTGATGGAACCCCCGCCAGCTCTGCCTTCGTAGTGCCCGAGCCCCGGTTCCTGCTTGAGTTCCTGGTAGTCGATGCGCCAGCGCATAAGGCAACCCGTGGGCGCTGGGAATGACGATGTTCGCGGTTCAGCCGGCTGGAGTGAAGCGGAACATGCCGGCGCTTCCCGGAAAACAGCCGCTCAGCGAAAGAAGTGATCGAGGCCCTGTATCGCCTTGACGCGGCTGCGCACCGGAATCACGCGCGAAACCGGCGCACCGAGCCCGCCAACGGCAAAGTCGACCAAGTCTTGCGCAACATCGACAAGCATCCGGTCGGCTGCGTCAGCCCGGCTCCAGCGGGCCAGGCCGAGGATCACGTTTTCGTTGGCCCATACGAATCGGTCGTCCAGCACCGGGGGCGGAACCCCAGGCAGTGCGGCGTGCAGTAGCTTGCGCACGCGCAGGAAGCCCGTGAGCTTGCCGCGATCGATGAGATCGCTGCGCATGATCCGCGGATTGAGGACCGACTGCGCAAGCACCTGCACATAGTCCGCGCCCCATGCGGTCGAAGCAATGGTTTGCTGCAACGGCAGGACGACCGCCTCGAACACGTCTCGCCCATTGCCCCCTCGGCCTTCACGTTCGATCTTGTCGAGCATGACGTTGCGCAGCCCGTTGATGTGGTCCAGCCGCATGTTTAGCACGTTCGACACGATGGCTTGGCGTGACCCGAAGTGGTAGTGCAGCGCGGACGCGTTTCGATGCCCCGACATCGACACGATGCGCGACAAGGCGACGCCGTCCACACCCTCTTCCGCAAAAAGCCGCTCGGCGGTTTCCAGGAGGCGGCGCGCGCTCTCGCCGGCTTCGACGGGAGCGGTCGCTGCAGCTGCTGGCGATGAACTGTTGCGGGGGGCGCGTTGCATGTGATGGATTGTGGGTGGCAAGAACTGTCGCACGGGTCCTGTCGAAAGTGCGGGTGTCTCCGAGGCGATAGGTGGATTCTAATGTAAGGCATTACATTAATTCAACACATTAAAACCCATCTGGAGACCTCCATGAATCTGAGTCGACGACTCGCACGCCTGCTGTCCGTGACCGTGTTGGCCCTGCCGCTTGCCAGCGCCCAGGCGGCAGAACCCCTTTCGCCGGCCAAGGCCAGAGCCCTTGCAAGCGACCTCTACATCTATGGCTATCCGATGGTGCTGATGGAAACGACCATGCAGCAGCAAACCAACGTGCCGGATGCCACGTCGGTGCCCATGCGCGCCCCGGTCAACCAGTTCGCGCACTTCCGCACCTTCCCCGGCGCCGAATCGCGCGACGTGGTGCGCTACAACTTCGACACGCTGTATTCCTTCGCATGGGTCGACGTGAGCAAGGAGCCGATCGTGCTCACCGTGCCCGACAGTGGCGGTCGCTACTACCTCGTGCCTTCGCTCGACATGTGGACAGATGTCTTTTCGGTGCCGGGCACGCGGACCACCGGCAACACCGGCGGCAACTTCGCGATGGTGCCGCGCGGCTGGCAGGGGCAATTGCCTGCAGGCGTGACGCGCGTCGAGACGCCTACGTCGATGACCTGGATTACGGGTCGCACGCAGACCAACGGTCCCGCCGACTTCCCGAACGTCCACAAGATCCAGGACGGCTTCAAGCTCACGCCGTTGAGCCGCTGGGGCAAGCCCGAAGTCAAGGCCGCGCCGGCGCGCGTGGATGCATCCATCGACGCCAAGACCCCGCCGCTGGTGCAGGTCGGCAAGCTTGACGGCGTGACGATGCTCACCCGCCTGGCGGAGTTGATGAAGAAGAACCCGCCGCATGCAAGCGACTACCCGACACTGATGCGCGCCGCAGCCATCGGACTCGCGCCGGGCCTGTCGTTCGACGCATCGAAGCTGGACCCGGCGACGATCGAGGCGATCAACGCCGGGGCGCAGGATGCCAAGGCCCGCCTGCAGAAACGCCTGCGTGACTTCGGCACACGCGTGAACGGATGGAGGGTGCTTACGGAAGGCATCGGCAGCTATGGCAGCAACTACGAGCAACGCGCCGTGATCGCGCTCGCCGGACTCGGCGCCAACCTGCCCGAAGACTCGATCTACCCCACCACCTTCGTCGACGCCGATGGCAAGCCATTCTCTGCGGACAAGAGCTATGTGCTGCACTTCGACAAGGACAAGCTGCCGCCGGCCGATGCGTTCTGGTCGGTGACCCTGTACGACACGCAGGGCTTCCAGGTGGCCAACGCGATCAACCGCTTTGCCATCGGCGACCGCGATGCACTGCAGTTCAACGCGGATGGCTCGCTCGACCTCTACATCCAGGGCAAGCCGCCTGGCAGCGGACGGGATTCGAACTGGCTGCCGGCACCGCAGAACGGCAACTTCTCGCTGACGATGCGGGTGTACCTGCCGCGCGCGGAAGCATTCACCGGCGGCTGGGTACCGCCTGGCGTGAAGCGCATGACCGAAGCCCTGTGATCATGAGAAAGCTCCCCATGAACCGTTTCCTCTCCCTTTGCGTCGCGGCTGCCGCCGCCGTCCTTTCGACCGGCTGTGCCCAATCGCCGCCGGCCGCGGGCGCATATGTCTTCGAGCGCGGCTATCCCACGGCGGACACGTCGCGGCGCGTTCGTGACGACGTCGACTTCCAGCGTGCAGTGACGGCTTACCGCTTCTGGTATCCGACCGTTTCCGTCGAAGGCGTTTTCAATGGCAAGCGGACTGCCGGCATCCAGGACAACCAGGCTTTCAGCATCGTCGCTGCCGGCCCACGGCAGGTGGGCTTCACGCTGAACTCGGACACGCCCTACGGCTCCGGCGTCGTGGACGTCTCGCAGGGTCCGATGGTGATCGAGCTGCCGCCGGGGCCGTACATCGGCCTGGTGAACGATCACAACCAGGGCTGGGTCCAGGACCTGGGCCTGCCCGGACCGGACCAAGGCAAGGGCGGCAAGCATCTCGTCCTGCCGCCGGACTACCAGGGCGACCCGCCGGCCGGCTATTTCGTCGGCCGCTCGAAGTCTTTCAAGAACCTGCTCGCGCTGCGCGCGTTGCCTGTTGGAGGAAACGTCCCCAAGGCCCTCGACGCATTGCGCGCGGTGAAGATCTATCCGCTGTCGACCGCCGCGCAGCCGCAGGTGCTGAAGGTGGTGGACACGTCGGCGCAAGCCACCGACAGCTCGTCGCTGGCGTGGGAGGACAACATTGCGTTCTGGCAGCAACTGAGCAAGGTCATCAGCGCCGAGCCGCTGGTTCCGCAGTACCTGCCGATGTATGGCCTCTTGTCCGCGCTGGGCATCGAACGCGGCAAGCCGTTCAATCCCGACGCCCGCATGAAAGGCATCTTGGAAAAGGCCGCCAGGGCCGGTCGCGACCAGTTGCTGGTCTCGGCCTTCGACAGTGCGCGTGCGGACCGCAAGAACTGGCCAGACCGCCAGTGGGAATGGGTCGGCCTGGTGCCCGGCAGCGCCCAGTTCGAGACGCCTGCGGGCATCGACCTGGAAGCGCGCGACCGCTGGTTCGCCCAAGCCATCGTGACCTCGCCCGCGATGTTCCGCCGCAGCGCCGGTGCGGGATCGCTCTACTGGATGAGCGTGCGCGATGCCAAGGGCGTGTACCTGGACGGCGGCAAGAACTACAAGCTCACGATGCCCACGCCGGTTCCAGGCAAGTTGTTCTGGTCCGTGACCGTCTACGACACCGCGACGCGCTCGCAGGTGCAGACGGACCAGGACAAGGGTGCGCTGCGCTCGCTGTTCGAACTCAAGGATGCGCCTACGAACGCGCCGCTGGATCTCTACGTCGGCCCGACCGCGCCGCCGGGCAAGGAAAGCCGGTGGATCAAGACGACGCCCGGCAAGGGCTGGTTCGCCTACATCCGCATCTACGGACCGGAGCAGGCTGCGTTCGACAAGAGCTGGGCGCCGGGCGACTTCGAGTTGGTGAAATAGCGGCAAGCGTCGCAGCTCCCGAACAACCGCCCGCCCCGTGAAGACCGCTTCGGTTTGCACTATCCTTCGCACCGCCCCGATCGTTGCGCCACAACCTCCAGGATGCCTGAATGAAACACCTCAGCGGCCTTGATGCAACCTTCCTGCACGCTGAAACGCCAGAGACGCCGATGCACGTAGGCGGCCTGCATTTGCTGGAACTCCCTGCTGGCTACGATCGGGACTTCTACGAGGACGTGAAGGCGCATGTCGCGAGCCGCATGCAGTCTTCACGCGCAAGCTCGCCCTGATGCCCTTCGAGCTGTCCAACCCGGTGTGGGTGGAGGACGACGAGGTGGACCTCGACTACCACGTGCGGCGCGTCTCGCTGCCGCGGTCCGGCACGATGAAGCAGCTCGAGCAGTACGTGGCGCGACTGCATTCGACGCTGCTGGATCGCAGCCGGCCGCTGTGGGAGTTCTTCGTGATCGACGGGCTGCAGGGTGGCGGCGTCGCGCTGTATTCGAAGCTGCATCACGCGGGCATGGACGGCCAGGCGGGCACTGCATTCGCGCACGCGATCATGGACCTGACGCCCGAGCCCCGCGCCATCAAGCCTCCGCGGCAGATCGCGCGCGGCAAGCACCAGCAGCTCGGCGTGGCCGAACTCGCGGGCGCCGCGCTGACCAACACGCTGCAGCAGTACGTGAAGCTGGTGAAGACCTTTCCTGACATGGCGCGCGCGGTGAAGAGCCTCGTCATCCCGCAACCGAAGAGCGGGGGCAGCACGCGCTGGAGTATTCCGAAAAATATCAACATCCTCGGTCCGCGAACCCCGCTCAACGTGGCGATCACGAACCAGCGCGCCTATGCAGCGCGCTCGATCCCGATGGCCGAGGTCAAGGTGATCGGCAAGCGGCTGGGCGCGAGCCTCAACGACGTGGTGCTCGGCCTCTGCGCGGGCGCACTGCGCCGCTACCTGTCCGATACCGGCAGCCTTCCGAAGAAGCCGATGACGGCGGCTATCCCGGTCACGCTGAGAGAGTCCGGCGATACCTCGTCGAATAACCAGGTCTCGATGACGATCATGACGTTGGCGACCGACGTGGCCGATCCGGTGCAGAGAATCAAGGCCATTGCCGAATCGTCGGCCGCTGCGAAATCCCTGATGGGCAGCATCAAGACCTCGATACCGACCGACTTTCCTTCGTTCGGCGCGCCCTGGCTGATGTCGGGCCTGGTCTCGATGTATGGCCGCTCGCAGCTCGCGGACCGGCTGCCCCCGGTCGCCAATGTGCTGATCTCGAACGTGCCGGGACCGCAGGTCGGGCTCTACTTCGCCCGCGCGAAGCTTCTGACCTACTACCCCGTCTCGATTCCGAGCCATGGCATGGCGCTCAACATGACCGTGCAAAGCTACAACGGCATGCTGGATTTCGGTCTCATTGCCTGTCGCCGCGCGGTGCCGGACGTGGCGGACATCGCCGAATATGTCGTCGAGGAGCACCGCGCGCTGCTCGCGCATGTGAATGCGCTCGACGCGCCGGCGGCCCCGTCCACCGCCAAGGTCTCCCCACGCAAGGCCGCGTCGCGGCATTGAGGGCAGTCCTTTCAAATCGGAGTCCTCGTCAGGGTTTCCGTCTTGCTGCCATCAGGTCTTCACCATGACGGGAGGCGGTCTCCAGCAGGACAAGTGATGAATGCACATCTACAAACCAGCATCTGGACGCTGCTGCACAACGGCGCAACGCAGCGAGAGATCGCGCGCGTCACGGGCATCTCGCGTAACACCATTCGCGGCTATCATAATCAGAAGCAGTTCGCCAGCCAAGGCGACGCCGAGCCGCCGGGCGCAATCGGCAGCAGGCCGATCCAAACTGCTCCGCATTGACCATCGACCCGGCCGCCCGGCTCAGCGCCGAGCAGCATCACGCCGGCATGCGAGCCGCTCCGCGCCTTCATCGAGTCGCAGTTGAAGCTCAACCGCAACGCGATGGCCGTGTACCAGGACCTGGTCGACCGGTTCGGCTTGCCGCCGCCGCCATTTGCCGCTTCACCTGAGCCCCCACTCACCAAGCCCAGTGCACACCCACTCGACCGCTCCAGCCATTGCCGCCGCTGCTGTCGAGCGATCGGTTGTAGTCGATCGAGCCAAATGCCGTCAGGTTGCGCGCGACGCGGCCCGACATGCCAATGCCGACCTGCGCCCAGGTCGCGCCGAGCGGAGCGGTCAACGCGACCGCGTTCAAGCCCTGGAGATTGGTGAACGTGGTGGTCGCGTCGGGGGCGAAGGCGTGCCACACGTTGAAGCGGGCCCAGGCCGTGTAGCCGCTTGCGCCTGCGCCTTCTCCAATGCTGCGCGTCAGCCGTGCGCCAAGGCGGGCGTAGCCCCTGTGGGTGTCGTCGAATGCGACCCCACCACGGAGGTCGCCACTGTCGTCCAGCCGCGTCCATTGGTAAACGAGTTGCGCCTGCGGCTCCACGTCCCATCCCGCCCCGAGCGCGAAGGGATAGCCAGCCTCGACAGATGCGGCTGCGCCCCAGCCGCTCGTCTTCAAATCCTCGCCCAGGGCAGAGTGGGTCTTGACGCTGTCGTAGCGCGTGGCCTGCAACACGCCGTCGACATACCAACCCGAAGCGCCCTTGCGCGTCCAGTAACCACCCAGCGAATAGCCGTACATCGACGCCGTGCCGGCCTTGCCGCCATAGACGCTGTCGACATTGCCGTCGATGTGCCCGATCGCCACGTAGGTGCCCGCCACGTCGCTCCTGCCGGCCCCGTCTGTGGTGCGTAGCAGATCGACGCCCGCCTGCATGCCGCCTTCGGTGAAGTCGTAGGCGGGCCCATGGCGGCGGAAGTCGACAAGCTGGTCGACGAGGGCAGCGCTGCCGCGCTCGTTCGCCTGTCGGCTCGCGCCATACACGCGCGCCCATGTTCCCTCGTGCCGCTGGCCCTCCATGGCAGGGTCGACGTTGTCTTCGCCGGCGCGGTCATGGTATGTGCCGAGCATCGCGATGCCGAGTCGGTTGGCGAGCAACGGCAATGCCATGTCGAGCGGCACCTCCACGCGGTAGTTGGGCACCGATGCCAACGGCGATGGCGTTGGCGTTGCTGCGGGATCGGGTGATGGCGCTGTTGCAGGCGGTGGCGCCTCGCCGGTGGGTGCGCCCTGTGGGGCCGGCGGGGCTGGTGCAACCGGCGGTGGCGGCGGTGGTGCGGGCGGCGGCTCCGCAGGTGGCGGCGCTGGCGGTGCCGTCAAAGTCGTGCGCAAGTACCAGCTGTTCGCATTGGCCGCCCCGCCTCGGTTCAATTGGTATTCGTACGCACCTGCTGCCACGCGATTGCCGAGCGTGAATGCGCCCGCATTGGTCGTGCCGCCATTGGCCGCATCGACCACGAGGAGTCCGTCGCCCGTTGTCAACGCGCCGCCGCCGGTGCCGGCGATCCGCATGGCAGACGAACCCGTCGCCGTGCCGCCATTGATGACCAGCTTGTCGGACGGCGAATTGTCCGGGCCCAGGAAAGTGTTGAGCGCCAGCATGCTGCCGGGCAGGCCGGCGTAGCTGGTCACCGTCATCGAATTGCCTGGCGTGCCGCCGGCAGCACCGATCTGCGCGAGGCCCGCGTTCTGCAAGAGGCCATGTATGGTGAAGCCGCCATTGCCACCGGCCAGGATTGCAGGCTTCGCAAGAGACAGTGTCGGCTTGCCGCGCAGCGCGTTGGCAGCCGAGTTGGCCGGGGTGGTATCTGCGATCGCATCGGCCACCTTGAGCGACCCGTTATTGATCACGCTGCCCGTCACACTGCCGTAACCACCCATGGCGGCACCCGCGTTGACCGTGACCGTACCGCCGCCGCCCAGCGTCGCGCCCGGACTGCTCGCATCCCCGACGACAAGTGTGCCGGCGCTGACCGTCGTGCTGCCCGAGTAGCTGCTCGCGCCCTGGAGGATCAGCATCCCGGCGCCTGTCTTGACCATCGCGCCTGCGCCGGAGATCGCGCCTTCGTAGATCAGCGTGTTGGAACGGTTGAAGGTCAGCAGTCCATCGTCGATCACGTCCGTCACGACGCTGCCGGTGGTGCCGCCGTTGCCAAGCTGCAGCGCACCGGCGAGCGCGATCCGCGTGCTGCCGGTGTAGGTGTTGTCGGCCGTGAAGATGGTCGTGCCAGACAGCGCATTGACGCTGCCGTTGCCGCTGACGACCGGCGCAAATTCGTACGCACTCGACGTGTGATTGAAATTGATAGCGCCTGTGCCGGCGCCAAGGCTCACAGTGGACGTGCTGAGCGTGCCCGGAGCGACCGGCGCGCTGCCCAGCGCGGCACCGATATTGAGCGTGCCGTTCGAGCCAGCAAAGTAGGCCAGGTAGGTCGCAGGGGCACTGACCAAGGCACCTTCGTTGACCGTGAGCGTGCCGGTCCCGCCATTGCCGACGGTCAAGTCTGGCCCGGTGTTCGTCCAGCTCGAACCTGCGCCAGTGACGGTGGCGTCGCCCTGCCCGCCGGCGAGCCGACCGACGAAGCCTTGTGCGCTGGTGACCGCAGCGCCGCCCGAAACGAGCAGCGAGCCCGTTCCCGATCGCGCCACTTCAAAGGTCGAGTCGCTCACCAGGGTCGAGCGGGGTCCCGTGACCTGCGCCGCAGCGTGCGCGTCTGCGTTCTCGCCGATCACGAAACTGCCGCCGCGCACGAGGCCGCCTTGGTCGACCGTCAACGTGGACGTTCCCGACAATATGCTCAGTAAGTCCGTTGTCGTCCAATTGGAACCCGTGCCGCTGACGCGCAACGTGGCCTGGCCGGTGGGTTGCCCTGCGGCTATCGCGAACTGGCTGCGAACAGTCCCGCCGTTCTCGACCGTCAGCGCGCCTGCGCCGTCGTTGCCGATGGTCAGACCGCTGCCGGTGACCCAGGTCGATCCGCTGCCGGTCACCGTCACGGCGCCTTGCGAACCCGCGGCCTGCCCGATGACGCTCACCGAGTTGTTCACCTTCCCGCCGCCTTCGATCCTCAGCGCGCCGGCGCCGGAATTGCCGACCATGACCGTCGCGGCCGGCGAGTTGATCGAACCTCGCACGCTCAGCGTGCCCGCCTCGACGGTGGTGTTTCCCGCGTAGGTATTCGCGCCTGTCAGCGTCGTCGTGCCGGTGCCGGCCTGGGTCAGACTTCCGGCTCCGCTGACGACGCCTGAATAGGTCAACGCGTCGCTGCGATTGAAGACCAGCGCGCCGTTGTCCACGATGTTGCCTGCCACTGTGCCGCTCGCCCCGCCGGTGCCGATATGCAACTGCGTTCCTGACCGCACGGTGACAGGGCTGGTCAGCGCGCCACTGACGCGCAGCACACCGCTTTCAACCTGCGTGTCGTTGAACGCACCGCTGCCTGAAAAGGTCCAGTCGGTCCCGGTCATGCGCAGGGTCTCGAAGTTGGCAAAGGTGTTGGAGGCCGTGCCTGTTCCTTGCAGGATCACGCCGTCTGTCCCCGTGCCGCCGTCGGCGAGGCCGATGACCTGCGAGCCCGTTTGAAGAACCAGCGTGTCGTTGCCAGCGCGCAGGTCTATAGCAGTGCCGGCGTCGCTGCGGATCAGGCCGGAGTTGATCAGCGTCTCCTGCCCGTTCACGCCGCGCACTGCAAAGCTGCGCTCGCTGATGATGATGCCCGTGTTCTCGATCCGTGCCACGAAGCCGCCGCCCGTGGTGTTGGACAGCACCCCGTCGGAATTGACGCCCGAAGCCCGGATGGTGCCGGTGTTCAGCAAGGTGTTGTTGTTGCCCTGCATGTAGACACCGAAGGCGTCCCGGCCTCCGACCAGGAGATCGCCGCTGTTAATGAAGGTGCTATCGCCGTCGTCCGCACGCATGCCGTTGCCACGCTGGCCGCTGACGTTGACCGTGCCGCGGTTTTCCAGCGTATTGCGCGCGCCGGACAAAACGTAGAGGCCGTGTGCGCCCGTGCCACTGACGTTCAGAATTCCCTCGTTGCGCAGCAGGTTGCCGGCGCTGCTGGCGATTTCCATGGCGCTGGAGCCAATACCGCTGGCAGTGACAACGCCGCCGGCCATGTTTTCCACTGTGTTGCCGGATCCGCCGCTCACGAACATGCCGAACGCACGATTCACGGTTTCAGAACTTCCGCCGGAAGTCGTGATCGATCCTGCGTTGATCATCGACGAGTTGGTCGTGTCGTTGAGCAGCATCCCGTGCGAACCTTGGCCGCGCGTGACGATGGTTCCGTCGTTGCGCAGCGTGTGGCCGTCGCCGGTATCTGCGGCCATCCCGAAGGCTTCATCCAGATTGGATTCGATCACTCCGGTGGCGGTGTTTGTCAGCACCGAGCGATTGCTAAGCTCTACGAACATCCCCGAGCCCTGAAAGGTGTTCAACGTAATCCGACCTGCGTTGATCAGTTGGTTGCCTTCGTTGTTGGAGCCAAGCAGGCCGGCGGCGAAATCGCCCGAAATTGTGATCCTTCCCCCGACTTCATTGCGCAGCACGTTGTTGTTCGCGATGCTGACGAAACTCAGAGAGTTGAACCCGCTTGTGGCGAGCGTTCCATAGTTACGCAGCGTGCTGTTTTCGCCGAAAGCGATCACGCCAAAGTACGCTTCGTCCGTGGAGACCGGTTGAATGCTTCCGTAGTTGTTGAGCTGTGCGCCCGCGCCAAGCAGGATCAGATCGTGATTCCCCGTGATCACCGCATCTGGGTTGACATTGACCGTCACGCCGGAGGCCGCGGACGCATCGAGTTGCACGGTGGTCGGAGCGGGCCCGCTGCATGTGACCGTCTGGCCATCGGTAGGAGGGTTGGGCAGGCAGTCGGCCCTGGCGTTTCTGTAGATCGTCGATGCAAGCGTGCCGGCGACGACATACGCCGACATTGTGGCCAAGGGTGCGAGGCGTTGGCGACCCGCACAGTTGGTGCGCGGCTTCCGCGCGGGCATAGCTGAAAGCAAAGATGACATTCAAGATCCTTTGTTGTCATACTCACGTGCGCGCCGCACGCGATTGCCGGCACTATGCTTAATTTGCACACACGCACCTTTTCGTTCAGCGTCCAGGGGTGTCTCTCCTCCCATACAACCCCTTGCCTTCCGGTCGCGGCTGCGGCGTGACGCGGCATGCTTTGCCTAGTTGAAAACCTCCACAATGTCTTCGGGCTGCCACGTTTTGTCGAAGAATGGTTGCAACGGCCCGTAGAACCGCAGAATCGGGAACCACCCGCGATCCGGCAAGGTCTTGACCCAGTTCCTGTCCTTGCCCGGCGGGGCGTTGGGGCCGAAATAGACATCGATGGAACCGTCGGCGTTCGCGTCGGGTTTGGAATAGAGGCTCACGCTCGGAAAGCGCTGCCCGTTCTGCAGCATGGACCGGCTCTTGGCGTCGTAGACGATCACCGACCAGAAGTCCTTGACCGGCGGGTTGGCCGGAATGCGAAGTCGATAGGACTTCTTGCCGTCAAGGTAGTTGCCCTTCGAATCACGCGGTGTCCACATGTATTGCGAGCCAGCGCCGACGACCTTCGACGCCATGGCCGGCGTGTTGCCGGTGGCCGCGTAGGCGAATGCGGCGCGGCGATCGACGTTCTCGTAGCCCTGGCTGTCGAACAGATAGCTACCGCCAACGAAGGCCCACTGCCAGCGTCGATCGGGATAGACGACAGCGTCGGGGTCCTTGCCGCCATAGGCGACCATGCGCGCCGTCGCGGCTGCGACCCGGGACGCTTCCGTCAGAAGTGCGCGGCGCTTCGGGTCGGGTGCAAATGGTTGTCCCTTCACGATGCCGATCGACGCCAGGTAGAAACGTTGGAGCGACCCAATCGCGTCGGCCGGTTCCTGCTGCACCAGCTCGTTCAGTTCTTCGTAGAAGCTGAAGTCATCGGAATGGATGGTGTCGAGGTACTTGCCCGACGCGTCGAGGAAAGTCGTGGGCCCGGGGCTGGCCTGTTGCGCAAGGGGGTAGACCTTGATCTGCCGGGAGCGCTCCGATGCGGCCTTGGGGTCTGGATCCACCGCCCGCATAAGCATCCAGATGCCGTAAGTAGGCGACTTGCTGACGTGGTAGCCACTGGCGGGCACCTCGCCCTTGTAGTCGGGCGGCAGCAAAAGGTACTTGCCCCCCTCGCCCTTGTCCGGCCCGGCCACACCGCCGTCGATGATGTAGCGCATCCACATGTCGTCAAACAGTCCCAGCATCTTGGGAGGCAGTTCGACGACGGTCGGGCCATCCCTCTTCAAGTCGAGAAAGGTGATGGTGTAGACCGTGTCCGAGTTGGCCGTCAGAAGAAGGGTGTTGGCGTCCAGCAGTTCGGACCAGATGGCGATCTGGCTGGATGTCTTCACGCCGAAGTCCTCCAAGCCCCGACGGAACTTGTACATCGAGACGGCAGACACGTTTTGCAGGTAGACCTCGACCGCGCGGTTCATCACCAGCAGGTCATTCAATTGGTCACTTGCCTTGGCCGTGGGATAGCCGCCCTTGAACTCGAAGTTGCCAAGCCGGCTCTTCACGGTCTCGCTGCCGAGCCAATGATGGGCGTCGGGGGGCAGTGTCTGGGCGCCGGCGACCGTTACCGCGCAAAGAGTCGTTGCAAGCAATGCGTGAATGGAGCGTTTCATGGCGATTCCGATGCAAGGGCGGTGGGCGCCGCGCGGGGCACCGCAGTGAGGAAGTTCGACTGGCACGCGCTAGTTCTTAAAGCGGGAACTGCAGGTTCAAGCCCATGAACACCTGGAACTTGGGCTGCCCGTCGCCTTGGTGCGCAACTGTCCATTGCGGCTCGACGAACAGGTTGTAAGTTGTGCCGCCCATCTTCCAGATCTTGCCGGCGCCCGCACCCACCGGAATGGAATAGTCGCCGTTCTTCAGGTTGAAGTTCCACGTGGCAGAGCTGCGCACGTACCAACCCTGCTCCAGGTTGTAGATGAAAAAGGGCTGCAACTGGGCCGTGTCGACGCCCGGCCGGTCGTCGCCGGCAAACGACTTCTGCCATGTCACCAAGCCCCCCACCAGGCCCCATTTCTGCGGGGCCATGGCCACCGCGGCAAGGCCGCCTTGCCACTTGCCTGCGCCGGTCTGGTCACGGCTCGCAGTGGGCAAAGTGAGTTGCGGGCCGATGCCCAACTCGACGCCGCCGGCCTTGAACAGGAACACGTCGAACAGGTTCAGGTCACCCGCGCCGGTGTAGCGACCGCCGGGCAAGGGCGTGTCGGCAGTGGTCACCACCGGCATCGTCGCGCGCAGAATCTGCGGCATTCCGAAGAGCTTGTGCGGCAAAGTGCCACGAAACAAGAAGGCATTGCTGTCCGCGTCGCCCAGACCGTAGGAGCGGCCCACGTATTGGTCTTGCAGGTTGGCGCCGATGGTGGGCGTGAGCGGGTTGTTGGCAGCGTTCATGTCGGCGCCGCTGGCTTGCGCCGCTGCGCCGAGGGGCAGGCCTGCGGCGGCGAAGACTGCGGCTGCGGCAAGGATGTTCTTCATGGGTTTCCTTGAGAATTGTCCGGGCTCACTTGGTCGCGACGGGCGTCAGCGGCGGCAGATTCCAGGCGCCATTCATCGCAGCCTTGCTCGGCCCATAGATGCGGGCAACTGCGCTGTACTTCGCATCGGGTGCGGGCAACCAGTTGGATTCCATTTCAGGGCCTGGCGATGCGTGTCCCACGTAAAGCGTGAGGCCTCCGTCAGCGTCGTACTTCAGGCCCTTGGTGCGGTCGCCGATCGAATAGCGCTTGAGATCGTTGGCAAACAGGAAGCGGTCGGGCAGCGAGTACAGCGTGATCGACCAGAAGAACCTCGCCGGCGGAAGTTGGCCCTTGGCGAAGTGAATGGTCTGCAGCTTCGTACCGTCGCCGACGTAACCGCCGTACCAGGCCTCCACCAATGAGTTGCCATACAAGCCCTTCTCTGCCGCGATGGCACGCGTGAGGTAGTCGCTCTTCAACTCCGCGCGCGAGCCGAATAGGCCGTTGGAGGACAAGGTGACCTTGGCCTTCGCTGCCAGGGCCTCCTGCGCATCCTTCACGCCGAGGTCGATCGCGGCAAGCGTGTCGGGCGGCAGGGCCGCGGCGTCGAAGGGCTTGCCGGGGGCGATGCCGATGGTTGCGAAGCGCTTCATCAAGGCCATTTCGCTCGGATGCGGCGGCTGCGTGAATTGAAGCAGGAAGTTGAGATAGCCGATGAAATCGTGCGAGCGCGCCTTTGCCCTGTCGAACGGCGGGAAGTCGATGGCGGGCGCAACGGGCGGCGCGGTCTTGTGCTCGAAGCTGCTGAGCGGCTGGAGCTTCATGCCATTCTGCACGGTCTTCACTGCCTCGACGTCTTCAGGTCCGTTCAGCGCGGTCCGCGTGAGCGTGAGAACGATGTCCGTCTCGGAGCGGAACACCTTCTTGATGCCTGCGGGCGGCTTGCCCTTCCACTTCGGCCCGACGAGCATGAAGTTGCCAGCGGCGTTGCCGGTGGCGCGCGAGCCGACGTAGGCGAAGTTGTAGGTGAACAGGTCGATCCACTGCTGCACGTAGTAGCGCTTGTCGGCCACGGCCGGCACGCTCACCACCCAAGGCTCGGTGCGCAGGTCGACCCAAGCCCATGAGTAGGGCGTATCGTTGTTTGGCGTCACGACGTCATGGTTGTCCGGCGTGAAGGCCTGCGCGTAGTGGCGGTACTGGCCAAAGCCACCCACATAAGCCGGGTCGTTGGGCGATGCGACCTGCTTGTACATGGTGTTGTAGTTCTCGAGCATCGCGAACGAATAGATGTACGCGTCCTTGGTGATCGCGCGCACTTGATCGGGTGAAGGCTGTGCGAACGCCAGTTGCGCGGCGATGAGCGAGAGGCCCAGTGCCATCGCGCCTGCTGCCTTGATGTGGATTCGAGTCATCCTGATCCTTTTGAAGTGGAGATGGGTCGATCCTGAATGACATGGATCGAATTCTTCCGATGTATTGATTCGGTCAGGGCAAGCCGAAGCCGGCGCGCCGCCGAAGCGTCACGGCGCGATTTGCACGACGGGCGATTTCCACTGTCCGCTGAGCAACTCCGGCTTTGGCAGGTAGTAGCGCATGGTCAGCATGAATGGGCCCTGTGGCGCAGGCAGCCAGTTGGCTTCCTTGTCCTTGCCCGGCGACTCGTTCTGGATGTAGATGGTGAGGCCGCCATCCGCGTCCGTCTTCAGGTCCGGCAGCATCGGCGAGTTGACGAGGTAGCGGTTCTGGTCGTTCTTCACGAGGAGTTGGTCCGGCAAGCCGTACATCGTGAGCGACCAGAACGCGTTGACCGGGGGGAACTGGCCCTTCGCAAAGCGCAGCACGTAGCGGCCCTTGCTGCCGTCGAGAGGCTGGCCTGCGGCGTCCTTTTCGTAGATCGGGTAGAGCGCCTCTTCGCGCGAATTGGCACCGATGCCGACCTGCGCGCCGACGGCACGATTCAGGTAGTTGTTCTTCATGTAGGCACGGGTGCCGAAGAGCGTGTCGATCTTGCCGCCGAGTTCCGCGCGCCGCGCGTCGATGGCCTTCTGTCCATCGGCCATGCCTTCCTGCATCGCGGCCTTGATGTCGGCGGGCAGGGCGTTCACGTCGACGTGCTTGCCCGGCGCGACACCGATATGGGCGAACCGCGCGCGCAATGCTTTCTCGCTGGGATGGGTCGGAGCGAACTGAAGCACGAAATTGAGCACGTTGAAGAACTCGAGCGACGTGCGCTGCTCCGTCGGACTGAGCGGCTTGATCCAATGCGGCTCGGCTGGCGCCTTGGGTGCGGGCTTGCCGGAAAAGGCTGACAACGGCTCGACCTTGTAGCCTGCCTGGATCTGCTTGACCTTGTCGAGATCCCCCGGGTTGAACAGTTGCGTGCGCCCGATGACGTTGATCATCTCCGTCTCTGCACGGATCACCTTGGTGATGCCCTTGGGCGCCTGCCCCTTCCAGCGCGGACCCGCGATCAGGAACCTGCCGCCGCCATTGCCCGTCGTGCGCGTGCCGAGGTAGTCGAAGTTGTAGGTGTACAGGTCCATCATCTGGAACACGTAGTACCGGTTCTTCTCGATGGCGGGCAAGGTCAGCACGATGGGCTCGGCGCGCAGGTCCAGGCCGAGGAAGGTGTAGGGCGTGTCGGAGTTCGGCGTGACGAAGGCCTTGTCGTCGGGGGTGAAGACGCGGGCGATGTTCAGCACCGAATTGAACGGGCCCTTGTACTCGGGGTTGCCCTTGGCGATGGAGAAGGCATACATCGTGCGATAGCTGTCTTCCATCGGAAACCCGTAGACGTAGGCGTCTTTGGCGATGGTGCGCGCCTCCGCGGGCGTCAGCGCGGGCGCAGCCGACGCGATCGGCACCGTGGCCCATTCGGCGATGCCAGCAAGAAGAAGACCGAGGACGCGGCGTTGAATCATGTTGGACCTTTTTGAACGGGCGTTGATTCTGTCAGGCCGAAATTACTGGTCCAAGTCGTGATACGCCGATCCCAGACGGGGGCGCGGGGTTATTGTTGCCATCCCATGAGAAGTTGATGGGTGAATCATCATCCCGCGTGCTTCCCACCGGCAGGCCGCGCAGATCCTCCGCGCAACTGCGCAGGATCTGGCGAGACACCACGGAACTGCATTGCAGTGCACGCGCCTCGCACAGTTTCGCTTTGAGCTCGCGCGCCGCCTGAGCCACCGGGTCGTCGCTTGCAGTCGCCACCAAATCGACCACGTGCAGGGCCAACTGCGTCCGCCCCTCGTCACCGAGGCGCTGCGCGTGCGCGAGCACGGCGCCGGTATCGCCGAGTGCGGCGACGATCGCTGCCGCGGCGTCGGCCGGGCGCGCCGGATGAAGCTGGGTCGGATTGCGGTCCCACCAGCCGCTCTCGCTGCGCCAGATGTCGCGCACGATGTAGCCGGGGCTGCCATAAATTGCCCGCATGAAGCGGTGACCGAACAGCGCAGGCGGATAGTGCATTCCGGCGAGGATCTCGCGCTCTGACTGACCCGCGTTCATGCGCCGGACCACCTCGGCGCGCAGCCAGCGCAGCGCGCGGATGGGCACCCAGAACGCGGCCTCGATGTCCGCGCCGTTGGTGATGGGGCTGCCGAACTCCGGCAAGACCATCGTAGGACCCAGTGCATGGAGTCGCTCCAGTGTTTCGACCCAGCGCATCGGGTCGCGCAACGTGCGCAGCGGCGTGCCGATGTTCGGAATGCTGCGGATCATGGCGGCGCTTCCGTACAGGAAGCGCTCTTGCGGCAGCCAGACGGCCACGGTGTCGTCCGTCTCCGATGGGGCTGCGACCAGTTCGACCACGCGGTCTCCGAGTGCGAGGCGCAGACTGTCTTCGAACAGGACCTGTGGCATCGGGAAGTCCTGCGCGCTGGCGGCTTTGAAGGGCCGTCGGAACTGCCGGCTGTTGAGCCAGGCTTGCAGCCCCGCCGTCTCCACGTAGCGCTGGTAGCGGCGCGCCACGTTGCGGTGCGCGATGCGCAGCGGCGGCGCTTCGCCGCGCGCGAGCGCGTGCGCGATCCACACCTGCACACCGGCGTTGTATCCGGCGTGGCCGTGGCTGTAGACAATGGCGTGCACCCGCGTCTGCGTCAGAGTGCGCAGGCGCGCGATCATCTGCTGCGACACTTGTCCGCCGGGACCGGCGTCGACGATGACCACGCCCTCATGCGTCTCGATCGCGAGCGTGTTTCCCTGTCCTCCCAGCGTGTGCACACCCGGTACCAGGTCACGAAAAAGTTCGGCGTTCATCAAGACGCCAATGCCTGATGTCGGAGGGGCGGCCGTTTTCATGGTCAGGCCCATTGCGGTTGCTGGCGGCTGGCTGCATCGCACACCGGTTCGCCCATCAGGTCATCGGCGGCACTCAGGTAGAGGTTGCGCGAGACCACCGAGGTCAGCTGCGTCGCCCGGACGCGACAGAGCTCAGCCTTGAGCTCGCGCGCCTGCGCCACCAGCGGGTCGGCAGGGTTGGCGGCTGCCAGCAGATCCACCACATGCAGCGCTAGCTGAGTGTCGCCCTTTGTGGCGAGCAGGCGCGCGTGCTCGAGCACCCGGGGCGCGTCGGGCAACGCCGCCCGGACCGCTGCGGCCGCGGCGTCCGGTGCCGCGGGGTGCAAGTCGGTGGGATTGCGGTTCCACCAGCCGTTCTCGCTGCGCCAGATGTCGCGCATGATGTATTCAGCGCAGCCATAGGTGGGGTTCATGAATCGGTGCGCGAACAGGTCCGGTGGCAATGGCACGTCGTGCAGGATCTCGACCTCGCCCATGCCAGCGTTCATGCGCCGCACGACTTCCTGGCGCAGGTACTTCAATGCGCGTGAAGAGACTTCCAGGGATTCCCGGATCTCCGCCGCATCGGTCAGCGGCTTGCCGAACTCGGGGATGAGCACGAGCGGGTCGAGCGCCAGGAACATGTCCAGTGTTGCAGCCCAGCGCACCACGTCGCGCTGGATTCGGAACGGCGAGCCCGAATTGGGACAGGCCTTGATGAACGCATTGGAGCCGTACAAGGTGCGCACATCCGGAATCCACACGGCGGTGCCGTCGTCGGTCTCGGAGGGCGCGTGGATCAACTCGACGCTGCGATCGCGTCCCTCGATGCGCAGCCGCGTCCGGTAAGTCTCGTCCGGCAGGCGGAACCAGTGCGCGGGTGGCACGGACGGATACGGCGAGCGGAACTGGTGCTCGTTGGTCCAGGCCTGTAATCCGCCGGTCTCGCGGTAGCGACCATAGCGGTGGGCCACGCGCTCGTGACCGACGACGCGCGGCGGTCGCTCTCCTTTCCCGGCCGCGTCGTCCAGCCACTGCTGCACGCCGTTGTTGTAGCCCATGTGGCCATGGCTGTAGACGATGTGGCTCACGCGCTGGCCGAAGCTCTCGCGGACCTCGCTGATCATCCGCCGCGTGATGTCCCCGCCCGGCCCTGCGTCCACCAGCAAGAGGCTTTCGCCCAGTTCGACGATCAAGGAGTTGCCTTGGCCGCCCAGGGTATGCACGCCGCTGGCGTGCCGCGCGAGGCCTTGCTTCATCATGAGGATGTTGTTGGTGGAGTTCATCGCGTTCTCTCTTGGGTGCTGGGCCGCTGGGCAGTGCAGTCCGTGCGTCCGGATGCATGGAAATTCGAAGCCATGATGCCAATTGCTATTATGATAGGTAATCGGGAAACCACCTAGGCTGTTATGACAGCAAAGGGAGGAATTGGTAAAAACCCAGTCCTTGCTGTCATAATAGGTGTGGCATCATCCCGGCCATGAAAAGTTCCAAGCCGTCCCTTGCGCTGCACGCCGTTGTCGCGGCAGCCCTCTTCCTGTCGCTGGGCGCGTCGGCGCGTGCAGCGGACGAATTCCCCGCCAAGCCGATACGGTTCATCGTTCCGTACCAGGCCGGTGGTTCGACTGACATCTTCGCGCGCGTCGTGGCCGAGGCATTGGCCAAGCGGTTGGGCCAGCCGGTGATGGTCGAAAATCGCACCGGCGCGGGGGGCATCATCGGCACGGACTACGTCGCGAAAAGCGCCCCCGACGGCTACACGTTGCTGTTGACGATTCCTGGCCCGATCACGGCCAACCTGGCGCTTTACGACAAGCTGCCCTATGACCCGCGTACCGATCTGCGAATGGTGTCGGACGTGGCGCTCGCGCGCACCGTCCTGGCTGTCAATCCTTCGGTCCCGGCGAAGGATGTCGCAAGCCTGATTGAGGCCATGAAGGCGTCGCCCGGAAAGTACGCGATGGGCTCCTGGGGTCCCGGCACCTTGCCGCACCAGGTGCAGGTGTACATGGACAAGACATATGGCGTGCAGACGCTGCACGTGCCTTACAAGGGCGAGGGCCCGATGGCGTTCGACCTGATCAGCGGTGCCATCACCATGACGGTCGGCTCGGTTACGACACTGCGACCCTACGTTGCGAGCGGCAAGTTGCGTGCGCTGGCCGTGGTGGGCACGCGCCGCGCAGATGCCATTCCGCAAGTGCCCACCTTTGCAGAGCAAGGCTATCCGGATCCGGTCTATGCCTTGGCCGGGCCGACCTCACTGCTGGCGCCGGCAAAGACACCCGATGCCGTCGTCGAACGCCTCGGGCGTGAAGTGCAGGCCGTGATCAAGCAACCCGATGTGGCCCGTCGCATTGGGGAACTCGGCGCCGAGCCCGTGGGCAATTCGCCGGCGCAGGCCACCGCGGCCTACAAGGCGAACCTGCCGATTGTTCTGAAGATGGTGCAGGACACGGGCGTCAAGCTTGACTGAAGAAGCGCCGCGCCGGCGCCCGCGCATCCCGCCTCTCCTTTTATGATCGGAAACTTGCCGTACGCGTCTGCTTTAAGTGATTGACGCGCCGGTCATTCCGTACCGTGGGCCCTACATGTCAACTTCCTCCGATAACTCCGCCGTCGCCAACCTCCCGCTATTCGCCCAGATCGAAGCACAACTGCGTCAACGCATTGTGGTCAACGAGTTGGTCGCGGGGAGCAAGTTGCCATCGGAGGCGGAGCTGGAAATCGAGTTCGGTGTCAGCCGGATCACGGTGCGCCAGGCACTCGCAGCACTTCATGCGAAAGGACTGATCCAGAAGGTGAACGGCAAAGGTAGCTTTGTCACCCGGCCCTCCGACGCGCCCAAACTCGGGCCGCTGACCGGGTTCTTCGACCATATGCGGGCCCATGGACGTGAAGCCCTCGGCAAGACACTATCGGTGCGTGAAGTCGAGGCGCCCGCGGCAGTTGCGGAAGCGCTGAGGCTGGCGCCCGGCGAGCCAGTTACCGCAATCACGATGGTGCGGAGCGTCGATGGCAAGCCGTTGTTGTACGGCATTGCCTGGGGAGAGGCGGAACTCGTGAAGGCGCTGATTCGCGAGGACATCGATACCAACGACTTCATGACCTTGCTCGAAGGCCGCCTCGGCTTCCGGATGAAGAGCACACACATCGAGACGAGCGCCGTGCCCGCGGGCAAGCTGCGCGCGCGGCACCTGGGCATCGATGCCGCGGCGCCCGTCTTGCGCATCCGCTTCACGCCCCACGATGTGACGGACCGCCCCCTGCTGCATGCCGACATGTACTTCCGCGGCGACTCATTCAGCTACAAGGCGGTCATCAAGCGCTAGCACGGCGAAGGGGTGACGACCTGGCGGTCGGTGCGTTTTTGCCATTTGGCAAATGTGGCTCGAAGAGGAGAGTTCGGTCCAAGGCCCGCAAAGCTATCATAACAGCATAGGTGTAAGCCCTAGAACCTATCATAATAGGTTGGTGGCATGATCGTGTCCTACTCCAAGGACCCGTCTCCATGTCTCTTGCTGCATTGCTGCATCCCGCATCCGTCGCAGTGGTCGGTGCCTCACAAAATCCGCAGAAGGTCGGCGGCATGCCGGTGCGACTGCTCAAGGAACTTGGCTATGCCGGCGCTGTGTACCCGATCAATCCCGCGGCCAAGGAGGTCCAGGGGCTGACGGCGTACGAATCGCTGGCGGCCGTACCGGCTCAGATCGACCTGGCCGTCGTCGCAGTGCCGGCCGATGCGGTGGCGGCCGCGCTCGAACAGGCGGTTCAGGCTGGCGTGCGGGCCGCCATCGTTCTGAGTTCGGGCTTTGCCGAAGTGGGAGCGGAAGGCGCGCAGGCGCAAGCCCGCCTGGCGGAGATCGCGCGCCGCGGCCAACTCACGTTGCTGGGACCGAACTGCCTCGGCGCCATGAACCCGCGCCGTGGGCTCTATGCCACCTTCTCGCCCGCCCCACTGGCCGGGCAGCCGAAGGCCGGCGGTGTGGCGATCGTGAGCCAGAGCGGCGCGTTCGGGGCCTATGCCTACTCGCTCGCACGGGCGGGCGGGCTCGGATTGAGCCACTGGGTGACGACGGGCAACGAGGCGACCACCTCGGTCGCCGACGTCATCGACGGCCTCGTCGACGATGAGGACACGCGCGTGATCCTGGCCTATGTGGAAGGCGCGCGCGACGGGCGCGCCTTGCACCGCGCGCTGGCGAAGGCGCGCGCGGCAGGCAAACCGGTGATCGTGACCAAGGTGGGCCGTACCGAGGCCGGGGCGCGCGCAGCCATGTCGCACACAGCGAGCCTTTCTGGCGAGGACGCGGTGTATCAGGCCGTGTTCGATGACACGCGCACCATCCGCGCCGACACCGTCGAGCAGATGTTCCGCTTCGGCCAGGCATTTGCGCTCGGCGTGGCACCCCGGGGCCCCCGCCTCGGCATCCTGACCGTGTCGGGTGGCGTCGGCACGTTGATGGCGGACGCGGCCAGCGATGCAGGCCTTGACATGCCGCCGCTGCCCGAGCCGATCGCGCTCGAACTGCGCCGCCGCATCGCTTTCTGCTCGACCAGCAACCCGGTCGATCTGACCGGGCAGATCACCGCCGACTACAGCCTCGTCGACTACGCGGCGGTCGAAGCGGCACGCAGCGGCGCATACGACGCCATAGTGATGTTCCTTGCGGCGGCGGGTGCGGCGCCGGGCTACGCGCGGAAGATCGCGCAAACCGTGAAATGGGTGCGCGAGGCGGCACCCGGCGTCAGCCTGGCCTTTTCCGGCATCGTGATGCCCGAACTCAAGCGTGAACTCGAAGCGCTGGGCTGCCTCGTCTACGAGGAGCCAACGCATGCGATCGAGAGCCTGGCGGTGATGGCGAAGTGGCAGGCCGATGCGAGTGCCGATGAGGCACCCGCACGCGGGAGGGTTTCGATGCCGACTGGCATGTCGGCCGCCATGTGCAACGAGATCGACGGCCTCGCCTTCCTCGCCGCGAACGGCGTCGAAGCTGCGCCGCACCGTCACGTGCAGGACGCGGACGAAGCCGTGGCCGCCTGGCGCGATCTCGGCGGCCAGGCCGTGCTGAAAATCGTTTCGCGCGACCTGCTGCACAAGAGCGACGTCGGCGGCGTGCGTGTGGGCTTGCGCGACGAAAGGGAACTGCGTGAGGCCTTCGCAGGGATCGTGGCGTCGGTCACGCAACTGGCGCCGCAGGCGCGACGCGAAGGCATGCTGGTGGCGCGCAAGCTCAGCCCGCGTGTCGAAGTGATGCTCGGGGCGCGCTGGGACGAGAGCTTCGGGCCGCTCGTCGTGCTGGGCCTGGGAGGCGTGGCCGTCGAACTCGATGCGCACACGCTCGTGCTCACCGCGCCCACCACCCCCGGGCGCGTACGCGACCGGCTCGAACGCCTCGGCGTGCTGAAACGCCTGCAAGCCTGGCGCGGCCAGCCGGCCATTGACCCTGCGGGCCTGATCGACACGGTGGTCCGCTTCGCAGCGCTGGCCGCGGCCCTGGGTCCGCGCCTGCGCACGATGGAGATCAACCCGTTGATGGTGACGAGCGACCGCGTGGCTGCCGCCGATGCCGTCGTCGAGATCGCGGCGGCCTGATCCACGGCCGTCACCCTGGAAAGCATCATGATCTCTCTTGATTCACCCCGTCGTCGCACGCTGCTGGCCGCCGCCATCGGTGTCCTAGCCCTTGGCGCCGCCCCCGTAGCGCTGGCCGAGGCCCCCTGGCCGGACAAGCCGATCCACCTGGTCGTCCCATTTCCCCCGGGTGGCGGCACCGATGTCATGGGCCGCTGGGTCGCCCAGTCGCTCGCCACCACCTTGAAGGCGACGGTGGTCGTCGACAACGTGCCCGGCGCCACAGGAACGCTGGGCAGCGCCAAGGTCGCACGCGCCGACCCCGACGGATACACGATCCTGCTCGGCATCAGCGCCACGCATGCGATCGCGCCGGCGATCTACAAGGACCTTTCCTACAGGCCGGCAACCGATTTCGTCGCGATCGGTCGCGTCGCACTGGGTGGCAATCTGCTGGTCGCGCACCCCGACTTCCCGGCGAATTCCGTCAAGGAACTGATCGAGATCGCGCGCAAGCCGGGCAGCAACGTCATGGTGGGTTCGTGGGGCAACGGATCCGGAGGCCATCTCGCCCTCGAAGCCATCAACCAGTCCACCGGCGTCCACATGGGCCACGTGCCGTACAAGGGCGTGGCGCCGGAACTCAATGACCTCATCGGAGGCCAGATCCAGGTGGCCATGGTCGATGTCACCAGTGCCGCACCCTTCGTCAAGGCCGGGCGCATCAAGGCACTGGCCGTGACCGGCCCGCGGCGCTCGAGCAGCTACCCCGGCGTGCCGACCCTGCTGGAGCAGGGCGTGGCGTTCGACACGGCCTCGTGGTACGGCATCTTCGCGCCGGCGCGCACACCGGCGCCCGTCGTCGACAGGCTGGCGCAGGCCGTGGATGCGATGCTCAAGCAACCCGAGGCGGCCGAGAAAGTGCGCGCGCTGGGCATGGAGCCTGTGCCAATCCCGCGTGAGCAATTTGCGCAGCAGGTGCGCGATGACATCGCAACCTGGAGCCGGCTGGTGCAGGCCGGAAACATCAAGGCCGACTGAAGAGATACCCATGACCGTCATGACCATTACCGAAGCCTTTCTCGAACTCGAACATGCGACGCCGGTCGAGGCGCTGTCGGCACACGCCGCGATCACGGCTGTCATCGCCGGGTATCCCTTGCTAGAAGCCGTGCGCACCTGCCGCGTGCAGACGGCCGGCAACGACGGCGGCATGCCGGGCGCCACCGGCTATGGCCGCGCACCGTTCAACGAGCTGGGCCACAGCGCGCAGCGCTGGACCGACCGCGATCGCGACATCGTCACGCCCGCCAACGACCTGCTCTATACCAACGCCTGGATCGACCTGCGGCGCGGGCCGGTCGTGATCGAGGTGCCGGCGCAGACTGGGCGCTACTTCGTGCTCGAGTTGCTCGATGTCTACACCAACAACTTTCACAACATCGGCACGCGCAACAGTCCGCGTGAAGGCAGCCGCTTCGCGCTCATGCCGCCAGGCGATGACAGTGCACCGCCGGCGGGCTGCATCGCCATCGCCTGCCCCAGTGCGCTGGTGTGGTTGCTCGGTCGCGTCCTCGTCGACGACGAAGCCGATCTGCCGGCGGCCCGCGCATTCCAGGCCGGCTTCAGCCTGGACACCACGTTCGCACGGGCGCCTGCCCTGGCGTCGCCCCGCAGCATCGCGCAATGGCGCGAAGGCGGCGACCCGGCGCTCGACTTCTTCGCCAACCTGCTGCGCGCAGTACAGGACTTTCCCCCGCCGTCCTCTCAGCGCGGCGTGTTCGCGCTGCTGACGAGCCTGCACTTGCAGTGCGCGGACGATGGCAAGCTGGCGAACCTGCGCCCCGGCGTGGCCCAAGGCCTGCGGCAGGGCCATGCCGCGGCGATGCGTCTGATCGAGGCGCATACACGCAGTCCTTCGAAGGCGGCGTGGCGCTATTCGACGCGACTCGGCCGCTATGGCGACGACCTCATGCTGCGCGCCGCCACGGCCTTCAAGGGCCTCGGCGCGCTGGCCGCTGACGAGGCCATCTACGCCAGCGTCGACTACGACCACGACGGCGTAGCGCTGCACGGGGGGCATTGCTATCGGCTGCACTTCGAGGATGGCGGCCAATTGCCGGCAGATGCCTTTTGGTCGATCACGCTCTACGACGGCGATCGCTACCTCGCGTCGACCTCACTTGGCCGTCACGCGCTCGGCAACCGCAGCCCGCTGGTTCGCAACGCGGACGGCTGCCTGACGTTGTTCATCTCTCACCAATGTCCACCGGGACCCGAGCAGAACTGGCTGCCCGCACCGGACGCCCCGTTCTATCTCGTTCTGCGCCTCTACCATCCTCAGCAAAGGCTGTTCGATGGTCAGTACCGCTTTCCCGATGTGGAGCGGGTCGCATGAGCAGTACGCTGGATCAAGCCGCACGAGATGCGGTGCTCTACACCCTGCCGCTGTTCGAGATGGCGCGCATGCGCGCGGCCACGTGCCCGCGCAAGCTCGACAGCGGCGAACTGGCCGACGCCAACCCCAATGCCAGCGTCCGCTGGGTCAACGGTTTTCGGCACACGCGCCAGTTGCTCACGCCGCGCAATCGGGAGGTCGTCTCGCCGAACAACGACACGCTCTATGACAACGCCTGGCTCGACCTGAGCAATGGCCCGCTGCTCATCAACGTGCCGGACATGGGTGAGCGCTATTGGACGCTGGGCTTCCTCGACATGTGGACCAACCCGTTCGCCTACGCTGGCCGGCGCACGACGGGCAACCGAGCACAGCGCCTGTTCGTGCATGGCCCGGATTGGAAGGGCGATGTGCCCGAAGCAACGGTGCCCGTCGCCGCGCCTGGCAGCGATGTGTGGATCATCGGTCGCATGCTGGCTTCCGCGGATGCTGCAGACATTGCCTTGGCGCATGGCCTGCAAGACCAATACGCGATCCGCAAAGCTGGCGATGCGTCGAGCGCCGCATGGCAACGCTTCGACACCGGCATGGACCGCCGGCCAAGGGATGTGCCCGAAGTCATGCTCTACCGTCTCACCGTGCGCGACGTGCTGAAGCGCAATCCTGCGCCCGCCGGACAGGGCGCGATGCTAGAACTGCTCGATCGTTTCGGCCTGCGCCATGGCGAGCCGGAGCCTGACGCCGAGGCCGCGCTTGCCATCGCACTGGCTGAGACTTGCGCGGCGCTTCGACAGGATGTGAGTGCCAGCGACATCGGCAACGGCTGGACGCTGCCGGTCTCCGTACGTACCGACTACGGCATCGACTACCCAACACGCGCCCGCGTGGCACGCAACCTCATCGGCGCGCTCGGCATGGAGGAGGCGATGTACCCGGTCTGCGAGGTCGACGCGGCAAGTGCGCCGCTCGACGGCAAGGCGCACTACGAACTCTGTTTTCCGTGCGGCTCAGCGCCGCAGGTCGATGCGTTCTGGTCGCTCACCGTGTACCGCCGCCGCGACTGCCTGCTCATCGACAACCCTATCGATCGCTACTCCATCGGTGACCGCACAGAGGGCCTGCGTACCGAGACAGACGGGAGCCTCCGCATCCGGCTGCAGGCTGACGACCCCGGCGAAGGCTGCAACTGGCTGCCGACGCCGTCGGATGACCAGTTCTATCTCACGCTGCGGCTGTACCAGCCTCGCACGCCGCATCTGTCGACGCAATTCGTATACCCGCCTGTCGTTCGACTCGACTAGGCAAAACCATCCAGGACACAGCGCCATGTCGCTTCACCGTCGTCATTTCATCTCGCAGTTCGCCGCAATCGGAGGCGCCTTCGCGGCCATCGCGGCCTTTCCGTCGCTCGCCGAGGCGCAGGATGTTTGGCCGCACAGGCTAGTGCGCGTCCTGTCGCCCTATGGTGCCGGTGGCTCGAATGACATCTCGGCGCGCATCCTGTGCGAAGAACTGAGCAAATGCCTGCAGCAGCAATTCATCGTCGAGAACAAGCCAGCTCAGTGCCGGCACGTGGCTGGCCAACGAATATGTCGCACGAGCCGCGCCGGACGGCTACACCTGGCTCTACGCAGCCGCGCCTTTCGCGACTGCCGAGCCGGTGTACGGCAAGCTTTCTTACGACCCGGTGCGCGATTTCAAGGCGGTCACGCTCGCAGTAAACGCGCCGGTCTTCCTGATCGTCAATGCCAGTTCACCGTTCAAGTCGGTGGCCGACCTGGTCGCCTACGGCAAGTCCAAGCCAGAGGGCCTGACCTTCGCGACACCAGGAAGTGGTTCCGGTCCGCATCTGACGGCCGAACTGTTCTTCAAGGAGGCCGGCGTGAAGGGGCTGAACGTGCATTTCCGCGGCGACGCCACGGCCTACACCGAGCCGCTCGCGGGACGCGTGGATGCGACGCTCACCGCCATGCCGACAGCACTGCCGCATGTGCAGGCTGGCAAGCTGCGTGTTCTGGCGGTCGGGTCCGAAGAGCGAAGCCCGGTCTACCCGATGGTGCCAACCTTCCGTGAGCAAGGTTTTCCGAACGTCGTGGGTTACGGCTGGTTCGGCTTCATGGCGCCAGCGGCCACGCCGGCGACAGTAGTCGAGCGCATGAAGGAAGTGAACGCGATCCTTACTCAGTAGTCGATAATTTAGGCCACAAATAGGCGCCGCAGCAATCGAATTGGTGTTCCAATGGCGTATGAAGCGAGATGGCCGCAAGCTGGATCACAAAACGCTTGAAGAGATTCGCCTGATGGCAGTCGAGCGAGTTCGCGATGGCGAGAAGCCCTCTTCGGTGATCGCCGCCTACGGCTTCAGCCGAACCACGATCTACAAATGGCTGAGAGCCTCGTCGGGTCGAGGAAAAGGCCTCAAGGCATTGCGCGGCACACGCGGCACCGGCCGACCGCGAACGCTGAGTCCCGCACAGGAGCGCCAAGTGTTTCGTTGGATCAATGGACGCGACCCGCGACAGTACGGACTGGACTTCGGGCTGTGGACACGCGCCATTGTCGTGACGCTGATCGAACAAAAGTTCGGCGCGAAGATGGGAGTGACGGCAGTCGGTGCGTTGCTGGCCAAGCTCGGACTGACCCCGCAAAAGCCACTGCAACGCGCCTACCAGCGAGATCCTCAAGCCATCGAGCGCTGGCAGCGCGAAACCTACCCCGGTATCGCTGCGGCTGCGAGGCAAAGCGGGGGCGAAGTCTACTTCTGGGACGAGTCGGGTTTTCGTGCCGACACCGTGTACGGCAAGACCTGGGCGCCCAAGGGCAAGACCCCGGTCATTGAGCGTCCCGGCCAACGCCAGTCGGTCTCGGCGGCCTCGGCCATCAATGCCAGAGGTGGCTTCTGGTTCGCGACCTATCAAGGGGCGCTGAATGCTGAGCTGTTCATCGAATTGCTCAAGAAGATGATGAAGGGTCGCAGCAAACCCGTGCACTTGGTGGTCGACGGGTTGCCGGCCCATAAGAAAGCGAACGTGCGCCAGTACATCGAGTCCACCCAGGGCCAGCTGAGCATGCACATCCTGCCGGGCTACGCACCGGACCTGAATCCGGACGAGCTGGTGTGGAGTCACGTCAAGCGCACCGGCGTGGCTCGCAACCCCTTGAGAGCTGGCGAGAAACTCGAAATTCGAGTGGACCAGCAGCTGCGCGACATGCAGAAGAACCGCCGGCTTGTTCGATCATTCTTCGAAACGCCTTCTGTCGCCTATATTTCTGACTGCTGAGTAAGAATCGAGACAGGGCTATTGCGCAGGTTTTGCAACGGGTGCGCCGCGCAGGTCGATGTCGGAGAAATAAGAGATTCCGCGAGCCTTGGTGTTGTCCGCATCGGCCTGAATCGCCGGCGTGGTCACGGTGGCGTTTGCACCAATACTCAGCGCCGGCGCGTGCTCCGTGGTGACATTCGTTGGCTCGCCGGAATTTGCCCGGGTCTTTTAATAACAGAGATATTTCCGACACAGCAGGACCCCGTGGAGCCCGTTCATTTCAGGTAGTCAATGAACTGCGGGATCACCTCGCGCAGCACACGAATTTCCTTTGGGGGAATGCTGCGCGGCTCCAAGTCGAAATGGATAAATGTGCCATAAGGCTTGCCGCACTCTCGCGTCAGCAGTCGGCCATAGTAGGACTCAACCATGCCCGCATAGGGTCGATTCGTAAGGCGCTGATCCTTCGAGGCGTGACTGGTCACGAACTCGCCATGTGCAATCGCGTGCTGGCAGAAGCTCTTGGACAGAGGCACCACCTTCAGCCACGTACGGTATTCGCAGTCGCGGTCGAAAGCGTATGCGGCGTGCATCACCTCGCCGTTAAATTTGTAGATTGCCGTGAATCGGTAGGGCGTCCTTTCGTTGAGGAGTGCCAGGGCCGGAACGATCCCGTGACTGGCAAGAAGGTTACGAACTGCCGCAGCGGGCGCTGGCAAGTCGACATCAAGCATGGGTACTTTGGTTGGGGGCGGTTGCAAATCTTACGCAAGTCGTCTTGCGCTCGAGAACAGGGTTTCACCCTTCTTCTTGTTTAGTGCAGGGAAGTACTGAGCGTACCGGGGCGAACGCGGAGCATGCGCCGCTGCGGTCGAAATGAACGGATCACGCCCCTGTTCAACATGCTCCGGGTCTGGATTGACACGCAGGTGGCGTGACCGGGCTCTGCCGATGCGCGCGGTAGGCGCGGTAACGCGGCGAGCTGATGTGTGGCCTGCGCGAGATGGGCTATTCGATCCGAAGCTGTGTGCGGCCGCGGGCGCCGAGTTCAAGGGTGCAGGGCTGGGAGCAGACCGAGGAACTCGCGTGGGTTGCGCATGAGCGGGACTGCTGGCTGTTGCGGCAGCGCTTGGCTTCCTGCCGCGCCCACGAGCTACGTCTGCCAGGCCCACCACACGAGCCGCACTTCCAGCACCGCCGGCACGAGCCCGATGACGAACAGGATCCTTGTCACAGCCTCGCCCTGCGTAGTGCGGCCTCACAGGCTGGTGTCGAGCAGAACGAACACTTCGTGGCGACCAGCACGATGACCACGGCCGCCGCAAACAGTAAGGCTATGACTACGCGCAAGGGTTCCTCTCGTGTCCGCTCTTTTTGTGCCGCACGGAGGCCGCCACGACATTGAGAAAACTCACCACCCGTCGCAGGCCTTCGCGCTAGGCTTCGGCTCATGTCGCCTACCATGCCGCTTACCAGACCGCAGCGCCGCCCCAAAGCCATCTACCCGCCGTTGCCCTACGAGCGCAAGGAATTCTGGCGACTGGAAAAGCCTGACCTGCAGCCGCTGCTCAGGTCGCTGCGCCAGGTGCCGGCCGACCCAATGGCGCGCATGGCCCTTGCGCTCGGTCAAGGCGGCGCGCTGTGGTCCCGGTGGCGGGTGAAGTCCGGCTAAGAGTCGGCCCGGGACGTCGTCCGTCTCAGATGCCGGTATTCAGCTGGGTGGCCTCCGCACCTTGCACTGGCACGCCCTTTTGCTCGTCGATTCCGGTCAAGGGTCCGCAGATCGTGCGGCGCTCATCGTCACTCTCGACTTGCCCGCCAACTCGGTCTTGACTGCCGGTCATCTTCCATCCTCCGAGCCCGCTTTCTCCAACGTCACTCCTAGAATCTGAGATGATCTTCTCGCGCATCGGTCGCGCACACTTGCCTGAGCCAAAGTTCCAGCGATGGACGCCGGGGGCTGCGCGGGAGGCACCGCCCCTCCCGAGCGACAACGCCTTTAACCGTTGGCTTCTATAAGCACCTACGGAGCTTTGGAATGAGTGACGAACTTGACCATCTGTTTGCCAATAATCGAGACTGGGCCACTGCTACAGAGGCTCGGATGCCGGGATTCTTTTCCCGATTGGCAAGTCAGCAGAGCCCTAAATACATGTGGATTGGATGC
This sequence comes from Variovorax sp. dw_954, assembly GCF_018449755.1. Classification (NCBI taxonomy): domain Bacteria; kingdom Pseudomonadati; phylum Pseudomonadota; class Betaproteobacteria; order Burkholderiales; family Comamonadaceae; genus Variovorax; species Variovorax sp. dw_954. The sequence goes on along the minus strand of NZ_JAAVVD010000030.1, from coordinate 32,467 downwards.
GCGGATAGCCGCGTGCCCGCAAACCAAATAACCGGCCTCGACCCGGGCGAAATATTTGTGCACAGAAACGTCGCGAATTTGGTTGTGCCCTCTGATCTGAATGCACTTTCGACGATCCAGTTTGCAGTGGAACACCTTAAAGTTGAACACATCATGGTGGTTGGTCACCACGGATGTGCCGGCGTACGCGCTGCAACTCACGGAAGACGTATCGGCCTTGCGGACAACTGGTTGCGGCATATTCAAGATGTCCGTCTTCGTCACCGAAAACGGCTTGATCATCTTCCGCCTGAGCAACAAGAAAACATTCTTTGTGAAATGAACGTGATCGAGCAGGTGGGCAACGTCGCGTTGTGCACCGTGGTCCAAGATGCTTGGTCTCGCGGTGACAAGTTGGCAATCCACGGCTGGGTCTACGGCCTTGGCGACGGCCTTTTGAAGAACCTTCACGTGACGATGGACCATCCTGATGGGGTCGTCGAGGCGTTCAGAACGGCACTCAAGCGTTATCCACGTGGCGATACCGTGCAACCTCTTGATGAAGAAGTTGACGACGGTGATTAGAGTGCAATTGCGATCAGCCCTGCCGAGTTCCGCGTTGGACTCATGCAAATTCAAGCTTTGCTGATTCTTCGCGAGGTTGGCGTATCTTGCCAAGTCCTGTTCGAATTCAATGCGTTCACGGATGCTTGGCGTTGCTGGACATGAGGCCGGCCAGTTCCCTGAAGTCTTCAGAGGAGGAGCCACCACCTGCACACTCTCGCCAGGCACGTCAATCCATGACGTTTGGCATTGCGTTTGCGACATGCAAGGGCCCGGCCCTCCTCAAGAGCTGCCGACGTGCCCTGGGCGCCTCAGCGCGGCTCCGCAGGGCACGGTGCACCGGCTGGCAACCTGAAGGGCATGCGGGCGCAGGACCTCACAGACGCTGCCAAGCCCTGCAGCCGGCGCAGCTCGTGGGATCATGGGGCTGGAACTGCAGCCGCCATTTTTGCCTTCTTGTCCTTCGCGCTTGCCGCGGCGTGACGGCCCATGAAAGCCTTCATGCGCGGAGCGATCTCGGATTTGTAGATCGAGCCGTTGAAGACACCGTAGTGCCCGACGCCTTCCTGCACATGATGCTCGCGCAAGCGAGCCGGCAGGTTCCCGCACAGGCCCTGCGCCGCCTCGGTGACGCCAATGGCCACCAGGTCGTCCTGGGCGCCCTCGAGCGTGAGCAGCGCAACATCCTTCAGGGCGCCGCAATCGACGCGTCGCCCATGCACCCGCAGCGTGCCCTTGGCGAGTTGCTGGTCCATGAACACGCGCTGCAGCGTCTCGAGATAGAACTCGGCCGTGGCGTCCATCATGGCGTTGTACTCGTCGTAGAAGAGACGATGCTTTTGAGCGGCGGCCTGGTTGCCCTGCGCCACGTCCTTGAAGAATTGCACATGCTTGCCGATATGCGTGCGCAGATTCAGCGACACGAACGCCCCCAACTGCAGGTAGCCGGGGTAGACAAGACGCCCGGCGCCTGGATAGCGGGATGGCACCTTGTGCACGTTGAGGCGCATCACGGACAGGGGAACACGGTCCGCAAGCTTGGTGACGGTGTTTCGGTTGACACGGATGTCGATGGGACCGGCGAGCAGTGACAGCGTGCGCGGCCGATGCGGATGCCTGTCCTCGGCCATCAAGGCGGCGGCACACAGCGCAGGTACTGCAGCCTGGCACAGGCCGACGAGATGCACGTTCGGCCCCAGCGCATCGAGAAACTCGACCAGGTACTGCACATACTCGTCAAAGCCGAAGCGCCCTTCCGACTGAGGCACCAGCCGGGCATCGATCCAGTCCGTGATGTAGACATCGCAGTCCGGCAGGAATTCGCGCAGCGTGTCCTTCGAGAGAGTGGCATGGTGGCCGGACATTGCGGCGACAAAGAGAACTTTCGGCGCCTTGGCGGTGCCGGCATGATGAAAGCGCCGCAACTGGCAAAACGGCTTCTCAACCACGACCTCCTCGACAATGGGCGTCGGCTTGCCGTCGATGGCGAGGGGCTCAAAACTGAAGGCTTGCTTCGGGTACTGCCGGATCAGACGCAACACCGATTCGACGCTCGCGGCGGGGTAGCGAGTGAGCCGACTACGGCGAAGCGGATGGCTAGGGTGCGTGAGGATCTGGTGGTGCCAGTTCAGTGTCGTGTGTACGGGATGCAGCACTTGCTCGACGAGAGTGCGAAGGCGGTAGCGCGTCATATTTTCTCCAAGTGATCGTTGTGGTCGAAGGTGGGGGTCGCGAGGCATGCAGACGGCGGTCTTTGCGCTGGCAATTGGTGCTTGTGCTTCAGTTGCCACGGTGCATGCTCGGAATGACGTCGACCGGAGTCGCGGCGGGTCGCAGTATGTACTGCCGTATCCGTTCATCTGCAGGCGGAAGATCTGTCGGGCCGCCTATTCATCTAGACGGATGCCTAGTTGCGCGACGACAGCCGACCACTTCTTCTGCTCTTTCTGAATCAGATCCGCGAATTCCTGCGCTGGGCCACTGGCTGGATCAAAGCCCCGACCCACCAGGCGTTGACGAACCTCGGGCATTCGAAGGACTTTCGCGATCTCGCCGTTGAGCCTGGTCACGATCTTGTCGGGCGTGCCTGCGGGAGCCACGACGCCATACCATTCCGTGAAATCGATGTTCGGTACGCCCGCCTCAGCCAAGGTTGGAACATTCGGCAGCAGCGCCAGTCTACGGGTGCTGACCACAGCCAGCGCTTTGAGCCGACCGGACTTAAGCAGCGGCTCCACCACGGGCAAACCAGGGAACATCATCTGGACATGGCCGCCAACCATGTCCGCCAGCGCCGGTGGGGCGCCCTTGTATGGCGCGTGGACAATGTCGATACCGGCCTGTCGCCTGAAGCCTTCGCCGATGAGATGCAGCTGTGTTCCGGCTCCCGATGAGGCATAGCTGATCTGTCCCGGATTTGCCCTGGCCTTGGCTATCAGTTCCTGCACTGAAATGGCCACGGAAGGATGCACGGCCAGGACGTAGTTCAAATTGACCAGCTGAGTGATCGGCGTGAAGTCTCGCGACAGATCAAACGGCAGGTTGTTGTAGAGACTGCGATTGATGATCATGGGTGTCGTTGCCATCACTAGCGTGTACCCGTCCGGATTGGCTTTGGCCGCTGCCGCCGCCCCGATATTCCCGGCTGCGCCGGGTCGGTTGTCCACGACAACGGGCTGCCCGAGGTTGAGCGCAAGTTGTTCGGCGACAACTCGCGCGGCGATGTCCACGCTGCCACCGGCAGGCCAAGGCACGATCAACTTGATGGCGCGATCGGGGTACGTGGCTTGCGCGCACGCCGAAGTGCCGACGACGGCAAGGCAGGCCATGCCCAGCGCCACGCAGGCGCGGCGGATTGGATTTCTCATGGGATTCCCGTTGTTACTCGATCGCCTTGCCCATGTCCTCGACCACCTTCTTGGCATCGCCGAAGACCATCATGGTCTTGTCCATGTAGAACAGCTCGTTGTCCAGCCCGGCGTAGCCCGCGGCCATGGAGCGCTTGTTGACGATCACCGTCTTGGCCTTGTAGGCCTCCAGGATCGGCATGCCGTAGATCGGCGTGCCCTTCTGCAGCGCGGCGGGGTTCACCACGTCGTTGGCGCCCAGGATGATCGCCACGTCGGCCTGGCCGAATTCGCCGTTGATGTCTTCCATCTCGAAGACCTGGTCGTAGGGCACCTCGGCCTCGGCCAGCAGCACGTTCATGTGGCCCGGCATGCGGCCCGCCACCGGGTGGATCGCGTACTTCACCGTCACGCCATGCTCGATGAGCTTCTGCGCCAGTTCCTTCACCGCATGCTGCGCGCGCGCCACCGCCAGGCCGTAGCCCGGCACGATGATCACGGTCTCGGCGTTGGAGAGCACGAAGGCCGCGTCGTCGGCGCTGCCGCTCTTGACCGGGCGCTGCTCCTTGGCAGCGCCGGCGGCGGACACCGCCTCGCCGCCGAAGCCGCCCAGGATCACGCTGAAGAACGAGCGGTTCATTGCCTTGCACATGATGTAGGAGAGGATCGCGCCCGAGGAGCCCACCAGCGAACCGGCCACGATCAGCATCGCGTTGTTCAGCGAGAAGCCGATGCCCGCCGCCGCCCAGCCCGAATAGCTGTTGAGCATCGACACCACCACCGGCATGTCCGCCCCGCCGATCGGGATGATGATCAGCACGCCCATCACGAAGGACAGCAGCACCATCAGGAAGAAGGCCGGCCAGCTCTCGGTGACGACGAACAGCAGGCCCAGGCCGATGGTGATCAGGCCCAGCACCAGGTTGACCATGTGCTGGCCCTTGAACTGCACCGGCGCACCCTGGAACAGGCGGAACTTGTACTTGCCCGACAGCTTGCCGAAGGCGATGACCGAGCCGCTGAAGGTGATCGCGCCGATGGCCGCACCCAGAAACAGCTCGAAGCGGTTGCCCGCCGGGATCGCAAAGCGCAGGAAACCGTCGACGATCATCGCGCCCTCCGGCGTGTTGACCGTGCCGGCCGCCGCCACCGGCAGCGGCGTGATGCCGAAGGCCCAGGGCTCGACCACCGCGGCGATGGCGATGAACACCGCCGCCATGCCGATCATGCTGTGGAAGAACGCGACCAGCTCGGGCATGGCCGTCATCTCGACCGTCTTGGCGCGATAGGCGCCGTAGCCGCCGCCGACCACCAGGCCCAGCAGTACCCAGCCCATGCCGATCAGGTTGCCGCTGGACAGCTGCACGATCAGCGCGGCGGTGGTCAGGATGGCGATGGCCATGCCGACCATGCCGAACATGTTGCCGCGGATCGACGTGGTCGGATGGCTCAGGCCCTTCAAGGCCTGGATGAAGCAGATGCTGGCGATGAGGTACAGCAGCGTGACGACGTTCATGCTCATGACTTCTCTCCCGCCGGTGCCTTCTTCTCTTTCTTCTTGAACATCTCCAGCATTCGCCGGGTGACCAGGAAGCCGCCGAACACGTTCACCGCGGCCAGCGCCACGGCCAGCACGCCCATGGTCTTGCCGAACACGCTGCCGGTCATGGCCGCCGCCAGCATCGCGCCGACGATGACGATCGCCGAGATCGCGTTGGTCACCGCCATCAGCGGCGTGTGCAGCGCGGGCGTGACGGTCCACACGACGTGGTAGCCCACGTAGATGGCCAGCACGAAGATGATGAGGTTGATGACTGTGTGGGAAACGGGATCCATGCTCTTCTCCTCGATCGTTGCTTCGTTCGTTAGGTGCGGGTGACCTGGCCGTCTTGCGTCATGCGGCAGGCCGCGACGATGTCGTCCTCGAGATCGATCTTGAGCGCGCCTTCCTTGGTGATGATCAGCTTCAGGAAGTCGAGCACGTTGCGCGCATAGAGGGCCGAGGCGTCGGCCGCCACCAGGGCGGCGAGATTGGTTTCGCCGACCAGCGTCACGCCATGCTTGATCACCGTCTTGTCGGCCTCCGACAGCGGGCAGTTGCCGCCGATGCCGTCGGCACCCCGGCCGGCGGCGATGTCGACGATGACCGAGCCGGGCTTCATCGACTTGACCATGTCCTCGGTGATGAGCGTGGGCGCGGCGCGCCCGGGGATCAACGCGGTGCTGATCACGATGTCGGCCAGCGCCACGCGCTTGGCCACCTCGACCTGCTGGCGTGCCAGCCAGCTCGGCGGCATCGGCTTGGCATAGCCGCCGACGCCGACCGCGGCTTCCTTCTCTTCACCGGTGTCGTAGGAGACCTCGATGAACTTGGCGCCGAGCGATTCGATCTGCTCCTTCACGCTGGGGCGAACGTCGCTGGCCTCGATCACCGCGCCCAGGCGCTTGGCCGTGGCGATGGCCTGCAGGCCCGCCACGCCGACGCCGAGGATCACCACCCGCGCGGCCTTCACCGTGCCGGCCGCGGTCATCAGCATCGGGAAGAAGCGCTGGTACTTGTCGGCCGCCATCATCACGGCCTTGTAGCCGGCGATGTTGGCCTGCGACGAGAGCACGTCCATGCTCTGGGCACGCGTGGTGCGTGGCGCGGCCTCCAGTGCGAAGCTGGTCAGGCCGGCCGTGGCCAGGCGCTGCAGGCCGGTGGCGTCGAAGGGGTTGAGCATGCCGATGACGACCGTGCCCGGTTTCATGAGCGCGGCTTCGTTGTCGAAAGGTGTGCGCACCTTCAGCACGATGTCGGCGCCATAGGCGCCATCGACATCGGTGATCTCGGCACCCGCCGCCTGGTAGGCCACGTCGGGCACGCTGGCGGCCACGCCGGCACCCGCCTGCACCCGGACGGTGTGGCCTTGCGCGGTGAGTTTTTTCGCCGTCTCGGGCGTTACCGCCACTCGGGTTTCGCCAGGCGCAATTTCGGCCGGCACGCCTATCAACATGTCATCATTCCTTTTCAGAGGGCGTCATGGACAAATGCCATTGGCCTGGTGTCTGCATCGCACACGTGCCGGCCGGCCCGCGGTCCATGGCCGACCGCAGATGCCGCCGCACGTCAACGCTTCTGCGTGAGCTTCTCCTGCATGCCAGACGCCTTCACGATCGGCCCCAGTCGATCCATCTCCGACTTGATGTAGCCGTCGAATTCCTGAAGCATGAGATACCTCGGCGTGATGCCTTGGTCGGCAAACTTCTGCCGGAGGGCCGGATCGTCGAGGACAGACTTCATCGTGCGCGCCAGCTGGTTCATGATGTGGGGCGGTACCTTGCTGGGCGCTACGAAGCCGAACCAGGTTGCGAACTGATACGCCGGAAGGCCGGCTTCGCTGGTGGTGGGTACTTCGCGAAGCAGGCTCAATCGCTCGGGTCCGGTGACGGCCAGAGCCTGCAGCTTGCCTTCGCGAATCTGCCCGAGCACGAATGCGGCGGGCGTGAAAACCGACTGGATCCGATTGGTGATCAGGTCGGTGGTCACTTCCGATGAAGACCGGTAAGGGACATGCGTCATCACCACCCCGGCCTGGGTCGCGAAATAGGCGCCGGCCAAATGGGTCTGGCTGCCGATGCCCGACGAGCCGTAGTTGATTTCGCCCGGGCGCTTCTTGGCCAGAGCGATGAACTCGGCAAGATTGCGCACGCCGAGCGCGGGCGGCACTGCAATGACCGCGGGTGCATCCCCGACCAGGGCAATGCCCGTGAAGTCGCGCAAGGTGTCGTAGGGCAACGCGTCGTAGGCGGCCGGATTGATCGCATGCTGGGAATTGATCAGCAGGAGGGTGTAGCCGTCAGGCGCCGACTTGGCCACTGCCTGCGCCGCGATCACCCCGCCCGCACCGGGCTTGTTGTCCACCACCACCGGCTGTCCGAGCTTCCTGGCCATGCGGTCAGCGAATTCCCGCGCGACCTGGTCGGTGGTCGTCCCCGGTGTGAGGGGGACCACCAGTTTCAGCGGCCGCGTGGGGAAAGGGGCCGCATCCTGGGCTTGGACCTGTGAAGTGCAAAGGGCCAGACCCAGCAGGGTCAGGCAGAGGGCACGGGCAATGAACATGGGTTGTCTCCTTAATTGTTGAATCGGATGGCCGCGATCAGCTCGTCTATTGCAACTTCCGGCCGAGCGTCTCGGGCACGGCCGCCAGCCCGAGCAGCGAGACCAGGCCGCATCCGATGAGATAGAACGCCGGCGCATTGGGGCTGTCGGCCAGATGGATCAGCGCCGTCGAAAACAACTGCGCGAAGCCGCCGAATACGGCAACGGCCACGTAGTACGTCACGGCCATGCCGGTGGCCCGCAGCCGCTGCGGCAATACCTCGCTCACCAGCACCAGCGTCGGGGGCGAGGTCATGGCCATGGGAATGGCCAGGCATCCCACCACCAGCAGCAGGCATGGCAACGATGGAAAGGCATTGAGCAGGACGAAGGCCGGGTACGCCATCACGAGCAGCGCCACCCGCGTCCACCAAACCATCTTGCGGCGCCCTACCCGGTCCGTCATCCGACCGGCGATGGGGCCAAAGACGACCATCATGGCCGCTGCCACGAAGCCTGCCCAGACTGCCTGGTCGCGAGGGATGTTCAGCTGGAACGTGGCGTAGTTAGGCAGGTAGTAGGCTATCAGGTGCACGGCAGCCGCCAGCCCGGTCATCAGCAGCACGCTCGCCGTCAGTTCACGCCGGTGCTGGCGCATCAGTTGCCATCCGCCTGCGGCCGCCTTCTTGCGCGGTGCAGGGGGAAGGGTTTCTTCCAGGCGTTTGCGGATCACCTGGCCGACCGGGATGACCAGGATGCCGATCAGGAAGGCCACGCGCCAGCCCCAGGACTCCAGTGCCGTTGCAGGCAGCGAATGGCTGAGGACGAGCGCTACCAGCGCGGCGAACACCGCGGCGATGCCCTGGCTGGCCGTCTGCCAGCTGGTGTAGAAGCCGCGCGAGCGTTCATCTGCGTACTCCAGCAGCATGGCGCTGGCCGAGCCCATTTCTCCGCCGATCGCAAAGCCCTGGACCAGACGGGCGACGATCATCAGGACCGGCGCGATGACGCCGATCTGCGCATACGTCGGCGTCAGCACAAGAATCAGGGCGCTAAAAGCCATCAGCCACATGGACAGCAGCACTGCCGGCTTGCGCCCTCGCCGGTCGGCGTAGGCGCCGATCACCAGGCCCCCCAGCGGGCGCATCAGGTAGCCGGCACCAAAGGTTCCAAAGACCAACAACAACTGACCGAGCGGATTTCCCACCGGGAAATACAGCGGGATGATCAGCATGGCAAAGAAGTTGTACACCCCTGAGTCATACAGTTCCAGGGCGCCGCCGATGGTGATGGCGGTGATGGCCGACGCCTTCGACATTGGCTTGGCGCTGTCCTTGGCCGGGACCGGTGCGTGCGGCGGTGCCGCCAGGGTGGAGGAATCGATGAGCATGGCTGTCTCCTTGTGCGGTCGGGTGTTTGCCGCGCTATGGGTCTGTGGGGATGGGAGTCACATGGCCGGTGTCCCGGCCATCGAAAGCTTCGACGGGATGAATGGGTTCAGGCCGCGGCTTTAGCCTTCTTGTCCTGCGGCTGCGACGCCTGATCGCGCCACTGGGCCATCAAGCGGCCCCACTTGGACCTCGCAGCAACGGCATTGCGCGCCTTGACGTGGCCGTAGCCGCGGATCTCCTCCGGGATCCTGGCGATTTCCAGCGCCAGGTCGAGGTTGTGCGCCGACAGCTTGGCCAGCAGCTCCTCGATGCAGATTCGATATTCAAGGATGAGCGCCGGCTCCTGCCTGCGCTCGTCCGTGTAGCCGAAGGGGTCGAAGGCCGTTCCGCGCAGGCCCTTGAGCCGGGCCAAGAGACCGAACGCACTGCGCATCCAAGGACCGTACTCGCCCTTGACCGGTTCGCCATCTCGATTCTTCTTCGCGAACATGGGCGGAGCCAGGTGATGCACTAGGCGAACCTTGCCCTCGAACATGGATTCGATCTGCTTGCGAAAGGCCGCGCCGGTATGCAGCCGCGCCACCTCGTACTCATCCTTGTAGGCCATCAGCTTGAACAGCGAACGGGCAACCGCCTCGGTGAAGCGCGCGTTGCCGACGATTGATTCGCTCTTGCGCACACCGGCGATGAAAGTCTCATACTGCTCGGCGTAGGCGCGGTTCTGGTATCCAGTGAGGAATTCCGCGTGCTTGCCGATGAGGTCGCTCACCGATGGCTTGCGCGTGAACTGGATCACCTGGGCATCGGCTGTCCGCAGCGGCACCCTGGACAGGTCATGTGCGCACAGGCGTCCCCATTCGAAGGCGGCCTTGTTATTCTCCACCTGCAGGGCATTGAGTTCGATGGCGCGCATCAGCGCCGCATGGGACAGAGGGACCCTGCCCTTTTGCCAGGCATAGCCGAGCAGCAGCAGGTTGGCGTAGATCGACGCGCCCAGCAATTGGGTCGCCACCTGTTCGGCATGCAGGCTGGCCAGCGCGCCCTCGCCGACGGCCTGGGCGATCCTTGCAACGGCCTGATCCGCCTGCGCATCCCAATCCGGGTTCTTGACGAAGGCCGCGGTCGGCGTGAGATGGCTGTTCAGGACCACAAAGGTCCGTTCGCGCGACATCGTGGCCAGCGTTGTCTTGCTGGCGGCGACCACCATGTCGCAGCCGATCACCAGGTCCGCCATGGCGAGGTCGACGCGGCTGGCATGCAGCGCGTCCGGGCTGGCGGCAATCTGGATATGGCTCCAGGTCGCACCACCCATCTGCGCCATGCCGGTGGCATCCTGCGTGATCACGCCCTTGCCTTCCAGGTGCGCGGCCATGCCGAGCACGCCGCCGATGGTCACGATGCCCGTGCCGCCGATGCCCGCCACCACGATGCGTCGAGGCGTGGTGGCGTCCGGCAGCTCGGGCATGGGGATGGCGTCAGGAACGGCAGCCTTGCCCTTGGCAGCGGCGACCGGCTTCTTGAGCTGGCCGCCTTCCACCGTCACGAAGCTCGGGCAAAAGCCCTTGACGCAGGAGAAATCCTTGTTGCAGGTGTCCTGGTTGACCTTGCGCTTGCGACCGAATTCAGTTTCCACCGGCTGCACCGCGAGACAGTTGCTCTGCACCGAGCAGTCGCCGCAGCCTTCGCACACGAGCTCGTTGATGACCACGCGCTTGGCCGGGTCGACCATCGTGCCGCGCTTTCGCTCGCGACGCTTCTTGGTCGCGCATGCCTGGTCATAGATGATCACGGTGACGCCCTCCGCTTCGCGCAGCTCGCGCTGCACGGTGTCGAGCTCGTCGCGGTGCCGGATGGTCACGCCCGGGGCCAGGTTGGTGACGCCCTCGTACTTGGCGGGCTCGTCGGTCACCACGACGATCTGGCGCGCACCTTCGGCCGCCAGTTCGCGCGACATGGCCGGCACGTCGAGCTGGCCGCCGTCCACCGGTTGGCCGCCGGTCATGGCGACGGCGCTGTTGAAGAGGATCTTGTAGGTCAGGTTGACGCCGGCATTGATCGACTGGCGCACGGCGAGCAGGCCCGAGTGGTTGTAAGTGCCGTCGCCCAGGTTGGCGAACATGTGCTTGCGCTTGCTGAATGGCGCCTGCCCCATCCAGGGCACTCCCTCGCCACCCATTTGGGTCCAGGAGGTGGTCGAGCGATCCATCCACGTCACCATACCGTGGCAGCCGATGCCGGCCATGGCGATGGAGCCTTCCGGCACGCGTGTGCTGGTGTTGTGCGGGCAACCGGGGCAGAACCATGGAAGGCGGTCGGTACCACGGCTGTCGCCTTGCGCGGTCGACCGCTGCTTCGCCTCGATCTCCCCCAATCGCACGTCCATCCGTGCAGCCACGTCGGCAGGCACTCCCAGCAGCTTGAGACGGTGGGCGATGGCCTTTGCCACCAGTGCGGGCGACAGGTCGGCCTTGGCGCGCAGCAGCCAGCTTTCGGCGGGCCGGCTGTGACTCCATTCGCCACCGGCGCCTTCCGCATGGTCGTATTTTCCGAACACGACGGGGCGATGCTGCGGCGGATAGTGGTACAGCTCATCCTTGAGTTGCTGCTCGATGATCGGGCGCTTCTCCTCGACCACCAGGACTTCGCGCAACCCGTGGGCAAACTCGCGCACGCTTGCCGGCTCCAATGGCCATACCACGTTGACCTTGTGCACCCGGATGCCGAGCGCGCGGCATGTCGTGTCGTCCAAGCCCAGGTCGAGCAACGCCTGGCGGGTGTCGCTGTAGGCCTTGCCACTGGAAATGAGGCCCAGACGGTCGTTCTGGCCCGCCACCACGTTGTGATTGAGCCGGTTCGCCCGGATGTAGGCCAATGCAGCCGGCCACTTGAATTCCATCATTCGCGCCTCGGCACCCAGTGGGTCGTCAGGCCATCGGATGTGGATGCCGCCCTCGGGCATGGCGAAGTCTTCTGGCAGCGCGGTGCGCACGCGCTCGGCATCGGTCAGCACCGAGGCGCCCGATTCCACCACCTCCTGCACCGTCTTCATGCCGGCCCACAGTCCGCTGAAACGGCTCATGGCGAAGGCATGCACGCCGAGATCGAGAATGTCCTGCACGTTCGACGGAAAGAACACCGGCAGTCCGCAGGCCATGAAGGTATGGTCGCTCTGGTGCGCCAGCGTGCTGCTCTTGGACACGTGGTCGTCGCCGGCCAGTGCGATCACACCGCCCAGGGGCGCGGTACCGGCCAGGTTGGCGTGCTTGAGCGCGTCGCCGCTGCGATCCACGCCGGGCCCCTTGCCATACCAGATGCCGAACACGCCGTCGTAGTTCTTGCTCGCCGCATCGAACTCCAGCTGTTGCGACCCCCATACGGCGGTGACGCCGAGCTCCTCGTTGACGCCGGGCTTGAAGACCACGTGGTTGTCGGCAAGATGCTTCTTGGCCTGCCACAGTGCCTGGTCGTAGGTGCCCAGCGGGGAGCCGCGGTAGCCGGAAATGAATGCGGCGGTGTTGTGGCCGGCGCTTGCATCGCGCCTGCGTTGCAGCATCGGCAGCCGCACCAAGGCCTGCACGCCGCTCATGAAGGCGCGGCCGGTGTTCAGGGTGTAGCGATCGTCGAGGGTCACTTTCTCGAGCGCTTCGAGATGCAGTTTGGATACCGGTGCGTTCATGGGGAGATCTCGCTGGTCATGTCTTGTATGGATGGAAGCTCAGGCGGGAAAAGCCAATTGCCGACGCGTGCCGAGTGCGATCAGTTCGCGCGTCAGGCTCTCAGGCAGTTCGATGCCTTTGTGGTGCGCACGCTGCTCCTGTTCGGCACCGCGCTGCCCCGGCAGGCGCGCGTGCTCGCCACCGCAATCCCGGTAATGGTTGATCCACTGGTGCATGTAGTCGGCCAGCATCGGCTGCGGTGCGAAGGCCTGCGGCTTGACCATCCAGACGAAGGCGCTTTGCCGGCCCATGGCACCTGAAGCCGGCACGTGCTGCCATTCCGGCGCAAAGGATTCGGCGGTGGCCGCCAGGGCGCCGGCCAGGCACTCGACCATCATCGCAATGCCGATGCCCTTGTGCCCCCCCATGGGCAGCAGCGAGCCGGCCAGCGCCGCCTTGGGGTCGGTCGTTGGGCGCCCTTGAGGATCGAGCGCCCACCCCGCAGGAATGTCGCGCCCTTCGCGATCGGCCAGCAGCACATGCCCACGCGCCGCGACGCTGCAGGCGATGTCGAAGACAATGGCTGGCTCGCCCTGTGCGGGGCAACCGAACGCGATCGGGTTGTGGCCGATCGCCGCGCCGGCGAAGCCTTCCATTGCGAGCAGTGGCGGCGTGCGTTGCCCGACCAGGCACATCGCGCCGGCTTCGGCCGCCAGCAGCGCGTAGACTCCCAGCGCGCCCATATGACCGCAGGACTGGACGGCCACCAGAACACTGGCGCTGTGCTCGAGCGCCTGCAACCCGAGCCGCACGGCGTGCGCGCCCGCAATCTGGCCCATGGCACCGTCTGCGTCGAGCACGACGCCGCCGGCGAACGAGCGATGCTGCAAGCGCGCGTGCGGATTGAAGTCCTGGGCCAGCAGGCGCTCGACATAGGATGGCAGGCGCGTCATGCCGTGGGTCGCGTATCCACGCAACTCGCTGCGCACCAGCAATTGGGCTGCCAGCAGCGCGTCGTCCGGCGCGACCTGGCAGGATTCCAGGATCTGGGCGGTCCAATCCGTCAGGGATTCGATGGAACGGGTCGTCATGAAGTGCAATCGGGATGTGGAACTAGCGAACGATCACCAGTCGCTCGGAGAAGGGCCCGCCGCAGACGACCTGGTAGTACAGGGGCTTGTCGCTGAGCGTGTAGCCGCGCAGTTCCATCAGGAAGCTCGGCTGCTCCGGGTCCAGGTCGAGCGAGCGGATCGCAGCGGCGGTGGGCGGCGCAAAGCGGATCCATTGATCCACCCGCAGCGTCGGAAGGGCCAGTCGTTGCAGAAGCAGTTCGCGCAGATTGCTTTCCAGATCCTGGCGCTCCACCCCGAGCTTTTCGAAATCTTCCTCGCGCAACCAGAATTCGCTGCTGAGGTCGAACTTGCCGCCGACGTTGATGGTGCGATCGATGCGCACGAAAGTTTCGCCTTCGAGGAAATCCGACCAGGGTCCCTTGCGCTTCATGCGCTTGATGCCATTCGCGTGGACGTAGGACGTGAGCGGATGGCCTTGCTCGTCGAGGAATCGCAGGTGTCGCACGTCGGCCGGGGCCACCTTGTTTCCCGAGATGAAGGTCCCGCGCCCATGCTCGCGCCGAATGAGGCCCGCGTGTGCCAGTCGCGCCAGCGCCTTCTGCATGGTGCCCACGCTCACGCTGTGCTGTGCGGCGAACTCCTCCTCGGACGGCAGGCGATCGCCCTCGCGCAGTGCGCCCGATTCGATGGCTTCGATGATGGCGTCGGAGACGCGTTCAAGCTTGGTCATGGTGGAGTTCAAAGGCTGCGTTCGAACCGGCTGACCGCCGTTTCCCGGATGTTCAGGATCTCGCTGGTGATGCGGGTGCCTGATCCGACCTCCGCCACGTAGTCGTAGAGCTGGTCGCCCAGGTCCGCGATCCGGGCCGAGGACTCGAAGATTGCGCTGACGTCGAAATCAATGTTGTCGCGCATCGAATTCACGGTGTTGACGTTGCCGCAGATCTTGATCGTGGGCGCCACCATGTTGCCGATCGGGTTGCCGACACCCGTGCCGAAGCAGATCAGCTGGCAGCCGCTGACGGCGAAACCCGTCAGGTTCTCGACAGCACCCGAGGGCGCGTCCATGAAGTGCAGCCCCTTGCGCGCTGGGGGCTGGCCGTAGCTCAGCACGCCCACGAGCGCGCTCTTGCCGGCCTTGGCCAGTGCACCCAGCGCCTTCTCCTCGACGGTGGTGAGGCCGCCCTTCTTGTTGTCGGGCGCGGGCTGCGAGTCGCGCATGTTGACGCCGCGCTCGACGGCCATGGTTTCCATGCCCTTCACGGCATCCAGGAAGGCCTTCTTGACGGTGGCGTCCACCGCGCGGGCCGCGAACAGATGCTCGGCACCAATGAACTCGGAGGTCTCCGAGATGATGACCGTACCGCCGGCCTCGACCAGCCGATCGGCCACGCGTCCAATGGTCGGGTTGCAGCTCAGGCCAGACGTGGTGTCGGAGCCGCCGCACTCGACACCCATCACGAGGTCCGACATCGGGCACGGCTCGCGCCTCATCTGCGAGGCCTGCAGCACCAGGCGTGCAGCCCGGCGCGTTCCCTGCGCGACGCACTCGATCGTGCCATTCGGCTGCAGGTGCACGACCTCCACGGGCTTGCCGGTGGGACGGATGCGACGGGCGACTTCTTCGGTCGACGACTCTTCGAGTCCCACCAGGAGAACGCCCGCGATGTTGGGATTGCGCCCCAGTCCTGCCAGCGAATCGAGCGCGAACTCGAGATCGGCCCCGAACTGGCCGCGCACGAACAGCGTGGTGACGGGAAGGGTTCCGCCCACAGCCTGCGAGATCGCGCGCGTCGCCGGATTGCAGTTGTCCATCACCGAGATCACGGCGATCCAGTTGCGCACGCCTGCGGCGCCGTGATTGCGCCGATAGCCGAGAAATGTCTTGGTCATGGTTGGGTTTCCTGGCGTTCTTCCAGATCGCCGCGAGCGCGAGCGGAATCGAAGTTGTGGACGTGCGCGTGTTCTCCGGGAGCGATGGCCCGCGTGGCACGACCGATGACTTGCCCGTACTTGAGCACGTTGGCCCCCAAGGGGATCGGCGATATGCAGATCTTGTGGCCGAACGCGACGTCCTGCCGCGCGACGACCTGACCTGAACCCTCGCCCTGCAGGAAGCACGTGTCGCCTTCGCGAGCGGGATCGATCAAGGTTGCGACGTTGTCGGCGGGATGAAGGGTGATGCTTCTTGGCATATTTGACTCCTGTATAGGACATGGCAACTATAAGCAGTGCATCTCCACTGTGCAAGAAGGAACTTGAGAGAACTCCTAGGTAGTTGTCCTATATAGGACTTGTTGACTCGAACTCACACGCCAACTACAGTTGCCGCATCGTCGAAGGCAAACTCTCATGAAGATCTCAGGTCACTTGGACAAGATAAGGAAGCTCAACCAGCTGCGCGATCGGCTCGACCCGCTGGATGATTTCGAGCTGTGGTTCTGGGCGACCATGCTGTCGGGCACCCATGCGGTCAATGCCGCACTCCACCACTGCGGAGTGACGCAGCCGGTGGAGGCCTACGCAATGCAGCCGGGTGTCTATCTGATGCCGCAGGCCGATGGCGGCCTGGTGCCGCGGTTCGGTGCGCTGGGCGACATCCTGCACGTCGGGCGTCCGGTCATCGAGGCGCCGGTGCCCGAGGACGTCACCCAAATGATGCATGCGATGGAGCGCATCGAAGCGCACCGCGATCCCTGTGTGCGCGAAGGCTGCAAGCCAACGCGGGAGATCGTCGACGCATGCGAGCAGGCCTTCGCCGAATGCCTGGCCATCATGAACCACCGCTGTCCGTCGGAGTAAGGCATGAAGCCCCACGAACATGAAGAGGCAGCACTGCGCATCGAGAAATCCTTGCGCAAGTGCGGTCCGGAAGATCACGAAATCATCATCGAGGCGGCAATGCTCGCCGGCTCGCATTGGCTCAATGCCCATCTGCACCGGCTCGGCGCGACGCCGCCCGCGCAAGACGTCATGCACACCTACCTGCTCGTCGTGAACGAGTTGCGTCGGCTGAGCGTGGCCGACCCGCAGGCGGTCGCTGCGCTCGGTGCCATCGAAGACATGCGCCCTGCCTATGTGCGAGGCGCGCAGGCGGGCGGCAGAGAAGCTGCACAGCGGGCCCTGTCGCTGCTCGAATCGATTCGCGCCAGCACGCGCGCCGCGTGATGCCGGCAACCCACAGCACTCGGAGAAATTCATGAAAGCAGTCAGAGTCATTCCACACCCCGATGGGGGGCGCATCGAAGTGCAAGAGATCGCCAGGCCCACGGTCGGTCCCCGACAGGTGCTCGTGCGCGTACGCGCATCCGGGCTCAACCGGGGCGAAATCACACAGGCCAAGGACAAGCGCAGCGGCGACGCGATGACAGTCGGCGTGGAGTTCGCTGGCGAAGTCGCCGAAGTGGGCAGCGAAGTCACTGCATGGCGCGAGGGCGACCGTGTCATGGGACATGGTCGCGAGTGCCAGGCGCAGTACGTCCTTGCAGATCCGCTGGCCATCATGCCGGTGCCTTCGACGATCTCCTGGACCGAGGCGGCGTCGTTTCCTAATGCATTCATTACCGCGCACGATGCGGTAATCACCAATGGGCAGTTGCAGCCGGGCGAGTCGATCCTTGTCAACGGCGCATCCGGTGGCGTGGCCTGGGCAGCCTTGCAGATCGCGTCGCTGTGGCAGGCCCGCCCCGTCATGGCGATGTCCCGCTCGGCGGAAAAACTTGCGCGCCTCGCGGAGTTCGGCGTCGACGTGGGCATCGATTCGTCGCGTGAGTCGCAGGTCGAGAAGGTCATGTCCACAACCGAGAAGCGCGGCGTCGACGTAATCATCGACCTGGTCGGCGCACCGGTGTTCGAAGCCAACGTCAAGAGCATGGCGGTCGGCGGACGCTACGTGAACGTTGCCAGACTGGGCGGACGAGAAGCACAGCTCGACCTGGAACAGCTATGGCTCAAGCGCCTGAAGCTGATCGGCGTCACCTTCCGCACACGCTCCGAGCAGGAGCGACTCCAGTGCGTGCAGGCCTGCGCGCGCGACATGCTGCCCTTCCTGAAGGAGGGTCGCGTCCGCTGGGCCATCGACAGCAATTTTGCGCTGGACGACATCCATGCAGCTCACGCCTACATGATGCAAGCCCAACACTTCGGAAAGATCGTTCTGACCATTGATTGACACAGACCAGGAGACCAGATGACCAAGCTCAAAGTAACACCACTGACCGGCTCCATTGGCGCCAGCGTCGAAGGCGTCGACCTGAACGGTCCCATCGACGAGGCAACATTCGCCGAATTGCACGAAGCCTTCCTCGCGCATTGCGTGCTGATCTATCGCGGCCAGCAATTGACGCCGGCAGCCCAGGT
Source organism: Variovorax sp. dw_954 (assembly GCF_018449755.1). NCBI lineage: Bacteria > Pseudomonadati > Pseudomonadota > Betaproteobacteria > Burkholderiales > Comamonadaceae > Variovorax > Variovorax sp. dw_954. The sequence continues at coordinate 14,518 of NZ_JAAVVD010000030.1, read as the reverse complement.
CGAATTCGGCCGGCGCTGGGGCAAGCCGTTGAACACCAACCCGCTGCTCAAGCACCTGGACGGTCATCCCGAGATCGTGCAGGTCACCAAGATCCCCAAGGCGACCGCGTCGACCGAGGCATGGCACTACGACTCGTGCTACACGCCGGTCCCGCCGAAGATCTCGATCTTGTCGGCCGTGACCGTTCCCAACGGTGGTGACACCATGTGGTGCAATCAGTCCCTGGCCTACGAACGGCTGTCGCCCACGATGAAGCGCATGCTCGCAGGACTGCGCGTGAAGTTCGTCGGACTGCGCCTGGGCCGCATGATGGGCGCTGACGCGGCCAGCCTGCCGACCGCCGTGCATCCGCTGGTGCGCACCCATCCGGAGACCGGGCGCAAGGCGCTCTACGTGGGTCACCGCGAGACGGCGCAACTCATCGAGGGCATGACCGACGAGGAAAGCCGGCCGCTGCTGGACTTCCTGTACGAGCACTCGACGAACCCGGACAACGTCTATCGCCACATGTGGCAACAAGGCGATGTCGTGATGTGGGACAACCGATGCACCATGCACTACGCCATTCACGACTATGGCGAAGCCGAGCGGGTGCTCAACCGCATCACCATGGAAGGCGAAGCGCCGCAATGAAGCGCGACGATTGCGCGCTGGCGCCGGACGCCGAGCCCGTGCGAGAAGCCTTTCGCTTCGACGAGCAGCGCCTGACGCAATGGCTGCTTGCGAATGTCGATGACGACGTCGGAACGCCGCAGGTCAGCCAGTTCAAGGGCGGGCAATCGAACCCGACCTATCGTGTCGACACGGCTCGCTGCAGCTACGTGCTCCGGCGCAAGCCGCCAGGTGACCTGCTCAAGGGCGCCCATGCGATCGATCGGGAGTACCGCGCGCTGGCCGCCCTACGGGAAGTGGATTTTCCCGTGCCGTGGGTGCACGCCTTGTGCCTGGATCGCGGCGTGATCGGTACCGAGTTCTACGTGATGGATCACGTAGAAGGACGCGTGTTCTGGAATCCGCGCCTGCCGGAAGTGCCCGCTCCCGAGCGCGCGGCCTATTTCGATGCCATGAACGAAACGATCGCCTGCCTGCATGGCATTGATCCAGCAACGATCGGCCTGGCCGACTACGGCCGCGCGGGCGGGTATTTCGAGCGGCAGATCGCGCGCTGGTCCGGCCAGTATCGGGACGACGCACTTGCAGGCCGCGATCCGAACATGGACCGATTGGTCGAATGGCTGCCTCAGAATGTTCCCGCGGGCGACGAGACCGCGATCTCCCACGGCGACTTCCGCTGCGACAACATGATCTTCCACCCGACCGAACCGCGCGTCCTGGCGGTGCTGGATTGGGAACTCTCGACGCTGGGGCACCCTCTCGCGGATTTCAGTTATCACGCGATGATGTACCGGCTGCCGCCCTCGATCATGAACGGCCTGCTTGGCGAGGACCTTGCATTGCTCGGCCTGCCTTCGGAAGCCGACTACATCGCGGCCTACGCAAGGCGCACCGGGCGGAATGGCATTCCCGGCTACGCCTTCTACATCGCGTTCAACATGTTCCGCCTCGCGGCCATCCTGCATGGCATCAAGGGGCGCCTGCTGCGCGGGACCGCATCGTCTGCACGCGCCGTCGAAATGGCGACGAACGTCGAGCCGCTGGCGTTACTGGCGTGGCAACAGGCCGAGATCGCGACACGCGAAGCCGGCTGACTCTCAAACAACACATCCATGACTTCACACCTTCCTTCCGCCTGCGGCGCGGAGCTGGCGCAGCACGTCCTGCGCTTTGTGCGCGAAACCGTGATTCCCTACGAAAAAGACCCGCGCAACCACGGGCATGGTCCTTCCGAGGACCTCGTTCATGAATTGCGCGCCCATGCGCGCAATGCCGGCCTGCTGGCGCCGCAATTGCCTGCGGAATACGGCGGCCAAGGGCTCACACACCTGCAGACCGCTGCGGTCTTCCGCGCCGCGGGCTATTCGCCGCTCGGTCCGGTCGCGCTCAACATCATGGCGCCCGACGAAGGCAACATGCATCTGCTGGAGCGAGTCGCCACGCCCTCCCAGAAGGAGCGCTTCCTGCGCCCGCTGGCGGCGGGCGAGGTGCGCTCGGCCTTCCTGATGACGGAGCCTGATGGAGGCGCCGGTTCGGATCCCTCGATGCTCAAGACAGAGGCCGTGCGCGATGGCAACGACTGGCTGATCAGCGGCCGGAAGTGGTTGATCACCGGCGCTGTCGGTGCCGGCTTCGGCATCGTGATGGCCCGCACCGAAGAGCGCGCGACGATGTTCCTGGTCGATATGGCCAGTCCCGGCATCGCGATCGAGCGTGTGCTCGACACGATCGACAACTCGATGCCCGGCGGGCATGCCGTCATCGCCCTGGACCGCGTGCGCGTGCTGGCAAACCAGATCCTCGGCGAAGAAGGTCGAGGCTTCGACTACGCCCAGGTGCGGCTCGCGCCGGCGCGCCTGACGCACTGCATGCGCTGGTGGGGCACCGCGCGCCGCGCGCATGACATCGCCACGGACTATGCCTGTCGCCGCCATGCCTTCGGCAAGCCGTTGATCGATCACGAAGGCGTCGGATTCATGCTCGCCGACAACGAGATCGACCTGAAGCAGTCCGAACTGACGATTGACTGGTGTGCCGGTGTGCTCGACAGCGGGGCCAAGGGGACCCAGGAATCCAGCATGGCCAAGGTCGCCGTGTCCGAGGCGCTGTACCGGATCGCGGACCGATGCGTGCAGGTACTCGGCGGGCTGGGTGTCACCCGCGACTCGGTGGTGGAGCAGGCGTTTCGGGAAATCCGCGCCTTCCGCATCTACGACGGCCCCTCGGAAGTGCACCGCTGGTCGTTGGCCAAGGGCATCAAGCGCCGCGTGAAGGAACACGCGGCATGCTGAAAGCGGATCTGTCGGGCATCACGGTCCTGGTCACCGGCGCGTCGAGCGGGCTCGGTGCCCACTTCGCGCGCCTGCTGGCGCGTTCGGGAGCGAGCGTGGTGCTGGCGGCCCGGCGAGTTGCCGCGCTCGAGGCCTTGGTCGCCGAACTGAAGCAAGGCGGCGCCCAGGCCAAGGCGCTCGAACTCGATGTCAGTCAACCCGAGCAGGTTCGCGCGTGCATCCAGGCAATGCCCCGGCTGGACGTGCTGGTGAACAACGCAGGCGTCACCCTCACGCGCTCCTTCCTCGACCAAACCGATGAGGATTGGGACCGCGTGCTCGATACCAACCTGCGCGGCGCGGCGATGGTCGCGCAGGCCGCGGCACGGCGCATGAAAGCACTGGAGACGCGCGGATCGATCATCAACGTCGCGTCGATCCTCGGACTACGGCAGGCCGGCCACGTGTCCGCCTACGCCGTGTCGAAGGCGGCGCTGATCCAGCTCACCAAGTCGATGGCGCTGGAGCTCGCCCGCGAAGGCATCCGCGTCAACGCCCTGGCGCCGGGCTACTTCGACACGGAACTCAACCATGAGTTCTGGCAGGGCGATGCCGGCCAGGCATTGATCAAGCGCGTGCCGTCCAGGCGTCTCGGGCAACTCGAGGAACTGGACGGGCCGCTGCTCCTGCTCGCCTCCAATGCATCGCGCTACATGACAGGTACGGTTCTCGCCGTCGACGGTGGACATCTCGTCAGTTCGCTGTAGTGCGTATTTTTTAAACACGAGGAACCCCGCAATGAAAAAATCATTAGTTGGCTTGGCTGCTCTGACAGTGCTCGGGACGGCTTGCGCACAGTCGTCCGTGACCCTGTTCGGCGTGCTCGATGAATCGGTCAGCGGCTACCAGAACGTGTCGGAAACGCCCTTGGGCATTACCGCCAAGACAAGTCGCCAGGTGCTGGCGAGCAACGGATACAACCAGAGCCGTCTCGGTTTTCGCGGAACGGAGGACCTCGGCGGTGGGCTGGCCGCCACCTTCTGGCTCGAATCGGCAATCTTTCCCGACGACGGGACGATCGGTGGCAACGTGGCGAATTCAGCACCTGTCGTGCCAGGCTACTTCAACCGCCGCTCGACGGTGAGCCTGTCGGGCGGCTTCGGCGAAGTGCGCCTGGGTCGCGACTACACGCCTTCCTTCTGGAACGACCTCATCTTCGATCCCTTCAGTGCCAACGGCGTTGGCACCAACATCATTGCCACCGCCAACGGATTCAGCAGCAGCGGGGCCTCAGTCAGCGGTTTTCAGGCCAACAGCACCTACATTCGTGCCAGCAATTCGGTCGGCTATATCCTGCCCCCGAATCTGGGGGGGTTCTACGGCCAGGTGATGTACGCGTTCAATGAGCAAATCAAGTACGACCCGGGCATCACGACGCCGAGGGTCCTGAACAATTCGCGCGCGGGCGGATATTGGGGCGGTCGCTTCGGCTATGCCAACAATGCGTTGGACGTGGCCGCTGCGTACGGGGAGAGCACGATTGCTGACTCCTACTTCGCAGGTCTTACGACCAGGCTCGATACCTTCAATCTCGGCGGCTCGTATGACTTTGGCCTCCTGAAGTTATTCGGGGAGTTTTCTAAAGCCAGGCTGAAGACCGACAACGACGGAATCGTACCGGTCGGCACTATCAACGCGTCGCCGCGCGCGACCGGCTATCTGCTCGGCGCAACAGTTCCCATCGGCCCCGGTCTTATCCGAGCCGCCTACTCGCAGGTGAAGATCGATCCGAACCGGGTCATCCAACAACTCACCGGCGAGCCGACGGCCAGCAAGTGGGCGGTGGGCTATGTGTACAACCTGTCGAAGCGCACGGCCCTCTACGCCACCTACGCGCAACTCAGCAACAAGAACGGCTACGACCTCGCCGTTGGCAGCGTGCCGTTTGTCTCGGGTGGCACGCTTCAGGCCAAGTCGTCTCGAGGGTATGACCTCGGGCTGCGTCACGCTTTCTGATGCAGATGACTCTGTCAGGACGCAACGCAGTGCGCAACAAACCGCTATGGGTTGGCAGAGAAGCGCTTTCGGCGATGGTCGAGGGGGGGCTCTGTCGCAATAAGGACGTCGTGGCGAACGAAGGCCGACGCGCGGCACTGGTATCAGAAGGCGAGGCTATAGAACTGCTCAGCAGCGGACACGACCTGGCCTTCGGGGCGGGCCAGTTGCCCCTTCTTGATCATGTGCATAGATTCGATGCCTGCAATGATCTTCGTGGCCGACCGGAACGACTTGAAACCCATCATCGGCCGCGTTCGCCTCTTGATGGCCCGGTGATCCTGCTCGACAACGTTGTTCAGGTACTTGGACTGCCGCAGTTGGATGGCCGCGCCGCTGTCGGCAATCAGACCGCGAACGGCTGCAGTGTTCGCGCCGCTCTTGTCGATCGTGATGCTTGCGGGCACATCATGTAGGTCGATCGCGCGCTCGAAGAAGCGCCGGGCTGCAGCCACGTCGCGGTGTGCAGTCAACAGGAAATCCACGGTCTGCCCGAGCTTGTCGACTCCACGGTACAAGTACTTCCACTGGCCGCCCACCAGCACGTAGGTCTCGTCAACGCGCCAGGATGCACCGACCGGCAGCTTGCGCCGGCGCAGCACCGCCGCCAACCCCGGCAACATCTTCATCGCCCAGCGATGCACTGTGGCGTGATCGACCAGCACACCACGCTCGGCCATCATCTCTTCGATGTGGCGCAGACTCAATGGGTAGGCCGCGTACCAGCGTACGCAGACCAGCATCACTTCCAGCGGAAAGTGCAGCCGCTTGATCACGCGGCGCAGCGTCGAATTCGCCAACTGGATGTGCAGCGGGACCATGGGGACATTCTCGCCGGTCGGCCTACTGCGACAGAACCGTGCTGGCCTACCTGTCTCGCTACACCCACCGGGTGGCGATCTCCAACAGCCGCCTGCTTGCGCTGGACGAGCGCGGCGTGAGCTTCCGGTGGAAGGACTACCGCGCCAAGGGCAAGACGCGCTACAAGGCCATGACGCTGTCGCCCCAGGAGTTCATGCGCCGGTTCCTGCTGCATGTGCTGCCCGGTGGCTTCCATCGATTCGCCATTACGGGTTATTGGCCAATGGCTCGCGCAAGGCGAGTCTGGCGGCAGCGCGCGAACTCTTGCATGCGGTGCCAGTGCCAACCGAGATGGACAACAGCACCGAAGTCGCTACAGATCTTCACTCCGTACGTCCCACCTTCATCTGCCGACACTGCGGCCACGTCATGGTCATCGTGCAGACCTTTGCTCAGAGTGCGCCGATCCGCGCACCCCCACCGCCATGACCGGCTCTACATCCCAACTGGACTCGGTGCCGATGAGCGGTGCGCTCGTCAGCGGGGTCAACGCGTGCCGCCACCAGCCATCAGTTCAATGCAGCCGCTGGCGCGCATTGCAGCATGCGCGGCGTAGCACTGCGAAGGATCAATCCGGACAAGCTGGGTATGCGCATATCGGTCACCCGCAGCCAAGGACCAACCCGCGCACGCCCGAATCCCCATAGCTTCCACGCCCTGAACACGCGCGCTGGGCTTGCCTCCGCGGTTTCCTCCCTCGAGGCTTGTGCGACACCTGCCCTACGGTCGTGTCGTGCATCACTTGCGCCAGTCTCCGGGCAGGTATCCCACAACCCTAAACACAACCGGGCGTTAGCAAGCCATACAACCGCCGACATGGCGGCCGGTGACACGGGCCTGAACACGACGCGCAACAGCAAGCCCGCCGCCGCATCGAGCGACTGGCCGAGCTTGGCGATCGAGCCGTCTGCGGCGCAGCAATGGCGCAACGGCGACCACTGCCAAAGGTTGTCCCGTACCTACACCCGGAGGCAGGTGGACAATCGCTAGCATGACATGTTTCGCTGTTGAGGCTGCCTCGCCGTCGGGACCGATCCGCACGGCGAAACTCGACGGCCCGTATGCGCCTGGCAGCAAATCCCGGCTCGGCGCTTGACGCAGGAGCTTGATGTCCATACCATGTCCATGTACATGAGATCAACCAGGAGCAGGATCATGGCAACTGCCGTCGAGCGAATCGTGGTGCAGACCACACCGCAGGATAAGCGAGCGATCGCGGCCAAGGCAAAGCGGCTGGACCTGCCGGTCTCCGAATTGATGAGACGCGGCGCCTTCGCGTACGAAGCGTCGGAGTCCGACGCAGATCTGGGTACGCTTGCAGATGCAGCCAAGGCCGCAGCCGATCGCGCGGGCCGGGCGATTGATGATGCGCTCGACTTCATCGCTGCGAGCAACCAGCGCATCGCCGCCATGGAAGCAAAGGCGTCCAAGACTGCGCAACGCAAGGTCGCGTGAGATGGGGATCACCGACAGGGTCTGGGGCGCGCTGACGTCGATGGTGAAGCTCGAGGACAAGGTGAATCGCCAAGCGGAGGCGATGAAATCTCAGCAGCAGAAGATCGAGGACTTGACCGGGCGAGTCATTCGCCTGGAGGCGCAACTGGAATTGCTCACCGGCGCGGCGTTCGTCAAGAGGCTCAAGGGCGAATGAGCCGTTTCGTTGGCCAGCGATGCTACCCGGTCGGCGTGTGCCCCCCGCCGCAGGGCCGCGTTCGGAGGAGGAAGTCCAGGGCATGTGAGGTTAGGTACCCATCCCGTCAGCGCCAAGAAGCGAGCGGCTGCGCTGCCGGAAGGCGGCGAGCCTCGGTACTCCGGACGTGCCGCTGCCTTTCTCCGCGCTGAAGGCCAAATTCATGGCCAATGCGACGCGCGCGATCCGGCCCGAGGAGGCCGAACGGATCGTCGAGCGGGTGATGGCGCTGGAGAGTGCAGACTCGCTGGACGAGATCGTGGCGCTCTGCGTGCTGGCGCCGTAGGACTGTCCGGGGCAGAGGCTCAGTCGATCGGAACGTAGACCTCGCCCGCCATCAGGCGCCGCGCCGTACGGGCCAGCCCGAGCGCCCGGTAGCGCGTCTCGGCCGCACTGGCGCCGGGCTCGGCCTCCACCCGCACCGACATGACGCCGAGCGGATGGCCGATCCGCAGCGACTCGCTCGCGATGTTGGCGCTGTCAATATGCCGTTGCACCACCGACCCCGGGATGCGCGACGCTGCCGCCGTGCATATCGATCCGGTCCCGGCCATGCTGTCGTGGCACTTGCCCAGAAAGACCAGGCGCGCGCGGAGGCTCATCGACTTGGCCGGCTGGATCTGACTGTTGGCGTCGATGTAGTCGGCCGGCGGTGCCACGATCACCATCAGCGGCAGGCCGGGCCGGTCGATCTTCGTCCAGTCGGCCCAGAAGCCCAGCCGCTCGCCGACCTTGGCCTGGATCTCGGAGATGGTGGCGACGAGCACCGCGTTCTCCGAGATCGCCGGCGCCAGTTCGCTGCCGCTCAGACCCAGATCGGCGGCGGCGACGAAGACGCACGGGTTCGCCACGTCGCAGACCGTGGACTCGACCACCCGCCCGTCCTGCAGCGCGATGCGGTCGATAACCTCGCCGGTCGGCAGCAGGCGGCCGGTCGCGGCACCGACGGTGCCGGTGTAGTCCATGAGGATCTCGGCACCGCTGCCCGGAACGCCGGGAATGCGGCAGTCGCCCGCCACGCGCGCCTTGCCGTTCGCGACTTGCACCTTCGCGACCAGGTGTTTCTTGGTGTTGGTGTTCCAGATCCGGACCGTCGTCACCGGCGCGACCGCCTCGACCAGCCCTTCGTCGATCGAGAACGGCCCGACCGCCGACGAGATGTTGCCGCAATTGCCGTCATAGCCGATGCCGTCGCGATCGACGTCGATCTGACCGAAGGTGTAGTCGACGTCGGCATCGTCGCGAGCCGAACGCCGGATGATCGCGACCTTCGACGTCACCAGGCGCGCGCCGCCGAGGCCGTCGATCTGCATCACGTCGGGCGTGCCCATCGCCCGCTTCAGCAACCGGTCGCGGGCGCTGCCGGGCGCCGGAAGATCGCGCTCATGGAAGAACAACGCTTTGCTGGTGCCGCCACGCATCAGCACGCAGCGCACGGCTGTCTGTTGTTCGGAATCGAGGACTCCGTCGGTCTCGCCGGCCATGTCAGAGCCCCATCCCCTGCGGATCGAAGCGCATGCCCATCGCCTCGGCCTGCGCCGAGTCAAAGCGCTGGCAGGCGTCGTCGTAGTGATGCCCCTCGATGCCGCCGCGCACGATGCCGGGCTCGATCGCGCCCCAGAAGGCGGCCAGCGAAGGCGGCAGCGGCGGCGCGTCGGGCATCGACAGCCAGAGGCGGTAGAGCGTGCGCTTCTTGTCCTCGGCCTCGTCGTCGCGGAACTCGGTGCGTGAATGGAGCGCCGTGTGATTGCTCAGCAACTGCAGGTCGCCGGCTTCCAGACGCATGAGGTACATCAGATTCGGACGGCGCAGGATCTCGTCGAGGGAGTCCATCGCCTCGTGCTGCGTGGCGCTGATCTCGGGCGCGTTCGGCAGCCTGGCGCCGTTGATCACGCGATTGCGGTTCCAGCCGCAGAAGACGTTGTCGCCGCGCAGGTCGTAGATCGGCGTCTGGCGGAACGCGACCTCGCCCTCTTTCTGCTCGCCCTGACGACTGAACGGGAACGGCTCGCGCAGCACCTCGGCCAGATCGGGCCGCTCGATCAGCAGCTGCCGATAGGCGGCGACGGAACTGGTGCACATGCTGTCGCCGCCCTCGGGCGCCTGGTTGTAGCAGCTGAGCGCGACGATGTCGGCGCCGTCGATATGGAAATCGAGTTGCGCGCGCGACGAATAGCCGCGCCCGGTCGGGCTCCGGTAATCGGCCCCGACGTCCTTGACCATGTTGATGTACCGACTCAGCTTGTCCTGCGGCCGCGCGACGCCGACGTGCAGGCCAATGGCCCAGGTCAGCAGCTCGAACTCTTCGGGCGACACGCCCTCGCGCGGCAGGCCCTTGACCAGTGCGACGCCGCGGCCGTTGAGCGCGTCCTCGAAGGCGCGCTTCAGCTTGGCGAGCACGCGCGACCCGAAAGGAAAGTCACGCCGCCGATAGTCGAGCAGCGGCTGTCCGGGCCGATGGCCGGCGCGCAGCACGGTCAGCAGGTCGGCGCGGTCCTCGGCATCGAGCGGGTGGATCCAGCGTGCATCGATGGTGAGGTCGTGCACAGTCCAGGCCGAGGCATCGCGCCCCGGCGGGCGCTTGCCGGCAGCAGGGTCTTGCGCCTTGGAAATCGTACCGGTGGTCATGTGTCTTCCTGTCTATTCGACGTCCTTGAGCGCGAACTCGTTCAAGTGGCCGGACGGCAGTGCATCCACGCCCGGATCGGGCGGCAACTCGACGTCGAACCAGCGCTTGAGCACGCCGGAGATGAGCTCGTAGCAGGCGCCGATGCGCACCACCTGCATGGTGTCGAAGTTGATCAACGTGCCCGCACGGCGATAGATGTGATAGCGCCGCAGGCCGTAGTCGACGGTGACGTCTGCGATCCGCTTCAACTCGTCAGGAATGTCCTGGACCCGGAAGCGCGTGCCGGTGCCCGTAAGGTTGGCCGAAGAGCCGAACAGCGGCACGACCTCTTCGCGGCTCAGTCGGCACAGTTCGGCATGAAATGCGCCGGCGTTGAGCAAGGTGCCGATCGTCCCTACCGCGGTGCTGGCGCGCACCGCGTCGGCATCGAGCTTGCGCAAGAGCGGATGGTCGGCACGGAAGCTGCCGATGACGCCGAGCGGCAGGTCGTGGTCGACCACGATGGCCTCGACCATCTGCTGGGCGCGGCGGTCGAGCGTGTGCAGCTCGCGCTGTGTCTCGAGGTCGGCCGCCATCGCGTTGCGCTTGTGGCCGCCACGGCGCTTGGTGTCGTAGATGCGCCGCAGCGGGTCCATCGAGGCGCCGCACATCGCATAGCCGGTGTCGTTCGGCACGATCGCGATGCCGCCCTGCTTGATGGCATCCATGGTGCGGCGGGCGTCGCCGGCGATGTCGAGTCTTGTCATGGGAAATCCTTTTCCTTTTCTTTCCGGAGGGTTGGCGAAGGGTCAATGACCGGCGAACGGTGTGTCGAGCGAACGGCCCGTCGTCTCCAGGCCGAGGAATCCGACGATCACGGCCTGCGCCAGCAACAAGGCGACGATCGTGTAAGTGACCGCGTTGACCCCGCCGAAGGCAAACAGCGCGGCGACGGCCTGCGGCGCGACGATCGATGCGGCGCGCCCGGCGACGCTCGAGATGCCGGTGCCGCGCAACCGCAGTTCGGTCGGGAACAGCTCCGGCACATAGGTCGAGAAGCCGACGGTCGAACCGAAGTACATGGCCGCGATCAGGCAGACGCCGACGGCGGTGGTTGCGTTGAGCGAACCGGCATTGGCATACCACCAGCCGAAGACCGCCGCCACCACCGCTGCGCTGGCGATCCACTTGCGGCGGCTCCAACGGTCGGCGATGAATCCGGCCAGCAAGACACCGACCAGGCTGCCGGCGGAAATCAAGGTCGTGTGGCCGAGCGACGCGCCGACCGACAAGCCCTGCTTCATCAAGAAGGTCGGCAGCCAGATGATGAAGCCGTAGAGCGCGCTGAGCGCCACGATGTTCAACACGATGCCGAGGATGGTCGAGCGCAGGATCGGCGGCCTGAAGAGATCGCTGGCGCGGAAGCTGGTCGGTGCCAGCACCGCGGCCCGTGCCGGTATCGGCAGCGGTCGGCCGGTTTCACGAATGACCTCGGCCTCGATCTCGTCGACGATACGGCTCGCTTCGACGAGGCGTCCGACCGACTCCAGCCAGCGTGGCGACTCCGGCATCTTCTTGCGCATGATCCACACGCACAGCCCGCCCAGCCCCGCAATGGCGAACATCCACCGCCAGCCGAGAGTCGGGATGACGAGGTAGGCGATCGCGTTCGAGGCCAGCAGCGAGGCCGTGGCGAGGAAGAACAGCACCGCGCCCCAGCGCCCGCGCGAACGCGGCGGAACGAATTCCGAGATGGTCGCGTAGCCGACCACGATCTCGGCGCCGAGCCCGATGCCCATCAGGAAGCGCAGCGCGATCAGCCAGTTCATCGACGGCACGAAGGCCGCGGCGAGCGATGTGATGCCGAACAGCGCCAGGTTGAACTGGAAGGTGAACTTGCGGCCGAAGCGGTCGCCGAGCCAGCCCGACATGAAGGCACCGATCAACGTGCCGACGGCGCCTGCGGAAGCGAAGTAGGCGTTCGACTGCATGTCCGACCAGCCGATCGACGCCAGCGCGACCATGACGCCGCTCGCCATGTACAGATCGAAGCCGTCGAAAAACAGGCCGAGCCCGATCATGGCCGCCATGCGCCGATGGAAGCGTGTCTCCGGCAGGCGGTCGAGGCGCTGCGCCGCGGTGAATTCGGACCCGGTCCCGCCGCGCGCAGTCGAGATCGGAACGCCTCCTGGAACGGCGCCGGCGCCGGCGGCGGGGGTCGCGGTTGGCGCGCTTTCGCGCAGGGCTGCTGCTGCGGACTTCATCGGCTTGTCTCCTGATGGACCAATTTCGGTGGATCCCTAACTTGGTATGTGTACATTACAACATGACCATGAATCGGCTGGCAAGACCATTCGGCTTTGCTGGCACACTTGCCGTCGATGACGACAAGAGCGATCAAGCTGACTGCCAACGGCACCGTGCTGCATCGGCAGCTTTTCGTCCTGCTCAAGGAGCAGATCGTTTCCGGCCGCCTGCGCAATGGCGACAAGCTGCCGACGCAGGACGCGCTCTGTACCCAGTTCTCGGTGTCGCGAATCACGGTGCGCCGCGCGCTCACCGACCTGGAAGCCGAAGGCCTGGTGCGCAACGAACAAGGCGCCGGCGCTTTCGTGACGGCCGAGCAACCGGCGCCGAACCAGCTGCTTAATCTCGGATTCGTCGACGATCTGCGCCGGCAGTCGGCCGAGACCACGGTGAAGGTGCTTTCGCTCGACCATCAGCGCTGCCCCTACACGGTTGCGCAGGCGCTGCGCATCGACACTTCCGCGAGCGCCCTCCACGTGGTGCGCGTGCGCTCCAGATCACGCCTGCCGGTCATGCTGCTGGATGCCTGGATCCCTCAGGAGGTGGCGGCTTCGGTCACGCGCGAGGCTCTGCGCTCACGCCCGCTCTATGAGTTGATCGCCGGTGGCGACAATCTGGGCCGCGTCGTTCAACAGGTGAATGCCGCGCTGGCCGATCCGGTCGTCGCCGCGGCGCTGCAGGTCGAAGTGAATTCGGCGGTGCTGAAGGTCGAGCGCCTGCTGCACCGCCGGGACGACGTTCCCATACAGTTCATGACGGTCTGGTCGACGCCACAGCGAACCCGTCTGGTGATGGATGTCGATGCCGAGCACATCGACGGGCTCAACGCCGGCCTGCTGCTGCACGACGTCGCCTGAGCGCCCGCGCCCCGCGACCGACAACTTCGCGGTCGGCTGAAAGAGCGGGCGTCCGAGCTGTTGGAGGAGCACGAAACACGGGAGCGTCGTGCCCTTGAGCAGATGGAGCGCATCCACGCCCAACTGGGAAATTCAAGTCAGCCTTGAAGGCAACCTACGCCACTCTTGTACCCGTGCGCCTCGGGAGGTGCTGCTATCTGTCGGGGTCCAAGTTGAACGCCGAGCGCCGCGCATTCACGTAGGGCGCAAGGTCCTTCTTAATCTTGTCCAATGCCAGCCCGCCCCGCATATATGGATCAATCAAGGCGAGCCCGCGAACTGGCGGTCTGGCGGGCAACTTCACGTCCAACGCGTCTCCATCAAACGCTCCGTCATTCACGTAGAAAATTCGCACCTCGTTCTCATGTCCGAACCCGATGCGCTTCATCAGAATGGATTCTGCGGCATACCTGCTCAGTGACGCGCGGGGCCCGCTTAGTTCGTCGTCGATCGCATCGTGAATCGCTTCAGGCTGCATATATCGCACGCGCCCCACGAATAGCTTCGGAGGCAGCCCGCCGCCATCTGCGAGCGTCGCATCGCGCAAGCAAAGGATCAGGTCATGAAGGCTCGTGAAGTCGAGTCGTACCCGGTTCTTGTTGATTCGCCAAAACGCTTCCGACGCATAGTGAAAAGTGAAGCACTTCGCGTAGACCGCCATCCGCTCGAATGGCGACCCGCGACCAAATAGCTTCTTCGCCACGTACCCCTCGAACTTGTCGCCCTTCTTCGACCACACCGAGGGGTGGTCGAAGCGCATCGTGTGATCGCGAAGGAGCCGCAACGCTTCGACTTCGGGCGGCATGTACCGGTAGATTCGTTGGCGCAAAAAGGGCTCCACCTTCGGGTCCACATGGACTTTGGGGCCATAGAGGTCCCGCCACTTGATAGCACTTTCGAAGGTCAGGCTACGAATGAAGTCGTACGGATCGTATTGCGTGGACATTCTTGTCGTTGAGCAAGTTGGCTGCGGGGGCTACAACATAGCCGATCAGACGGGTCGTTCGCACTTGCGGCCCGCATCGTCCGTCTGCTTCATGGGCCGGCGATGGCGGTATCCGGGTGTCTTGCCGCGATCAAACCTCCCGATAATTGCAATCAGAGAAGATCGCAATCAACCTGGAACGACCCTAGCAGGGTGCTGAAATACCTCTGCAATTGGTCGACGCGTGACAGCCCTCGAACGTTAGAAGTTGATCCCCCGACAGTTGCAAT